>JAEUQG010000553.1 GCA_016789755.1 Bryobacterales bacterium
CAGTTCGGCGCCACTCATGTCGCCACCTGGCTGCCGCCTTCGCAAACAGAACCAATGTTCCGCTACCGGGTCAATGTGAATTATGCCCAGAAATTCTAAGCTTAAGGCGCTGCAATCGAAACTGGCGGTGAACCTGCCGGCGCGCCCGGCGGTGCGCGATCCGCGGAACAGGGGCCGCATCATCGTCGGTGTGCTGCTGCTGGCGAACATCGTTGCAGGCCTGTTCGCGTTTCGACCCTGGGCCGAGACTCCGTTGGAGTTGGAGCAGCAGATCATCGACCTGCGAAAACAGGCCGTGCAGCGCAGAGCGGAAATCGAACGGCTGAAGGTGTTGGTGTCGAAGTCGGAAACTGCGCGCGTGCAGGGGGACAAATTCCTCGCCCAGTTCTTTCTCGGCCGCCGCACTGCCGCATCGACACTGATATCCGAATTGAACAACATGGCCAAGGCCAGCGGCATCAAGACGAAGGAGCACAGTTTCGCGTTTGAGCCCGTCGAAGGCACCGACGCCATGGCCATGATGACCATCACCGCCAACTACGAAGGCAGCTACGCGGACCTCATCCAATACGTCAATCGCATCGACCGGAGCCCCCGGTTTTTCATCGTCGAGCGGCTGGCCGCAGCGCCGCAACAAGGCAACCAGGGCGTGCTGAACATCAATATGAAGGTGAACATCTTCGTGCGCGATGATTCCGGGCTTCCCGCGCAAGTGGCGAAGGCAGCCGCTCCGCCCGCCGCCGGAGCGGAAGGAGCGAACCAATGAAGCTGGGGGCGGAACCGAAGAAGATCGCCGCGCTCGGAGCGTTGATGCTTCTTGCGGCCTATTCCTTCTACACCAACGTTCTTTCGGGGCCCGATGCGCCGGAAGGCGCGCGTCAATCCTCGCGCCCTGCTGTGGTCCCTGCTCCCGCCGCGCCGGTAACTCCCGCCGCGCGCGAAACCGTGCGCCGCACCGAAGAGCGCAAGATGTTGACGGGGCGGCAGTCGGTCGGCGACTTCCGGCCCTCCGTACGCGCCGCGAACGAGAAAGACCGGCCCGATCCAATGAAGGTCGATCCCACCCTCCGCATGGATCTGGTGACCCGACTGCAGAACGTCACGCTTTCCGGCGGGCAGCGCAGTCTGTTCGAGATCAGCAATCTGCCCGATCCTGTGCCCTCCACAACTGGCCAACCCGACATCAAGATCCCGGTCGGCAAGAAGTTGCTACATGAGCGCCTGGCGCGGGCCATGGGACCCGACCCCAAGCCTGTTCCCCCGGCACCGACGCCGAAGCCTCCTCCTCCGCCGATCCCGTTGAAGTTCTACGGCTACAGTTCGCCCAAGACGGGAGCCAAGCGCGCCTTCTTCCTTGAAGGCGAAGAGATCCATGTTATCCAGGAGGGCGACCTGGTCAAGAAGCGTTATCGCATCGTGAAAATCGGCCTAAAATCGGTAGTAGTGGAGGATGTCGAGCATAAGCATGAACAGACCATGCCGCTCGAAGAGCCTCCCAATAACGGATAGCCGCATGCGAGCAGTCTCTCCAAAACGGCAGAACCAGCGCGGGTTCATCCTGCTGTTCATCTTCCTGATGGCAGCGGTGATGGCGCTCAGTATCTATCGTGAACTGCCAAAGGTGGCTTTCGAATCGCAACGGCTGCGCGAGGAGTTGCTGATTGAGCGTGGCCTCGAATACCGCCGTGCGATTCAGCTCTTCTTTCGCAAGAAGAAGCAGTACCCCAAGGACATCGACGCTCTGGAAAAAGACGGCAATCTACGCTACCTGCGTAGACGGTACGTCGATCCGATGACCGGCAAGGACGAATGGCGCCTGATCCACATCGGTCCTAACGGGGAGTTCACAGACTCGCTGGTGATGAAAAAGAAAAATCCGCTCGAAAGCGAAAAGAAGGGCAACCAGAACACGTTCATCAGTGAAGGGCCAGCCATCGGCTCCGGTCCGGAAACCAGCACCGGGCAGGCCACCATCGCCAATCGGCTCCGCCAAAGCGACCTCGCCGGCGCTCCCGGTCAAGGGGTGCCCGGGCAAGGCCCGGTTGGCCAGGGGATGCCCACGGAAGGCAATCCCCAGCAGCAGGGTTTCTATCAGCCGTTGCAGGGCGGACAACCCGTGGGCCAGCCGGCTTCCGCCGGCATGCAGCAGCAATCGGTACCGCAGCAGGGCTCGATACAGGGATACCCCACCGGATTCCAGCAACAACCGCAGCAGCCGGTGGGATTCCCCGCGCAGGGCCAGCAGTTCGGGCAACCTGTCGGCTATCCGCCCGCGCCAGGGCAAATGGGGCAACCCGGACAGGTCGGCTTCAATCCCTTGCAGCAGGTGATCCCCGGCGTTGGAACGCAGGGCATTCAAAGCCGCATTCCCGGCTACACGCAACCATCCAGTTCGCAGACCGGAGGCGTGGTCCCCCAACAGTATCAGAATCCCTATCAGCAGCAGAATCCTTACCAGCAGCAAAGTCCGTTTCAGCAGCCGGGATTCGGACAGCAGCAAAGTCCCTACGGGCAGAATCCGGCGGCGGGCCGGCCGGCGTTTGGAGCCAATCCGGCGGTGGTGAACGATCTCATGAGGCAGATTACCCAACCCCGCCCAGGCGGGGCGCCCCCTGGATTGGGGCAGCAGCAAACCAGTTCGGGCTTCGGCGCCATCGGTGGCGGTGTGGCCGGCGTGGCGAGCAAGTTCGAGGCGGAAGGCATCAAAGTCTTCGGTGAGCGAACGAAGTATAACGAGTGGGAGTTCCTTTACGATTTCCAACGCGACGAGGGCCGCACCAGCGCCGGTACGGGCACACAAGGTGCCCAAGGGATGTCGAACCCCGGTAACACAGTCGGCAACCCGGGCAATACCGGCGGATTCGGGAATACACCCGGCGGCTTCGGCAACCAGCGCTCCCCCGGATTTGGCGGAACCGGTTCATCCACCGGATTCGGGAGCAGCACCGGTTTCGGTTCCAGTCCAGGCTTTGGCTCAAGCCCCGGGTTTGGGACTACACCGCGGCGCTAGAGAATTCATCGATCAGGCAAGCAGCGGCTTGACGACGTTTCCATGAACATCCGTCAGCCGGAACCAGCGGCCCTGGAACTTGTAGGTCAACTTCAGATGGTCGATCCCCAACGCATGCAGCATCGTTGCGTGCAGGTCATGCACGTGCACCGGGTTCTCGGTGATGTTGTAGCAGTAATCGTCCGTCGCGCCGTAGGTCAGCCCCGGCTTCACACCCCCGCCCGCCATCCAGATGGTGAAGCAGCGCGGATGATGATCGCGCCCGTAGTCGTCCGCCGTTAATTTCCCCTGGCAGTACACCGTGCGCCCGAATTCGCCTCCCCACACGACCAGCGTATCTTTCAGCAGCCCGCGTTCCTCCAGGTCCTGAATCAGCGCCGCAGCCGGCTGATCGGTTTCCTTCGTCGCATTGACAATCCCCGCCGGCAGGTTGTTGTGATGATCCCAACCGCGATGGAAGAGCTGTATGAAACGCACTCCGCGTTCCGCCAGCCGCCGCGCCAGCAGGCAATTCCGCGCGAACGTATTCGGCTTCTGTGCATCCGGGCCGTAGCGATCCAGCACATGCCGCGGTTCCTTCGAAAGATCCGCCAGGTCCGGCACCGAAGTCTGCATCCGGTACGCCATTTCGTATTGCGCAATGCGCGTCGTGATCTCCGGATCGCCAAACTCCTCCAACTGCATCTGGTTCAGCTTTCCCAAATCGTCGAGGAATCTGCGCCGTCCCTCGGCAGTCATCCCTTCAGGATTCGACAGATACAACACCGGCTCGCCGCCCGAGCGGAACTTCACGCCCTGGTAGCGCGACGGCAGGAATCCGCTTCCCCACAGCCGGTCATACAGCGGCTGATCGCCCTTACCCGTCGAGGAAATCATCACGACGAACGCAGGCAGATCCTGGTTCTCGCTACCTAGTCCGTACGCCAGCCACGAGCCAATGGAAGGCCTTCCCGCAAGCTGAAATCCGGTCTGGAAGAACGTCACCGCAGGATCGTGATTGATGGCCTCGGTGTGCATGGAGCGAACGAAAGTCAGCTTATCGACGATCTTCGCCGTGTGCGGAATCAACTCGCTGGCCCACGTTCCGGTTTGGCCGTGCTGCGCGAACTTGAACATCGATTCCACAATCGGAAACCGTGTCTGCGTGGCCGTCATGCCGGTCAACCTTTGGCCTTGCCGCACTGAGTCTGGCAGATCGCTATTGCGGAACTTCGCCAACAGCGGCTTATGCTCGAACAACTCCATCTGCGACGGGCCGCCTGACATGAACAGGTAAATCACCCGCTTGGCGGTGGCGGCATGGTGCGGCAATCCCGTCAGTGCTCCGGTAGCCGCGGCAGACCGCTCCCCCAGTAGCGAAGCCAGTGCAGCCACGCCCAGCCCCGTGCTCGCGCGGCCGAAGAAATGGCGCCGCGTCATGCCCAGTATTCGATCTTCGTTACTGTTTGGTAATGGTCTCATCGAGGTTCAATAGCAGGCTGGCCACGGTGGCATAAGCAGCAAGCTCATCCACCGGAAGTCTCTCATCGCGCGGAGAATCGCCCTGGTTCAAAAGCTTCGCCGCGGCATCGGGATGCGTTTGATAAAAATCGAGCTGATTGCGGAAACCGCCCAGCAGTACACCGGCTTCCTGGGACTTAGGCAGCCGCGCGGTGGCAAGACGAAATCCGTATGCGATGCGGTCCTCGGCTGAGGCGCCGCCCTCGCGCATCATGCGCTCCGCCATCTTGCGGGACGCTTCCAGGTACGTCACATCGTTCATCAGATTCAACGCCTGCAGCGGCGTATTCGTGCGATTCTCCCGAACGATGCACGTTTCCCGCCCCGCGGCGTCGAAGTTCATCATCGATGGCGGCGGCGAAGTGCGTTTCCAGAAGGTGTACAAGCTGCGGCGGTACAAGCTCTCACCCTTGTCGCGCTGATAATCGGCGCCGCCGGACAACTCGCTCCACAGTCCTTTCGGCTGATAAGGCTTCACCGAAGGTCCTCCGGTCTTTTCCACGAGCAGTCCGGAAATCGCCAGCGCCTGGTCGCGCACGGTTTCCGCCGGCAGGCGCACCCTGGGACCACGAGCCAGCATGCGGTTCTCCGGATCGCGCTGCAACTGTTCCTGTGTGGCGCGTGTGGACTGGCGATAGGTCGCACTCATCACGATCTTCTTCTGCAGAGCCTTCACATCCCAACCCGATTCGATGAACTCGGCTGCCAGCCAGTCGAGCAGCGCCGGATGCGACGGCGGCTCGCCTTGCGAACCGAAATCTTCCACCGTTTTCACGATCCCGGTTCCGAAATACATCTGCCAGAAACGATTCACAATGACTCGCGCCGTCAAAGGATTGTTCCGGTCCGTGACCCACTTAGCCAAAGCGAGCCGGTCGTTGGCAACACCGGAAGGCAGAGCATGGAGCGACGCCGGCACGTTGCGAATCACCTTTTCCCCCGGCTTGTCGTAGGCGCCGCGTTGCAGCAGAAACGTATCCCGAGCCTGCCGCATCTCTTCCATCACCATCACCGTCGGGAAGCTCTTCACCAGGTTCTGGTGCGCTTCGCGTTGATCCAGCATCTCCTGGTAGGCGCGTCGGATGGTCTCCGGTCCGAACTGAAACAAGAAAGCGAGGCGCAGTTTGTCTTCCTCCGCTTTGCTGCGGGAAGGCTGTGTGGCGAGCTGGTTGAGGTTCGCCCGCAATGCAAGAACGGCCGCTTCTTCCGCCGAAAGGGCACGGTTGTACAGCCGCACATCGCCGATCTCACCGCGGAACAGGAACTCTTTTCCGCCACCGCCGCCGATGCGCCATGGTTCTTTGACGCGAAATTCCTGGTTCAACTCATCGACAATCACTTTTGACTTCGCTTCTTTGCCATCGACATAGAGGCGAATTCCGGATGCCAGCCGCGAACTGTCGTAAGTGGCCAGCACATGGTGCCACTGATGCAGTGCCACCGGCCGCTCGGTTTCGACGCGTAATGCGTCGTCCAGCCAGCGCAGCACCAGGTTCAATTGCAGCTTGCCGTCTTTCATCTGCAGCAGGATGCCCGATTCCTCCGCCTGATCCTTGCCGCGCGTGACAATCGAACCCGTTGGCGACTGAGGCTGGAACCAGGCGGAAATGCTGAACGTGTCAAAGTATCCGAACTCCGCAAGGTTGCCCGCGTCGTGAAACGCCGTTCCGTCGAATCGTGTCTGCGGGGGTTTCACATGAGCCACTTGCCCGCGAGAAATGGCCCAATCAGCCGCCGTTGTCGAAGGCAGAGCATTGGTCCATGCCAGCAACTTCTGCTTTGCCTCTCCGCGCAGGCTGTCAAACCGCTGTTCGGCGACGGCAACCTTGCGCTCGGCTGCAGCCAGCGTCTGCTGCTGCGCAGCGGTTGGCGCCGGAAGCAGCGGCGGCGTATTCCCGAACTTGAAATACCGTCCGCGGTCCGCGATGTTGTTGAAGTAGGCGAAAAGCTGGTAGTAATCCTTCTGCGTGAATGGATCGTACTTGTGGTTGTGGCACCGCGCGCACCCGAACGTCACGCCCAGCCATACGGTGGACATTGTCTCCGTGCGGTCCGCGGCGTACTCCACCATGTACTCCTCCGGCACGATGCCGCCTTCCCCATTGCCCCGGTGGTTGCGATTGAATGCTGTGGCGATGCGTTGCTCCAGCGTCGGGTTCGGCAATAAGTCCCCCGCCAGTTGCTCCACCGTGAACTGATCGAACGGCTTGTTGCGATGGAACGAGTCTATGACGTAGTCGCGCCAGCGCCACATCGTTCTCTCGCCGTCGGTCTGATACCCGTTGGTGTCGGCGTATCGCGATACATCCAGCCACCGCATGGCCATCCGTTCGCCATATCGCGGCGACGCCAGAAGCCGGTCCACCAGCGCTTCGTAGGCGTTAGGCGAGGAATCCTTGAGAAACGCATCCAACTCCGTGATCGCCGGCGGAAGACCCGTCAAATCGAGCGAGACGCGCCTCATCAGCGCCGCGCGTCCGGCCTCGGGCGATGGTTGTACCTTCTCCCGTTCGAGTCGATCCAGTACAAAGTGATCAATCGCATTCCGCGCCCATGCAGGATTGCTCACCGCCGGAACAGGCGGGCGCTGCGCCGGAATCAGCGACCAGTGCTTCTGCCATTTCGCCCCCTCGGCCACCCATTGCTTCAGCAACTCCACTTCCCGGTCCGACAGCTTCAAGCCGGAATAGACAGGCGGCATGCGTAACGCCGGCTTGTCGGCGGTGACGCGCTTCACCAATTCCGAATTCGCCGCATCGCCGGGAATCACTGCCGCCTTGCCGTTGCTCTTGGAAAACATCCCCGACTCGGAATCCAGCCTTAGCTGGATCTTCTTCGTGGCCGCGTCCGGGCCATGGCAGGAAAAGCAGCGATCGGACAAGATGGGCCGGATGTCGCGGTTGAACTCCACGGCCGCTGGGGCCGCCGCCGATAGAGACAACACAAGCATTGCTCGCAAAGGGATGTGGAGCATCTCGGGTGAACCTTGGGTAACATCATATCGCAGGCGGCGACGGCGGGCGCTGCTTCGCGGCACGCCACACGGCGAAAGTCGTGACGGCGGCAAAGCCCAGCAAAGCGACCGCATTCCACCGGACGAAACCCGCCGGGTGCGGCAGGTACTTCACCAGCGCTGCTCCGCACACGAGCCAGAACACCCCCAGTCCAAAGGAAAGGACGTCCGTCGCGCAGGTGAGCAGAATCAACGCCGCCACGCCAATACCCAGCAACTGCAGCAGTAACTGCGCCGGCGCTTGTGCCAGTGAATGGGTGTCCGCAACCACCGCGGACAACACCATCACCGCCGCCAGGCGCAGCAGTCCTTGCCGCGTCAACAGCAACAGCGCTCCGCAGGCGCCGCAGGCAAACGTCGATGCGATGAGAACAGCGGCAAACCAGGCGCCTTGGAAATCCGAGAACGCAGGCACCAACTGCTCCAGGGAGTCGAAGCTCCATAAGGGTGTCTGCAACTGTGGTCCGGGCACGATTTGCCGCAGCCAATTCCCCGCGCGAAAAACTCCGGCCGTCATGATGGCGACCGCTGCCGCGCGGGCAAACGATACCGGCGGCAGATGGCGCATCGGGAAAAGCCCTTGTAGAAACGCATCGGCGGCCAGCACGCATCCTCCCATGGACACTCCATACAGCAGCATTCCCAGAACGCCGCCTGTCCACCACTGGCCGTAGAAGTTAGCCAGCGGCGTCGAAGTGTCGTATCCCGACAGCCAGTGCGGATACCCGTTGACGAAATCAAGCCCGGCCAACACCGCGGTCACGGCGGCAAACAACCCATAAACCCGCCAATGAAACCGCATTTGCGGCGACCCCAGCCTTCGAATTAGCGCGATCAGCAAAGGCACACCCACGATCCCAATCAGTGACGGGTAAATAAAGGAAGCCAACCGGGTCTTCGTATGGTCACGCACCCAGGCTTCCGGCAGTCTCAAGTAGGGCCTGTACTCAGACACTTCGTCCCCGATGACCGCAATGGAAATCCTCAGCTTCGCTTCACCCACGCGAAACCGTGTGTCCTCGAATTCGAATTCGTGATCCGTCCGGCTGTCCCGTTTCTCCTCGCGTGAATCCACCAGCGTGTAGTATGCCAACCGGTGCCCTTGCGCCAGGAGCGCCGCCTCCGCCTTCGCCCGTGCTGACTGTACGCTCAGCCTGGCGCCCTTGGCCTTCTCGTCCAATACATGGTCTACACGATAGAGCGCGCCCCGTTGGTCCACATAGAAAATCCACTCTTCCGGCGACAATGGCTGAAAGAACCGTACTCGCCACACTGCCTGCTTGAGATGCGCTTCCAGTAGTTGATTGGCCTTGGCTGCGCCCACTTGCTGCCGCAGATACTCTGACTCCATGCCCCGTATCCCTGCGCCGAAATCGGCCGCCATGCGCCACTCCACGGGACGCAGACCCCGGCGCCTCATCTCCGCTGCCGCTGTCCGCTCGGCGTCCTCCCGGGTCACCGAAATTCGTACGAAATCCCCGAACGTGATTGGGCGAAGAACCAGTCCGATCAGTCCGAACACAACGGCAGCCAAGTACAGATGCCGTGCCGGCCAGGGGGGATCGATCGGTGCATCCAGCACCGGAACGCTCACCGGCGCCTGCTCCGGTTCAGCCTCCTCAGGCGCGTCCAGTTCTGCCAAGAACCCTCCATTGCGCCGGTACAGGACAATCGAAATCAGCAAGGGAGCAAGCACCGCCGCCACCACAATCAGCCCATTGGCGAGATATCGCAGGTTATCCGCACGGAACAGAAACATCCCGATCAGCAGCGCATCGATCGTGTAATGCCAGATCAGCGTTGCCGCGAGCCCATAGCGCAGCATCACGTAACCGGCCACCACCCCGATGATGCCGACCTCCAGGCCTCGAATGTAGCCAGGTTGCTGCGGATAGTTCGCATGCAGGAAACCCCACACGAAGGCGGGGATGGCGACTACCAGCCAGCGCACCTTCAGCACGCGGCCGAGCAATGGGATGGCTAACAACCGGAACCAGAATTCCTCCGCTGTCGATGCCATCGCCGCGACCGAAAGCGGATAAAGCCAAGGAAACGGCGTCGCCAGCAGGTCGGAGTAGCCGACATCCTGAGGGCTCCAGACTCCTGCCTTCGCCCCGATCATGTAGAACGCTGTGACAAAAATCATGTGTCCGGCGGCCATCGCGAATCCCGCCAGCGTGGCTCGGAAGAACGACCGCGTCGCCATCCCCCGCATCGTAAATGCCGATGCCGGCGGCAATTGCCGGGGGTACGTCCGCGTGAACAACACCACACCCGCGGCCAAAGGCGCCAAAACGTACAGGAACACTCCCGTTCCCGATCCCAACGACCCCAACACCCCCAGTAACAACATCTCCGCATACGATGACGATGTCTTCATCGCGTCCACGGCAAGCCCGATCGTGTTCAGCCCGTTCAGCAGTTGCAGCACTGCCACAGCGAATCCGATGCGTAGAATCGCCCGCCATGGAATTGCCCGCGTCCGCAGCGCCTGCAAGAACGCCACGATTCCCGCGATCGCCAGAACCGCGTACAAAGCATTTGCAATCGAGGAGTACAGCTCATTCGCCGAGCGCAGTTTCGCAAAATCACGGCGCCATTGCTCCGGGATGTACAGGTATTCCCGGTAACTCCCGATCCGGTCCCCTTGCAATACGATCGTCCGGCGGATCCTGGCGTCCTTCGCTTTGAAGTCCTCCTGCTCCCAGGTAAAGGCATGGTCGTCGCGTCCCGGCCGGGACTCGCTCTGCTCGGAAATCAGCTTATGGGCAAACCGTGTCTGCCCATCCAGGAAGGCTTTAGCCAGCAAGCGCGCCGAATCGCGGTCCAGCCTTGCGCCTGTGTCTGTCTCCTTGATGCGATGCTCGAATCCAACGAGCCTTCCTGAGGGAGAAAGCCGCACGATGCGTTCCTCCTTGTCCGGCGGACGAAACCAACGCGCGCGCCACTGCCACACCGGTACCGTGGAGGCCATCAGTCTGTTCGCTTCTTCCAACCCCAACTCCCGTTCCAAATACAGCCGAGCCTCTTCATCGGGATCGAAGAGGGTAATGCTGCGGAAGCCTTGCGGCGTAAGCCCACGCGTGCGCAATACTGCCGCGGCTTTTTCTTCAATCTCGTTGGAGGAAAGCGGGAGACTCAGCGATGCTTGGGGAAATGCAGCCTGGAAATTGAATGCAACGAATGCGGCGCTCAGCAGGGAAAGAACGATAGCGGCAAGCGCCAGCCGCCGGTCCGAAGAATCCATCGTGTGGGCCGTCATTGTCATTCCATAATTACCAGACAACGACGGCCCAAAGATTCTCTATTTTTTTCTGATGCGGCTACAGGCCATTTCCGCGCCGCTGATATCGATCGCGGAACTGCCCTCTTCGATATGAGCGATCTTGCCATCCATATCCACCACGAAGGTGGCGCGGTTGGCGATGCCCCGTTCCTCCATCAAAACTCCGTACGTCTTGGCCACGCTGCGCTTGGCGAAGTCGCTCAGCATGGGGAACGAAGCTCCCACCTGCTTGGCGAACACTCCCAAACTTGGGGTGTTGTCCGTGCTCACGCCGAACACCTGCGCATCCATGCCGTCGAATTTGGCGATACCAGACTGGTACGCCGTCATTTCCTTCGTTCAACCACCGGTGAACGCAGCCGGGAAGAACGCCAGTACGACATTCTTTTGGCCGCGGAAGCTGGACAGTGTGACGGGCTTCCCACCGGTGGAAGGTAATGTGAAATCTGGCGCCATGTCACCCACCTTCAAATGGGTCTTCGGCGGCGCGTTTTGGGCAGAAAGACCGGCAGCCGTTGCAGCGGCGGCCAGCAGAAACTTGCCTCGAGTCATATACCCTCCCTCCTTAAGAGTTGATATAACGGTCAGGCTAACAGCAATCAAGGCAGATCTGCAATCCGCGCCATCACCAACCGGGCGGCGTCGCTTATGCCCGCTAACTGGTCTGCCTCAATCCGCGCCCCGAAATGCACCACCAATCGGTCTTCCTCACGAATCCTCACCGGAAGCACCGGCAAACCCTGCCGCGCCAGCAATTGAATCAGCCGGCCGACGCCCGGCAACGGCGCCCCGATCTTCCCAGCCGTCCCCGCTACGCCTTCTGGAAACAGCCCGATCGGCGCCGTCAGCGAACGTGCCTCCTGCAGCAAACGCCGCAGCGACCTCGCCGTGTATGCCGGGTTCGCGCCAGCAAAGGACACGGGGTAGCAATGCAACGCGTGCGCCACCCGAGGCAGCAGCCAATCCCCTGGATTCGGCGCCCGCCACGGCCCAATCCGGACTTTCGGCCAGTTCGCCGTGACCACCCATCTGACCGGGGCATCGCTTCGTCCCAGCCGCTCCGCCACAGCCTGGGTAATGGCGGATGCCGGATGCAGAATCCACATGCCCTTACGCTGGTAATGATTGGCGCAGATCAGAAAACGCGGATCGAAAGGGATGTTTGAAACATTTTCGTGCCGCGGCGGAGGGTCCATCAGCCCCACCACTTCCCGGCTGAACGCATCCACGGAGTATCGCGACCCGCCCGCAATGGCCGGCCACAAGCGATAAATTGCCCTCCATGGCGCGCCGTACCGCAATGGCATGCTACACTTGCCGGCCCTTCCATTCAGCCTTCAGTCCGAAGATGGAAGTGAACATGCCATGCAACGCGATGCATTGGAAGATGTAGATTGCCGGGTAGCACAGCAACGCCTTGCCGATGCCCCCGTACCAAGGCCGCAGCAGCAATGCCGGAACTACCCACATCGGAATCGCGAACGGCGCCTGTTGTTCCCAAACCAGCCATCCCGTCGCCGGCAGAATGCTGGTGAGCAGAATGGAGGCCAGCATCACTTGAATGCCGGTCTTCTTGTTCTCGCGCAGGAACCGGAAGGAGTTCTTTTGAAAGCCGCGCCAGATTTCGCCCAACGACTCGTACATGCGTACACTACCCATGTGCTCCGCCCGCAGAATCTCCAGAGGCATCCGGTGCCTTTTCACTTTCTGCGCAATCGCCACATCCTCAATCACACTCGTGTGCACTGATTTGTGGCCGCCGAAAAACTCATACGCCGTTCGCAGAAACAGCATGCACTGACCGTTGGCAAGTGTCTCCGGGCTGAGGAAATCCTGGACGTTTCGTGCATTCACTCCGCAAAAGTAGAGCGCAAAAGCATAAGGCATTAACATGCGCTCGGCGAACGATCCATACTTCTGCTTGAGGAACGCGCTCGCCAAAACCAGTTGCCTGTTCTCGGCGTGTTTGATCGCCGAAGCCAGAAACTTCGATGTGAATGTCGTATCGGCATCGACAAACAGGATGTAGGTGGTCTCCGCCAGTTGCGCCCCTGCCCACAGAGCATTCGGTTTTCCCTTCACTCCCGGAAGCAGTGGCGGCGCTTCCAATACTTCCGCTCCCGCCGCGCGCGCCAGTTCCGCCGTACGGTCCGTCGATCCGTCATCCACAACAATCACACGGGTACCGGCGAAACTCTTCACGCATTTGGCAATCCGTTTCTCTTCGTTGCGCGCGGGTATGATCACGGTCACGTCTTGCGGCGCCGTGTCGTTCGAGACCGCCAGTTCCGGCAGCTTGAGATAGTTCCTCCTTGCCTTGAAGAGGAAAATGGCGATTCCCATCGTGATCAGGATGCTCACCGGAACGCTCCACGGAATCGCCTCGACATCTTCGGGATTGCCGAGGTTGAACTCCAGTTCGTGCCAGGTTTGCAGTAGGGCGAAAAGGTAGAAAGAACTCACAGAGACACTCTACGGACCGTGGGTCCAGCGACGCCATTCGGAAACAGCGGCGTCTCCTGCCTCGCCTGCCAGTATCCAAGTCCGTCCTGCGCCTGTGCTTCAACTACAGATGCGGTCCTTACAGGAATTAAAGCACGCCAGCGTGTCCACGTGTAAGAGGAAAGCGGCTGTTCCATCTCCGCCGGCGCCCATTCTCCTTCATCGGCCCGCACCCGGACAGTCCGAATTCCGCGGCTTCCCGCAAAAGCAACCCCGCCGACCAACAACCCGTCCGCCGTCGCCAGGACCCGGTCAATGTGGGAGCATGTATGAATCACGGGCTCCTTGGTGTATCCCATTTTCGGCCAGGTTCCGAAATAAGGTTTCGCCGTGAATCGAATTTCCTCAATCCACTTCACGTTTTTGAACCCGTAATACCTCGGGGCGATCAAGCGAACCGGAAACCCGTGCGTCCGGTTCAGTGTGCTTCCGTTCATCCCCAGGGCGAAGAAAGTCTCGTCTCCGAACGCATACTCCAGCGGCAGACTGTCCCCATGGCCATCGACGCCGATCACGGCAGCCTCCATCGTTTCCGCCGGCAGCATCGCCCGGTCGGCAAGTTGTGAGAGGCGCACCCCGCTCCACAGGGCTGTCCCCATTAAATCGGATTGCAGCGTGTTGCTGACGCATCGCAACGTCACGTAACGCTCAATGCGCGGCAGAGAGAGCAGATCCGCGTAGCGAAATTCGCGATGCCTTGTGCCATCAACGGTAATGCGCAACCGCCAGTCCTTCGGGTCGATGGCTGGATCAACCGTGTTCTTGCTCATTCCGTAAAACTGTTCCACCGTCGTGACGGCACGGCGCACCAGCGGCGGCGAGAACCTCTTCGATTCCTCGGGCGGTGCGAACGGAGTTAGCGGCACGGGCGCCACCGCCTGCCCCGCCAGAGACTCATTACGTAGAAAACTTTCCACAGCCACCGCTGCTGTCCCCGCCAACATCGCCGCGGACTGAACATACCGCCGCCGTCCGGCAGAAAACTTTGCCACGGGTCTTGCGAACAGTCCAGCCGCTGCAGTCAGCCAAAAAAGCGCAGCACCGGGCAGATTCCTATATTCCACCACCGCGCACAAGACACAAGCTGCGGCCAACCCCGCCCACCAGCGCCAAGCGGCCAGCCACAACACTGACCCCAACGCCGCCAACCCGCCCGTTGCGGCGAATGGCTTCGCCCACGCGCCCAGGGAATCCAGCAGCAAAAGCGCGTATCGGGAAGGCGTACGAGCCATGATCCATTCCGCGATTGCTTCCGTCAGCAGTGGAGTTCCCAGCAAGTAGTGCCCAGCATAGTGGACAAGGACCCCCAGCAGCGCTGCCAGACTGGCGCGGTGCATCAGTCCCTCCATGCCGCCAGCCGCGTCAACGACTGCCGGGCGATCGGTAAAGCAATACTCTTCGCCGTCAACCAGTACTTCGTGGCCGCGGGCACAACCGCGCGTTGGTCGAATACTTCATAGCCGCTGTCTTCTATGCGGCTGAGAATCTGACGGTACACGTCCGCCGCGATGCGCACCGCGAACCGCCCTTCGGGGTTTAGTAAAGCGATTCCAGGCATCGCTTGCTCATAGAACTCGCGCGCACGGGCAATCTGACACTGCATCAACTGCCGGAACGCATCGTTGCGCCGGTGCGCCTTCAAATCCGCCGCACTGTAGCCGAACTGTTCCATCTCGTCCTCAGGCAGGTAGATACGGTTTCTGCCCAGATCCTCGCCAATATCCCGCAGAATGTTGGTGAGCTGCATTGCAATTCCAAGATCGACGGCGTGGGTCAACGCGGGGCTGCGGAATCCGATGACATGCGACATCATCAGACCTACGACGCTCGCCACACGGTAGCAGAACACGCGCAACTCCTCGAAGGTCCGGTAGCGTGTACACCTCAAGTCCATCCGCATACCTTCAATCAACTCCATCGGGTACTCGTGCGGAATCCAATGGCGCTGCACCGCATCCAGAAACAACTTCAGGATCGGATGCGAAGAATCACCCGTGCGCAATGCCGACTCGACTTGCCGCGCCCATGCCTCGATTTGTTCGTGCCCCGCTTGCAGCGACGGAGCTTCATCCACCAGGTCATCCGTATGCCGGCAAAACCAGTACACTGCATGCGCCGATTCCGCCAATGCCGGCGGAAAGAAACGGGTCGCGAAATAGAAACTCTTTGAGCCGCGCGCCGTAGCCGCTGCCGCTTGTGCCCGCAATTCCTCTAAACCGGCAGCCGTTCGCATATCAGCCTCTCTGCAATCTTCGCCGACGATAACACGCCTGGTACGCCCGCACCGGGATGCGTACCGGCCCCGGCAAAATAGAGGTGCTCAACGTCTTCGCTTGCATTGTGCGGGCGGAACCAGGCCGACTGCGAAAATACCGGCTCGAACGAGAAACCCGAACCGCGATAGCTGTCCAATGTCGTTTCAAAATCAAGCGGTGTGAACACGCGCTCCGTCGCCAGGTGCTTGCTCAATTCCGGAAGATGTTTCTCTTCCAGCATTCGCACAATCCGATCCCGGAATGGGCCGGCTTGCTTGCTCCAGTCAATCCCACTCAGTTGATTCGGCACGGGAATGAGGGCGTAGAAACAATCGTGTCCCTCCGGCGCCATCGAGGCATCCGTGGCGGTCGGCCGGTGCAGGTACAGTGAGAAATCGTCGCTCAGTTGTTTCTTCTGAAAAATGTCATCGAGCAACTCCTGGTAACGCTCGCTCAGAACGATCGTGTGATGCCGGATGTTCTCATACCGGCGTGAAGTCCCGAAATAGTAAACGAACAGCGACATGCTGTACCGCATCCCGTCGAGTTTGGTATCGGTGAACTTTCTCCGGGACTCCCGCGGAATCAGTTTGCGGTATGTGTTGGCAACATCTGCGTTGCTGACCACCGCATCCACCGGAATCTGCTCGCCGAAGGCCGGTTCCACTCCGATCACCCGGCGGCCAGTCAGCATTACACGTTTCACCGGAGTGGACAGTCTGACCCTTCCCCCGAGTTCCTCGAACACACGGGCCAGGGCATTTACGATCGCGCCTGTGCCGCCCATGGCATAGTGCACGCCCCATTCGCGTTCCAAGGTGTGGATCAGCGCATAGATCGACGTGGTCTGAAAGGGATTGCCTCCGACCAGCAACGGATGGAAGCTGAACACGCGGCGCAGGAGCGGATCCTTTATGTACTGGCCGACGAAGCCCGATACCGTCCGGTAGGACTGCAACTTCGCCAGGTCGGGCGCAATCCGCAGCATGTCGCTGAAGTGCAGAAACGGCCGGTCGGCCAGTTCCACGAAGCCTTTTTGGAAGATCTCACGCGCCTTGCGAATCATTGCACGGTATCCTTCCAGATCCTGCGGGGCAAACTCGCCGATGCGCCGCTCCGTTTCCGCTTCGTTGCCGTTGTACTCGAAATGACGCCCGTTGTGAAACTCGATCCGGTAGAACGGGTCCACCGGCACAAGACGCACGTAATCCTGCATCCTCCGGCCCGCCGCTTCAAAAATCTCCTCAATCAGGAAGGGCGCCGTAATCACCGTGGGTCCGCCATCGAACGTGAATCCGTCCTGGCGGTAGACATACGCGCGGCCCCCCAACCGGTCGCGGGCTTCGAGAAGTGTTACTTCATATCCCCGCGCTTGCAGCCGGACGGCGGTGGCCAGCCCCCCAAATCCGCTACCGATGACTGCAACTTGCTTCGAGCGTCTTGCCATGGATGTACTCCAAAACATCTTCTAGTAGTTCTGTTTTTCCCGGTGTGCTTCCCATCTGTACGCGTGTCCTTTCGAACTGTGTATCCAGGCGCCCCCGATCGGTGTCTTCTCCGTCCAGATAGTCATCCGCCATCTGGTATGCCATCCCGAACTCCCGCCCGAGCGCCTCCAGTGCGGCTTCTGTCCCTGCCGCCATGTCAGCGAAAACGGACCCGGCGAGGAAGGCTAATTGAAACAGCGGCACCGTTTTCAATTCCGAGATTGCAGGCAACTCCTGCAGCCGCGCTTCTCCGGTCAACTGCAAATCCAGCGCCTGCCCGGCGATCAAACTTGAGCAATCGAGAGTTCGCAGCAACCTCTTCTGAAACCGCAACAGACGCAGCGTTTCCGATCCATCCAGATCGCCCTCCATTACCACGCGCGCGGCCAGCGCAACCAAGGCGAAACCCGCCAGAATGGCAACCGGTTCGCCGAAGGCGACGTGAGTCGACGGCTGACCACGCCGCACCGGACTGTTGTCCATGCAGGGCAAGTCATCGATGATGAGCGATGCGCAGTGCACCAACTCTACCGCCGCACCCACCCTCATCGTTCCAACGCGTTCCTCCCCCAGCATCCGCGCTACCCGCAATGTCAACAGTGGACGCAGGCGTTGCCCGCCATTCAGTACTGCGTAGCGCATCGCGTCCACCACTGTGCCCGAACCCTGGGCGCGCAGCATTCGGTCCAGGTAAGAATCGATCAGCACCCGGTCGGCTTCAATGTCGCTGCAACTGATCTTCGGCAACATAAGAGATAGTGAATGGATTCGCCCCCGTCCCGCCGGGTGCAAAATCTTCTGGCCCTGCCTTACTTCGCTACCATGGAACTACGCCGATGCGCCTCCGCGGCACTATCTTCGCGATGCTCCTGCTGGCTCCTGCGGCTGTTGCCGGCGAAACGCTGGCGGACGCCTCCCGCGGGGCGAAAGTCCTTGCTGCGCGACGCTGCCTAAGCTGCCACGCCTTCGATAAGAACGCCGCCGGACAGCACAATGGTCCTCTTGCCAAACTCCGCCGCACGCAGTTGAAGCCCGCGCAACTGGTAGGCGCTTTGTGGGGACATTTGCCCACCATGTCGCATACGGCTGGAAACTACTCCCTATCCTTCGGCGGCTGGACGAGCCAGGAGTCGCGCGACCTTCTTGCCTGGTTTGCAGCGGCCGGTTACTTCGAGCCCGCGGGGGACGTCCGAACAGGCGCCGCACTCTTCCAAAGTCAAGGATGCGCCGCATGCCACCCGTTGGTTCCCCCCAACCCTCCGAAACCCGGTAACGGAGAAACTCTTCCCATCGACCGGTGGACTACACTTCATGACCCGATCGGCCTGCTGCACGCCGTTTGGAAACATGCTCCCTCCATGAGATCCGCATTGGATCACAAGACAATGAACTGGCCCTCGCTTTCGGTGTCGGAGTTTGCGGACCTGCTCGCATTTGTCCACAGCCGTAAGCCGTCACAGCCTTCCACGGTCAGGCTGTCTATTGGCGATCCAGACAAAGGGAAAGCTATCTTTGCCATGAAAGGTTGCGCTTCCTGCCATGCGCGCATGCCTGCCTTGCGAGAAGCCGGCCTGCTTCACTCGTTTACGGAACTAACCGCGGTGTTCTGGAATCACGCGCCGATGATGACCTCGCTGCCTGCTTCTCTTAGCCGCGATGAAATTGCTGACGTTGTCGCCCACCTCTGGGTGTCCCGCTACTTCGAGGACGCCGGCAACGTGGTTCGAGGGCGCGCCGTCTTTGAGCGAAAACGTTGCGTCGCCTGTCACCAGGCCCGCTCCGTGGCGGGCGGTTCCGCCGTCGCTTTGATCGGAGC
>JAEUQG010000035.1 GCA_016789755.1 Bryobacterales bacterium
TCTCCGACCCCGCCCCCACCACCCTCCCCGCACCGCCCCCGTCCCACATCTCAAAACTGCCCCCCGCCTCCCTCCACTACGAACCGCTCCCCACTCCACTCCCCGAAACCACCGTCCGCCAGTTCCTCCGCGCCTACTACGCCTCCGTCTCCTTCATGGATGCCCAGTTCGGCGTCCTCCTCCAAACCATGGATCGTCTCAACCTGTGGGACAACACCATCGTCGTCTTCTTCGGCGATCACGGTTACCACCTCGGCGATCACGGCGGCCTCTGGCACAAACAATCGCTCTTCGATGCCTCCGCCCGAGTCCCTCTCCTCGTCTCCGCCCCCGGCGTCAAAGCCCTCGGAAAGCGCTCCCCGCGCCTCGTCGAACTCGTCGACCTCTACCCCACCCTCGCCGCCCTCTGCGGCCTCCAGCCTCCCCCCGGACTCGAAGGAACCAGCTTCGCCCCGCTCCTCGATAACCCTCAGCGCCCCTGGAAGCAGGCCGCCTTCACCATGGTCGGCCGCGCCGCCTCTCCCGGACCCGCACCCAGCCAGATCCTTTTCACCGGACGCACCATCCGCACCGAACGCTGGCGCTACACCGAATGGGACCAGGGCAACCGCGGCGTCGAACTCTACGATTGCCTCCGCGATCCCCAGGAACTCGACAACCTCGCCGGCCTCTCCCAACACGCCTCCGTCCAAAGTAAACTCAAAGTACAACTCCACCAGGGCTGGCGCGCCGCGCTCCCTCGATAAGCAACAACCATGCGCATTCTAAAGATCAACGACATCGTTGCCCCCATCCGCTCTGAGATCCGCAACGCCTACATCAGCTTCGCCGAAATGACCGCCTCGGCCGTCGCCATCCACACCGACGTCATCCGCGACGGCAAACCCGTCATCGGCTACGGCTTCAATTCCAACGGCCGCTACTCGCAAAGCGGCATCCTCCGCGACCGCATGATCCCCCGCCTCCTCAAGGCCGCCCCCGATTCGCTCCTCGACGGCAACGGCATCGTCGATCCATCCAAAGCCTGGCACGTCATGATGACCAACGAAAAACCCGGCGGCCACGGCGAACGCTCCGTCGCTGTCGGCGTCCTCGATATGGCCCTCTGGGACGCCGTCGCCAAAATCGAAGAGAAACCCCTCTACCGCGTCCTCGCCGAGCGCTTCCACAACGGCGTCTACGACACCGAAACCTACGTCTACGCCGCCGGCGGCTACTACTACCCCGGCAAGCAGATCGAAGGACTCCTCCAGGAAATGCGCGCCTATCTCGACCTCGGCTACTCCACCGTCAAAATCAAAATCGGAGGAGCCCCCCTCGACGACGACCTCAAACGCATCGAAGCCGTCCTCGCCATCCTCGGCCCCGGCCAGGATCTCGCCGTCGACGCCAACGGCCGCTTCGATCACGCCACCGCCCTCGCCTACGCCGAAGCCCTCAACGCCTATCCGCTCAAATGGTACGAGGAGCCCTGCGAGCCTCTCGACTACGAAATCCACCGCGACGTCGCCCAGGCTTCCAAAAACCCCATCGCCACCGGCGAGAACATCTTCTCTCTCCCCGACGCCCTCAACCTCATCCGCTACGCCGGACTCCTCCCCGCCCGCGACTACCTCCAGTTCGATCCCGCCCTCAGCTACGGCATCGTCGAATACGCCCGCATCCAGCAAATGCTCGCCGCCCACGGCTGGTCTTCCCGCCGCTGCATCCCCCACGGAGGCCATCAACTCGCCCTCCACGTCGCCGCCGGCATGGGCCTCCACGGCAACGAATCCTACCCCGGAGTCTTCCAGCCCTTCGGCGGTTTCGCCGACGGCTACCCCGTCCGCAACGGCCGCGTCAAACTCCCCGACGCCCCCGGCATCGGCGTCGAGCTAAAACAAAACCTCTGGCAATTGTTCCAGACTCTGTAGCCTGCCCTTGCAGTTCTGATATACTCGGCCACCGTCCCCTGCTGAGGAATATCGAAATGCCCCAACTCACCAAATGGAACCACTACGCCAGCTTCAAAACCAGCACCGAACTGGTCATCCAAGCGGTTGATCTCCGTCTCACTCCCGATCTGGTCGATCAAACCCTCGATCTCACCGTCTATGCCGGCCGTCTCCGTCTCGGTCCCCCCATCCACCTGCCCGGCCGCAACATCCGGATCTTCGCCGCCGAGTTGATCAATGATCCCGGAGCTTGCCTCGATTCTTCCGGCGACGATGCGAAGCCCGAGCACTCCTACGCACCCGGCAAACCCGCCGGACTCGCACCCAACGGCCTCGACGGTGCCGCCGGCGCGGCCGGAGGCAAAGGACAACCCGCAGGATCCGTCACCCTCCGCGCTGCCTCCATCTCCGGCCCGCTCCTCATCCGCGCCAACGGCGGACGAGGTGGACGTGGGCAGGATGGCGGCATCGGAGCGCAGGGAGCGCCCGGCCCCAACGGCGCGCCGCTGCCCTCCTCCAACTCCGGCTTCGCAGGCGATAGTTGCTCGCCGGAGAACGGCACTCCCGGTGGAAAAGGCGGTAAGGGCGGTACTGCCGGTTCCGCCGGTCCCGGAGGCCGCGGAGGCAGTGCCGGTGTCCTCCAGTTCCTCGTGCCATCCACCGAAGTGAGTCTCATCCAAGTCGCAATTCAGCCAGGCCCCGGTGGCCATCCCGGCGCCCACGGCTCTCCCGGGCCGGGCGGCCCCGGCGGACGCGGCGGCGCCAAAATCGGCTGCCGTGCCTCCGGTTCCGTTAACGATGGTGGCCCCTACTACCACTGGTTCGTCAAATCCTGGAATCCCCCTGGCCCCCTCGGAGACAACGGAGACACCGTCGCTGCCCAGCCTCAGCCCGGCGACGACGGCCCCCCTGCCACTCCCCCATCCCTCCCGCTGTGGAACGAAGACGCCTTCTCCGCCCACGCCTCCTACTGCCTCGTGAAAATGCTCCTCCACAAGGCCGAACTCGACTACATGAACTCCCGCCGCGACGAGGCCTTGGACTGGCTCGCCAAGTGTGAGTTGCTCACCCGCCCCGGCGCCGGATCCCAGACGCCCTCCTACGGCCTCCCCGGCTCTCCCTTCCAAAACCCGCTGGTCCCCTCACACGGCTACCCCTGGGAAGCCTTGCGCGTCAGAGTCGTTCGTCTTCTTTCTCAGTTGAACCTCGGCTTGACCTACAGCGGCACGGCGGAAAACTACGTCCCTCTCCTCGACTTCGTCGAGTACAAGGAAACCACCCAATCGATCTTCGAACATGCCCGCGCCATCGAAGAGTCCTACCGCCGCTATGCCAAGGCGGAAAACGACAAACAGTCGGCATCCGAAGCCGCTCGCGATTCCATCGCCCACAAACAGCAATACCTCTCCAAACTCGCCCGCCGCCGCGATCAACTGGAACAAAACATCAGCCAGTTGCGTACCGAGATCAACCAGGCGAATTTCGCCGTCGCCAGATTGCAGCAGGAAGTCCTCGCAGCCGACACGGTCTTCCAGAACGCCGTCCTCCACCAGGCCAAGCACTGCGGCGTCGATAGCCTCGTGGACTTCGTAACAATGGTTGCCAGCGTCTATGCCTTCGGCGGCGTCGTGACCCCGCATCTGGCGGCAATTGGCGCTTTGCTCAACGAAGAGGAGGAAAAGCCGCAGCCCCCTTCCAAATCGAAAAAACCCAAAGTCAAAAAAGCGCTCGTCAAGCAGTTCGGAGATGACCCGCTCTGGATTCGCAAGATCCGCGACGTCTCCGGCCCCGCTTCCGGCATTTGGAAGGCTTGGAAAGAGATGGTGAAAGAACTGCCTCAACCCGGCGACGTCTCTGCCAAAATCGCCGTTACCCAAGAGGACTACGAAAAGGCCCTCAAACCCTATCTCACCCTCCCCGAAGCACAGGCCTACCGCAACCTGCTGCACGTGTTCCTCGATACCATCCAGACGCGCAATACCAAGCAGACCCAGTACAACGCCCTGCTTGCCCAACGCGACGGCTTGCTCGCCGAAGTCGGCACCCTCAGGGCCGACATCGGACATCTCGATGGCCTCCTCGCCGCCAATGCCGACCCCAACCTCACCGAAATACGCATCTTCATGGAGGATGCCTATCTCGCCGCCCGCCGCACTCTATGCGAGTTGCTCGGCAGTCAGGTCGCCGCTCTGCGCTACTTTGCCCTCGAACAGATCCCTGCCCAGTTCGAGGACGAAGACATCGCCACCTTGTCCAGTACCCAGGTCGATCTGCTCTCCCGCTATACCGAGGCTCTCGAAAACCGCAACCGCCAGGATCAGCGAATCGAATTCCCCTACGATCTCGACGCCCAGGAGCACAACTCCGCTTTCCGTCTGTTTTGGGAAAACGGCATCCTCATCTTTACCCTCCCCCTCGATGCCCTTCCTCCCCTCTATACATCCGTCCTCGTCAGCGAGGTGGCTTGGGAAATGCCCGGCCTGGAGGCGGCAGCCACCCCATCGAAGCCCATCCGTGCCTACGCCAGGTTGGTCCACATGGGCAACCCTGTCATCATGGACCGCTTCAATATCAAGCACGAGTTTATCCACACCCCCCGCGCCTCTATCCTCTCCTGGTCCTCCGATGGTGGAGGTGTCAAGACCCCCGTCGAAAACAACCTCGGCGGTCTCGCCGGAAAATTCGCTTTCCTCAGCCCCTTCGCCGGCTGGCGCTTGGAGTTCGACCGGACTTCTTCCACCAACCTCGACCTCTCCGTCATCAAGAGCATCCGCCTGAACTTCAAAGGCTTCGCTCTCGCCCCCGCCGTGCGGATCGCCCGCCCCTACTCCTTCGGCACCGGCATCCTCTGCACCAGTCCCTGTCCGGTCTGATCTCACCCTTTGGATCAGCCGTTCTTCGGGTCTCCCGGTATCCAGGTGGAAAACAACTTCCACCCCGCTAGAAATACGTCGCTGTCGCTCTCTACCGAAAACGTCCAGCCCATGGGCTCGGCCCCGAAAAGATAGAACTTGAACGTCCCGGTTTGCTGCGGCAAAATCAGCAGTCCTTGCGTCTCATCCGTCTGTTTGCAGTGAATGCGGCACGTCGTACCCAAGACGTTGAGATTCTTTACCCGCAACACCATCGCCTGGCCACCGGAGTACGTGATCTCCGCCGGCCCGTTCCATGTGCCTTGCGCCCGCAGCCGCTTTCCGTCGTATGTTTCACCCATCGCCTTAGAACGAATCCGCCTCCCGGTAAGCCCCAATCACCGCCATCTCCCCATCCTTCCCCGGCCTGCTGTTCCCATGCTCCATTCCCACCACCCCGTCGAACTTCTTCACCTCATGCAGCCACTTGAATATGTTCCTGTAGTTGATCTCCCCCGTCCCCGGCTCCTTCCGCCCCGGATTATCTCCCACCTGTATATACGCGATCTCATCCCACGCTTTTTCCATATTCGGAATCAAATTCCCAACATCGATCTGCTGATGATACAAATCGTCCAATATCTTACAACTCGGCGAATTCACCGCCTTGCAGATCGAATACCCCTGCGGCACGGACCGCAGATACAAACCCGGATGGTTCGCATACCAGTTCAGCGGCTCCATCACCATCACCAAACCCGCCGGTTCGCACACCTCGCACATCGCCTTCAGATTCGCAATGCAGTTCGCCAACTGATACCCCGGATCCAGCGCCAGACTCACCACCCCAGGCACAATCGTCGTCCACTTCGCCTGCAGCCGCTTGCCCGCCTCCACCGCCGTCCTCATCTCCGCCCGCAGCTTGTCCTGAAACTCCCGCGTCGTCTTCGTCACAAAGTCCGCCGACTTGAAATCGTTATACGACACGAACACGCCCATCTTCATGCCGTGATCGCTCAGCGCCTTCCCAATCTTCTCCTGCATCTGCGGCTCGCGCCGCATCGCTCCGTTATCCTCCCAACCCGTGAACCCCTGGTCGGCCGAGAACTTGATCTGGTCGATAATGTCCTCCCCCGCCGAGTGCCGGAACATCCCCGGATGCGGCCCGTACCGCAGCTTGAACTTGGCCCGATTCGATTGCGCGAAAGTTGGCGCGGCCGCGGCCAGCGCCCCCGCGGCGAATACCGTGCGGCGAGTCATCATCCTCATTCTCCCTGTATCCGAACGTTGCGGAAGGTCCCCATATCGAAGAAACTGCCGATCCCCACCTTGCCCGCACCCAAGCTCATATCCACCGCCCGCATCGCCGGCGATGTCACCCCGTCCACCCACACATCCACACGCCCCGTCGTCCCGTCGTACACCAGCTTCACCTTGTGCCACTTGCCGTCCTTCAACGTCGCCGGCCCTTCTTCTGAGCTGATCCGCACCCGGTCCCCGCCATACACATGGAAGATCCCGTTATGCACCACCGCCTGCTTTGCCGTGTCCACCGACAGATGCGCGTAGTTGAAATGGTCCTTGTCCCGCCACGCATACACGAGGATCAGCGAATTATGCCGCTTCCGCAGGCTCTCCGGCTCTGCCTGCATCTCCGCCTCCATCGTCACCTTCGTGTAGTCGGGAGTCTCCGCCAACACATACTGCGACGGCCGCCGCGGCTGCGTCGAAGGACGCGGCACAAGCAAATGCAGCGCGCCATCCTCCACCTTCCAATCGGCAGCGATCGGCGCAC
>JAEUQG010000134.1 GCA_016789755.1 Bryobacterales bacterium
GGCACGTCGCCAAACCCGCTCGTGAGGTCCATTCCGGGGACATGCTGCACATCAAGAACGACAGCGGAGAATTCGATATCGAAGTGCTCGGTCTAAGCGAGTTGCGCGGACCGGCGTCCGTCGCGCAGACGCTTTATCGCGAAACAGAAGAGAGCAAAGAGAAGCGACGTCTGGCGGCCGAAGAGCGCAAGAACAATCCGCTATTCGATTTTGAGCACGAAGGCCGCCCATCGAAACGCGACCGCCGGCAAATAGGCCGTCTGCGCGGCAGATGACGGCAGCAGCGTGTGCCACGGTGGCGCGCTCACTGCCGCGTTCTGCGTGGAGCATTCCGGCGGCGGCAGGCCGGTTAGCTGGTTTCAGCAGCATTCATGCTGCCCAGCAACTGCTTTAGCCATGCTGTAAGAGCCTGCATGGAACCGGGTCGTGGGGCGGGTCTTTCGAACTACAATGGAAGTTTCGCATGATGCAGCAAACCGATGTCGTCGTGATTGGTGGAGGGCCCGCGGGCTCCACTGTCTCCACTCTGATCGCCCAGCGCGGGCACAAAGTGACTCTGTTTGAGCGCGAGAAGTTTCCACGGTTTCACATCGGGGAATCGCTGATTCCGGAAACCTACTGGGTGCTGGAGCGGCTGAACATGCTCGATAAGATGCGCAACAGCCACTTCATCAAGAAGTACAGCGTGCAGTTTGTGAGCGCGAACGGGAAGTTGTCGGCTCCCTTCTACTTTTGGGACAACAAGCCGCACGAATGTTCCCAGACGTGGCAAGTGGTGCGCAGCGAATTCGATCAGATGATGTTGAATAACGCCCGCGAGCACGGAGTCGAGGCGCACGAGGGCATCCACGTGCAGGATCTCCTCATGGAGGACAACCGCGCGGTGGGAGTGCGTGTCCGCGATGCCGGCGGCTCCACGCGCGAAGTGCGCGCCAAAGTGGTTGTTGACGCCAGCGGACAAAGCGGGCTCATCCAGCACAAGTTCAAACTGCGGCTGTGGGATCCCATTCTGAATAAGGGCGCCATCTGGACCTACTGGGAAGGCGCATACCGCGACACCGGCAAGGATGAAGGCGCGACGATCGTGCTGCAAACTGTCAACAAGCAGGGATGGTTCTGGTACATTCCCCTCCACGACAACCGTATCAGCGTTGGCGTCGTCGCCCCCTTCGACTATCTGTTCAAGGGCCGCAACAACCACGAGAAAACCTACGAAGAAGAGGTAGCCGCCTGCCCCGCCGTGCAGGAGCGTATCGCCAACGCCAAGCGGGTCACGGGTTATTTCGCCACACGCGACTATTCCTATCGCGCCACGCAAGTGGCCGGCGACGGATGGGTGATGGTCGGGGATGCATTCGGCTTTCTCGATCCGCTGTACTCCTCCGGGGTGTTGCTGGCGCTCAAGTCGGGAGAACTGGCGGCGGATGCTATTTGCGAAGGCTTCGAGAAAAACGATCTGTCGCCGGCGCAACTGGGCAAGTGGGGCGATAGCTTCAACCAAGGCGTGGACCGCATGCGGCGCCTGGTGTGCGAATACTACGCCGGCTTCAATTTCGGGAAATTCGTGCGTAACTACCCACACCTGCGCGGCACTGTGACGGATCTCCTCATCGGGGATCTCTTCACCGAGCGGGTGGACTGCGTGTGGCAGCCGCTGGAGACGTTGTACCAGGAGGGGGCCGAAAAGCCGCTCAATTGGAACACTCCGGGCGCGAAGGATGCACCGGAGCGGCAAAACGAATTGATCCTGCCCGAAGGCGCGCGCCCTTAGCCGGGGGGCTCCTGCGCCAGGAATGCTTCGGTTTCGCGCAGGAAGAGGTCGAGTTGGTCGTGATGAACCCAATGCCCCGCGCCGGGCACTTTCACCATTCTGTATCGGCGCAGCGTTTCCAGGCGCCCGTCGGTCTCGGGATCCGTAGCCCAGCTTTCCAGGCCCCAGAAGAGCAGAACGGGACAAGCGATTTGGCCCACCACCTGTTTCCAATCCTCCAGATCGTGGCCGACGGGCGGAAAAATGCGCGCGTAGTTGTCGAACTTCCAGACCAGCGATCCGTCCGACTGCCAGTTGGTTCCGTGTAAGGTCAGATGGCGCGCCACGTCGTCGGCGAGGTGAGGATTGGCTTCCTTCATTCGGGCTACGGCATCGTGGAGCGCGGGGTAGCTGCGTGGCTCGCGCTTTTCAGCCGAGCGCACGGACTCAATCCACCGGCGCACGCGTTCCGAAGCCGGTTTGTAGACCCGGTGGCCGGGCGGCATCGCCCAACCCTCGATAGAAATGGCCTTTCTCACCCGGTCCGGAAACACGCCGGCATACGTCAAGGCGATGATCCCTCCCAGGGAGTGGCCGATCAGGTGGACCGGTTGTCCGATCACGTCGATCAGGGCGGAAAGATCGAGTACATGCTCGGCAACCGAATAGAGCGCACCTGGGGCCGACTCGCTGTTGCCGTGCCCGCGGAGATCGAGAGCGTAAACGCGATAGTTTTCGCGCAGGCGCCGCGCCACCCAATCCCAATTGCGGGCGTGATCCAAACCACCATGGACGAGCACAAGGGCGGGCCGATCGTCCTGCCCCCAATCCCAGAATTGCAGCTTGAGCCGCTGCGAATAGAAGAAGTGGGAAATGGGTTCCATAGTCATTGGTTGGCGGCGTCCATCCCAATGGCAAATGCGTAGCGAGCCATTTCTTCCATTCCGGCGAAGTCCCACTCGGGCTTGTATTCGTCGGAGGGCTGATGATAGTGGCTGGCGGAATAGCCGCGCATCAGCTTCGGCCCCTCGTCTTCGCTTTTTCCGGCAACGCGGTTGCCCATATTGATGGAAAAGGCGGGCACGCCGGCTTTGGCGAAGGAGAAGTGATCGGAGCGGAAATAGGATCCGGCCTCGGGGCGGGGATCGGGCTGTATCGTCATGCGGAAACGCTGGGTGACATTCTGCACGATCTTCCAATAGGGTGTCCGGCCGGCGCCGGTGACGACGACATCGCTGACACGGCCGAAGGGATAGAACGAATCGAGATTGAGATTGAGCACCATCTTCTTCACAGGCGCAGTTGGATTGGCCGCATAGTATTGCGATCCGCGCAATCCGTTCTCTTCGGCTGTGACGAAGACGAACACCGCGGCGCGGCGCGGCTTCTGCTCCAAGGCCTGCCATGCGCGCGCCAGTTCGAGGACCATGGCGCATCCGGTGGCATTGTCCACGGCGCCGTTATAGATGCCGTCTCCCGGCTTGGAACGGTCGATACCGAGGTGATCGTAATGGGCGGTGAATACGATGGCCTCTGTGTTGGGTTGGTTGCTGCCAGCGGGGACGATGCCCACGACATTGCGCGTTTCCACGCGCCGCACTTTGGCGGGGAAGGATCCGCGCAACCGGATCGGAAGGGCTGACGCCTGAAACCCTTCGCGGTCAGCGGCGCTCAGCATTTCGGCCGCAGTCTTTCCCATGCTCCGAAACATTTCGTCGCCTTTTTGTTCGGTGATCCAGCCGGCAAACGCCATCGCCTCCGCGCCGTTCGACAAGGCGACTTGCATATCTTCTCTACCCCAACTGCTGCGGACCACGTCCCAACCGTAGCTGGCGGTGGCCGCGGTGTGAACAATGAGGCATCCCACCGCCCCGCGGCGTGTAGCTTCCTCGTACTTGTAGGTCCAGCGGCCATAGTAGGTGAGCGCCTTGCCATCGAAGAACGCCGGATCCTCCGAAGGAGGCTCACCGGTGAAGAGCACCACCACCTTCCCGCGCACATCAATGCCCTTGTAATCGTCCCAGCCGAACTCCGGCGCCGTGATACCATGACCCACGAACACCGTCTCGGCATCGAGTGCGGCGATTTCCGTCTGCCGCTGGGTGACGCCCACGAAATCATCCAGCCAGCGGAATCCCAGCAGACTGCCTGGCATCGCTCCGGACAATGTCCCCGATGGCAGCGGCTCGACGCCCACCAAGGGAACACGCTGAAAATAGGCGCCGTTGTCGCCGGCAGGCTTCACGCCCAACAGTTCGAGTTGGGTAGCCAGGTATTCCGCTGCCAACTCACCGCCGCGCACGCCCACGCCGCGGCCTTCCAATTGATCGCTGGAGAGAAACTTCACATGGGCGCGGATGCGCGGTCCCGCGATGTCCTGCCCAAACGCCGGGAGCGCGAGCAGGCTAGCCAGAAACAACCTCATGGATTCGAGTGTAGCCAAAACTCCAGTGATTCACCGATTGCATTGTGACCATTTCGTTACATAATGGTGTACATGAGGTTACTGCTGCTGGCTGCATGGACGGCATCCATGGCTCCGGCGCTGGACCTCTGCGTGCGTAACGAAGCCGGTCTGGACAATGGGACGCTGTTGCTGACGATGCATCACATCCGGCAAAATCCGGGGAAGGCGGGCCGCCTTTCGTTCGCCTGTTCGGCAAGTGCGGTTCGGGTGACTTTCGCGGCACACCAGGAAGGGCCGCATCCGCCCGATGCGCTCGGCGCCACGCGCAGTGCTGGGGGGAAGATCCTTCCTGACATCATCGTCTTCACCCGTTCTGTACTTCAGATGCTGGGGGAGGCCGGTGTGGATGGTCAGGCACGAGCGTTGGCCAAAGTGGTGGCGCATGAGCTTTCGCATTATTTTCGCCAGCAGCGCGGCCATGACGAAGGACTAGACAAGCCGTTCCTGGATGCGCAAGAGCTCATCGCTCTACGATGAGTTCATCAATGTTCATCGCTCATCCCACGAACTGCACTTCTTCTTCGATCTCAAGGCCGAAGTGCTCTTTCACGCGGGCCTTCAGTTCACGGATCACGGCGCGCAACTCGGTGGATGTTCCGCCGCCTTCGTTGTAAATGAGGTTGGCGTGATAATCGGCCACCACAATGCCGCCACGCCGCATGCCCTTTGCGCCAACCTGTTCCAGAAACCATGCCGAAGGCACCTTGCCTTCGCGCACCACCGCAGCCGGGACTTGGGATTGCACATCGGCGGTGAGTTGCCGGACTAACAGATTTTTGAAAATGCTGCCGGCGCACTTCATTGTGGGAGGATACTTGGCATTGCGGGTACTCAGAATCCGCGAGGCTTCGTGCCGCAACAGCACCGCATCACCGGCGGGGAGGCGAAGAACGGCGGAAAGGACGATCCAGTCTTTGTGCCGTTTGAAGATGCTTTCGCGATAGCCGAATTCGCATTCCGTCCGGTTGGCGCAGCGAATCCGCTCACCGTCGAAGAAGCGAACCGTGTCGACGAATTCGGAAATCGAATGGCCGTAGGCGCCGGCGTTGCCGTAAATGGCCGCCCCGACCCAGCCGGGAATCCCGGTCATCGTGTGCAAGCCTTCCAGTGCCTGCGCGATGCTGAAATCCACCAGGTGTTGGAGCACAGCTCCCGCGGCGACATGGATTACGCCGCCCTCCCCGTTGAGCTCCGCTCCCGTGTAGCGCAGAATCACGCCACGATAGCCCTCATCGGCGACGATCAGATTGGTGCCGCCGCCCAGCACGAGGTAAGGCAGGCCGGAAGCCCGCACATTGCGCAAGGCTTGTAAAAATACGCTCTCTTCGCTGCTTTCGATGAAGAAATCCGCCGGGCCGCCGATCGAGAACCGCGTATACTGGCTCAAAGGCACACCGCGCTGGACATTCACTCCTTGTAGCGCTTCCAGCGCTGGATGCAGGGTCATTCTCTTCGATTATAGGAGGGTTGCGGCTATGGCTGGTTTCACAGGGTTTCCGGAGGAGGGCATCAAGTTTTTCCGGGCACTGAAAAAGAACAACGACCGGGATTGGTTTCAGCCGCGCAAGGCGACCTTCGAGGAATCGGTGAAGGCTCCGATGGAGCAACTGGTGGAGGCGATCAATGCGAAGATGCTCGCCTTCGCACCGCAGTACATCACCGAACCGAAGAAGGCGATCTACCGCATCTATCGCGATACTCGATTCAGTAACGACAAGACACCTTACAAAACGCACATCGCCGCTTCTCTGATCCGGTCCGGTATGGAACGCCACATCAGCGCGGGTTTCTATTTTTCGGTGTCTCCGGAACAGATTGAGGTGGCAGGCGGCGTCTACATGCCCGGCCCCGAGCAACTGCGTTTGCTACGCGCGCATATTGCCGAACATCACTCGGAACTGGCGGCGCTTCTCAAGAACGCGACGCTACGCAAGCTGATGGGCGAACTGTGGGGGGAGAAATACGCGCGCATGCCGAAGGGATATCCGCAGGATCATCCGGCGGGGGACCTGCTGCGGGCTAAACATTGGGTTCTGTACGACACGGAGCGGGTGGATGCGAAGCTTGCAACTACAACGAAGTTATTGCCGGAACTGGTAAAGCGATTTCAGGCAATGACGCCGTTCGTGGAATTTCTGAACCGGCCGCTGAGCGGCAAACGCACGCAGGACCCATTGGTGCTAGGATTGCGATAAGGTATTGACGAAGCAAGGACGCCTCTTCGAGAGGTTGGTGTGTTGGGGAAAGGGTTGTCTCGAAGAGGCGTTTCTCGTTGTTGTTATATATACGGACGAGATCTCATTTGGTTTTGTTCCAAGTGAAGGAGAGTTTACAAACGCCCGGTCTTGGGATTTTTTCCACAGCCGTTGAGAAAGAGCGCCTCGCCATGCAAGCACGCAAAGCACGCAAGATGACCATCCACCTGACGCCGGGTTCGATCGGTGTCAAGGCCGATCAGAGCGATACGCTGCAGTTCGCGCACGATTACGGCTACGAGGCGGTGGAACCCAACTCCGAGTTTCTCGCCAATGTCAGTGAGGACCGCTTGAAACAAATCCGCGACTTCATGAGGTCGCGTAGCCTGGTGTGGGGCAGCGCCGGACTGCGGGTCGACTTTCGTGCCGCCGAAGAATTGTTTCAGGAGGGAATGAAGACCTTGCCGGCGCACGCCAAAGGGCTGCAACGGGCAGGGGTGACGCGAGTGGGAACCTGGCTGCGGCCCACGCACGACAAACTCACGGCCCGGGCAAATTTCGATCAGCATGTCCGCCGTCTGAGTGCGATTGCTTCAGTCCTGGACGATCATGGTATCCGCTTTGGGTTGGAATATGTCGGTCCCAAGCTGAGCTGGTCGGCGCAGAAATTTCCCTTCGTGCATACCATGGCCGAAACCAAGGAATTGATCGCCGCCACAGGCAAGCGCAACTTGGGATTCGTGCTGGATAGCTGGCACTGGTACACGGCGCAGGAAACCAAGGAGGATCTGCTCACGCTGAAGAACTCCGATATCGTCTCCTGCGACCTGAACGATGCACCCGCGGGCCTCACCGTGGACAAGCAGGTGGACAGCCAGCGCGAACTTCCGTGCGCCACCGGCGTCATCGACCTGAAAGGATTCCTGAGCGCGCTGGTCGAGATTGGTTACGATGGTCCGGTACGTCCCGAGCCCTTCAATGCGGCGCTCCGCGCCATGCCGAAGGAGCAGATACTTACAGTGACGGCGGAGGCGATGAAGAAGGCTTTCGCCCTGGTGGCTTAGGTCCGCGGAGCAATCCCTGATTTTCTTTGACCCGGGCTTTCACGATCTTCCTCACCAGAGAACCCGGAAGAGGCTTGTCCAAAGGAAACTGTATCGTCCCTTTCGAGGTTTTGTAGGCCTTCACGTCGTCCTTCATGGTGGCCAGCAGAGTCGAACTCATGGTGAACAGGGAACAGTGTTTGGGGAAGGCGGCGAATCCAACCAGCGCACCCTTGTAACGGAAGGTGGGTATGCGGTAGCTGATCCCCTCGGTGGCCTCCGCCGGCACCACGGACCGCACCATCGCACGGATCTGGTGCAAAGTGGTTCGCGCAGGTTCCGGCACTTCGGCCAGATACTCATCGACAGTTTGATGCATTGAAGACGAGTGTATCAATCCTTGCGTACGATGTTCCTTCGCCGCACAATGCCGCGCAGGAATCCGCGGCGTTGAGGGGGCAGCGGGGGATCAGCGGTCATGGCAGGGGGCGGGGCCTGGTAAGGGGCGCCGGCGACGGCAGGGGCTGGCGGCAGCAGTGGGACGGCGGCTGGGAGCGCCTCAGGTGCGGCGGGAATGCTGAGCGGAGGGCGAGGGAACGGAGGATCCACAATGGCGACTTTCGGCATTGGGGGCGGCGGAACCGGAGCAGCTTCGGCCTGCGGCTGGGGGTTCAAGGTCAAACCGCCCATGATGGCAGCCACGGCCACGAATCCCGCGGCGGCATAAGCGGGTGTTTTCCAGCGCGGCGCCGATGCTGCTTCCAATGCGGCGAGGAACTCCAATGCGGCGCCGTATCGCGCGCCGGGTTCTTTCTCGAGGGCTTTCAGCAAAACCCCATCCAGCCTGGCCGGCAATGCTGGATACCTGGTTGAAGGGGCCACAGGCTTGCTTTCGGCCTGCGCCAGCATCAGCTCAAAAACATTTCCCCCGTCGAATGGTTTGGCGCCGGTGTACAACTCGTAAAGCACCGCTCCGCAGGAATAGAGATCGGTGCGGTAATCCACCTCCGCCGAGGAGCGGACCTGTTCGGGCGAGGTATAGAACACCGAGCCCATGAGCACTCCGGCTTGGGTAATGCTGGGGCCCGCGCGTTCCTTGGCCAGTCCGAAATCGGTCAGCTTCACGAGGCCTTTGCCGGTGATGAGGATATTCGCGGGCGAGACATCGCGGTGGATCACGCCGCGCTTGTGCGCATGGGCCAAGCCGCGTAGTATCTGGCGCGCATAGTGCAGAACCGTAGCGGCCTCGAGCGGCCCATTCGCCATGGCTTGTTTTAGGGACTGCCCGTCCACCAGTTCCATCACCAGCGCCAGGTCGCCGTTCCACCAGAATGCGTTGTGCACGGCCACGATGTTGGGGTGATTGAGCCGCGCCTGCAGTTTTGCTTCGCGCAGAATCCGTTCGGCACGATCCGTGGAGGCGGTGGCATAGAGGACCTTTAGCGCCTCTACACGGTTTGTAATGGCGTGTTCAACACGAAAGACATCGCCGCTTGCGCCGGAACCGAGATGTCCTGTGATGGAGTAATCGCCAATCCGGTCGCCGACCTTGTAGCGCACGAGGAACCTCTACTTGGCGAGAAACATGACAACCCAAACGATGGCCGCCGCCAGTGTGGCAAACGCGAGATAGGTGACCATGCCTTCGACCAGAGCCGATGGCGGTGGGGCGCCGGATGCCGGGACGGGTTCGGGTGCGGCCGGGCCAGGCGAGGCTGCGGGAGGAGCAGCAACCGGCGCCGGCGCCGCCGCGTCCCGGACCTTTTCCGGTCTTCCGTGCAGCGCCTCTTGGATCGCCGTTCCCATGGCATAAGCATTCGGATATCGATGTGCCGGATCCTTCTGCATGGCAGTGGAAATCACCATTTGCAGCGCTGCCGGAATGGCCGGATTGACCACAACCGCCGGTGTTGCCTCGCGTTGCACATGGGCCAGCATCACGTCGAACTGGCTCTTGGCCTCGAACGGCTTCTTGCCCGTCAGCAATTCGTACATCAGGCAACCCGCGGCGTAGATGTCGGCACGGAAATCGACGGAAGAGGTGCCCTTCACCTGCTCCGGCGCCATATAGTGAACGGTGCCGAGGGAGGTGCCTTCCTGAGTCAGGTTCAAGTCGCCTTTGCCTTTGGCCAGCGCGAACCCGCCCAACTTCGCCATGCCACCCGGCAGCAGCCAGACATTGTCCGGCGTCACTTCGCGATGGACCACGCCTTGCGAGTGGGCATGCCCCAGGGCGGCCAACACCTGCTGCAGGATGACGCAGGCCTCCTGCACGGGCAGGCGGGTCACTTCCATGCGGTCGGCCAAGGTCACGCCTTCCAGAAGTTCCGTTGTCATCACGATCTTGCCGCCGATTTCGGCGGCGTTGTGGAAAGCGACAATGTTCGGATGCACGAGGCGCGCCAGCACTTTGATCTCACGGAAGAAGCGTTCCCGCGCTTCGTTGTCGCGTTCGAGCGAATCCGGCAGGACCTTCATCGCTTCGACACGGTTGGCAACCCTGTTGCGTACGCGGTAGACCACTTCTTTCCGGGAACTTTGAACGATGTCGAGAATCTCGTAGTCACCCAGCCGGGTCTCAGTTTGGAGCATGCACAATACCCTACTTTCTATTTCGGGCAAACACGCCTGCAAACGCCATCAGTGGGAAGGCTGAGATTGCCTAAGGGAGAGTACCGATGGGCGGGTCCTGGCGCCCTATTCACCCTGCGATGGCGGGCCACCGCGGTGTCATCGTTTGTTCAAACGCCAGCGCCAGTTGCAGCACCTGGAAGTCGGCATGGTGGCGTCCGACGATCTGAATTCCCACCGGTAAGCCATCGGAGGTGAGACCTCCAGGGACGGAAATGGCCGGATGGGTCGTGACGGTGATGTAGTAGCAGGACCGCATCCAATCGATGTAGGTATCCATTTTCTGTCCTTCGATTTCCGTGATGTAAGGTTGGGCGATGTCGAAGGCTGGCACTTGGGTGACCGGGAGCACGAGGTACTCATAGCCTGCGAGGAATTCGCCGAACCGCGCGAACAGCTTGGAGCGCAGTTCCTCGGCAGCCATCACACGGGGGCCGGTGAGTTTGGCGCCTCGTTCAATCTCTTCGACCACGGCGGCCTTGATCTGGCCCGGGTACTTCTCCAATTTGGAGGCATGCTGCTGATAGAAGCTGAGGGCGCGCAGAACTTTGAACGCTTCATCGGCGCCGCTCATGTCGGGTGTTGCGTCTTCGACCCGGGCACCCAACGATTCGAAGTTCCTGCGCCGCGCGGCGAATACTTCGCGAATCCGTCGGTCGAAGGGGAGCCCGGCGAAATCGGCGGCCCACGCGATTCGAACGCCCTTGAAATCGCGCTCGAGGGGAGCGGCGAATCGGGAGCCTGGTTCGTGAATGGACAGCGGCACTCTCGGGTCGGGGCCGGCGATTGCGGCAAAGAACATCGCCGTATCGGCGACCGTGCGTGCCATCGGACCGGTTACGCTGATGGTGCTCCAGGAGTTGGCCGTGGGATACCGCGGCACACGCCCCGGTGAACTGCGAAAACCGACTACACCGCAGAAACTCGCCGGGTTGCGCAACGATCCGCCGGTGTCGCTGCCATCGGCGATGGGGGACATTCCGCAGGCCAGGGCCACGGCCGCGCCGCCGCTGCTGCCGCCACACGTTTTCGTCAAATCGTAGGGATTCTTTGTGGCCCCGAACAGGGGGTTGAACGTCTGCGATCCCGCGCCGAACTCCGGCACGTTGGTCTTGCCGATGGGCACCGCTCCGGCCTGGAAGATGCGCTCGATGGTGAGCGTATTCTGCGTGGGCACGTGGTCTTTGAAGATCGGCGAGCCGTAGGTGGTACGGATGCCCTTGGTGTCCTGGAGATCTTTGTGGGCGACAGGCAGGCCGTGAAGGGGGCCCAGGAATCGGCCCTTCGCGGCTTCTGCATCGGCCTCGGCTGCGCGCTTTCGCGCTTGTTCGGGCACCAGCGTCACCACTGCGTTCACTTGAGGATTCAGCCGCTCGATCTGTTTGAGATGCGCTTCGAGCACCTCGCGGGCCGACACCTTTTTCGCCCGCAGAGCCTTGGCCAGCTCAACCGCCGTCATGCGGCACAGTTCCGGCATCGTCCCGCGGGGTTGGGCCTGCGCCGCGGCGGCGCTCATGGCAATGGCTTCCCGACGGCTCATGCGGTTCACGCTCCCACCACGGCGCTCACATCGATCAAATGCATCTGCCGCCCACCGGCATGGGGCGAATCGATCACCACCTTGCGCCCATCGGGACTGAACCGCGGATGCGTGTCGCACCGCCATTCGCCTGTGTATTCCTTGGGCGAAAGGAAATCGCCGAGCGGATGCCGTGTGCTTGTCTTCGTGTCGTAAAGATAGACATGCTGTATGCGGTCCTTGCCGGGATAGGTGTCGTTCAGGATCCAGCGATTGCCCGGCAGATAGGTGCAGTGGCCGTTCGCGGGCATTAGCTCCGGAGCTACTACTTGCACTTGATCGGTCCGGTCACGGAAGAGATAGAACTTGTCGCCGTGCGATTTGTGCCAGGCCCACGCCAGGACATGCCGCGCATCGCGCCAGATGAAATGCGAGGTGCGCCCTGCGGGATCGAGGATGTGCAGATTTTTTCCGTCGGCACCGGCGGTGAACATGCGCGTGGAGAAGCTCGCTTTCTCCTTGTCGCCGCGCCAGCGGTGGAGGAAGATAAAGCGCTTGGCATCGGGCGAGATCAGCAGATGATTGAACCAGTGTTTGGCGCCGTTCGAATAGCCTCCGGGATAGGGGATGCGCTGTGCATCGGCGATGGAAACGAGCAACGTCCTTTTCCCGGACGCGAGATCCACCCGCCAGACGCCGACATCTTCCGGCACCAGGTTGTCTTTGTTCGGATCGGGCAATCCGGCGTAGCCGTAGCCGGGGCGGCAATCGTTCAGGCGCCGGAAATCACAGGTGATTCCCCACTTCGCATCGGGACTCAGCGCGTAGATAGCGGATGGGATGGTGCGCCGCTTGCCCGTTTTGACGTTCACGATATGCGATACGAAGTCCCCGCCTGCGCGGTCGTTCCAGATGACGTCGGTCTTCGATCCGGGCAGCCACTGGAGCATGCAGCCCTGCTGCCAGTTCCAGGCGTTGGTCGCACCCAACTCCGTCCAGCGGTCCCCGTCCGCGGTGTCGACCATCCCGACGCGAATCGTATCGTCCGGCCGCGGAGAGCGATGTTCGAAGTCCACTTCCATTCCCAGCACATAACGGCTGGTGGGATCGAATTGCAGTTTGTCGTAGTAGCCGAACCAGTGATATTTCGGCCCTTTCGTGATCGTTCGCACGGGGGGCTGTTTCGCTCCGCAAAGCGCGCCCGCGGCGCCCAGCGCGCTGAGGAAATGACGTCGATGCATGGCTTCCTTATACTATCTAACCGATGACACCTCTCATTGAATACGATCAGGCGAGCCCGGAAGTGCGCGCCGTTTACGATGACATCATGGCGACGCGCCAGACGGACTACATCAACAACATGTGGAAAGCGCTGGCCAATCATCCGCCGTCTCTCCAACGCACCTGGGCGCGCGTGAAGGAACTGATGGGCGGACCGGGCGCTATCGATCCGATGGTGCGCGAGATGATCTATATCGCCGTGAGCGTCACCAACAACTGCTCCTATTGCATTGCCACGCACACGGCAGCCGCGCGCGCCAAAGGCATGAGCGAAGAAGCGTTCGGCGAACTGATGGCCATCATCGGACTGGCCAATGAAACTAATCGACTGGCAAACGGCTATCGCATCGAGGTTGATGAGCGCTACCGTTGAGCGAGCCATTCCAGGTATGCCTGGATGCTGGCTAGATCGGCGTCAGTGTAGGTCCGTGTCACCGCGGCGTGCGTCCAACCGGCGGCCTCGCCCACACGGATTTCGGCAGCCGCGAACGTGCGCAATACAGGTGGTGCGCCGGCGACGTCATAGAGCGTGACGGTGTTGTTCTTGCGGTCTACGATGAGCGCTGGAAATCGCGCGGCGCCAACGGCGACAGACTTAACGTTGGCCGATGCTCTCTGCCGCAGCCCCGCCGTTGCGCGGCCCGTCACGTTCGGACCGACGGCAACGCCCCAATCCTCCAGGGCATGACACGTCCCGCACCGCGTGCCGCGTGCCGCGTCGAAGAATAGCAGCTTGCCCATTTGGGCTGCCGGCGGTCCGGCGAAGACCGGTGGTTCGGGTGAAGGGACGTGCAGCGGCGCTGCCGACACGTTGCCTCCCCCGGAGATCTTCATCACATAAGCGATCACCGAGTTCAACTCGGGGGGCCTCATCGTCTTGAACCCTGGCATGGCGGTTCCCGGAACTCCGTCGCGAATCACTTTGTCAACGAACCCGCGGTCGAATCCACGCCCGGCGAGCCGGGGTCCGCGATTTGCCGCGCCGGCGCTTCCATGGCAGTAGCCGACGGCGCAACTCTGGGCGAAGACCTTCGCGCCGAGCATCAGATCCGCTTCCTGCGCGATCCCTTGCGATAACAACGCGAGCGCCAGTACGATCATCGCGCCACCTCCGGCAGAGCGAACACAAACACGCTCGATCCGCCGCGCAGGTTCTCGGTTTCGGGCCACAATTGCGGCAGGAGCCCGGCAAGCGCCGATCCGAAACCGGATGGCGTGGCCACATACTGGCGGCCCTTCACGGTGTAGGTTACCGATGATCCGCGGTGGCCGCTGCCGGTGGCGAAGCTCCACAACTTCCGCCCTGTTTTCGCATCCAGGGCGAAGAAGGAGCCTTCCGGATCGCCGGTAAAGATGAGGTTGCCTGCGGTGGAGAGCACCGAAGCCAGAAGCGGATATTTAGATCGGTAGCTCCATTTCACGGCGCCGCTCACGGGATCGATCGCATCCAGGTGTCCGTAGGCATTCTCTCCCGGCGGGTGCCGGTTTTCGAATACGCCTCCGAAGAACACCTTGCCCTCCTGCGGCGCTTCCGGCTGCGCCATTACCTCCTGGCACCATTCGATGGCCGTCGTATACAACCACTGTGAGACTGGCGAATAAGCGGCTTGATTCCAACTGCGCCCGCCCCCGATGCTCGGGCACAGCGTCTTCTTTTTTCCCACTTCCGGTTCGTTGCGGCCGATCAGTTCGCCGGTCTTTGAGACGCCTTTGATCCAATTGAAGTGCTTCACGATGGGATAAGCAGTCACGAATTTTCCCGTAACCCGGTCGAGCACCCAGGTGAAGCCGCTCTTATTCACATTGAGCAGCAACTTGCGCTGCTGCGCTTCCACAGGGAGATCGAGCAGGATGTTTTCATAGGCCGTATCGAAGTCCCACACATCGTGCGGGATCTGCTGGTTGTACCATTTCAGCTTGCCGGTGCCGGCATCCAGAGCCACGACCGAGTCCGTGTAAAGGTTTGCTCCCTTCCGCGAACCGCCGTAGAAATCGGCGGCCGGGTTGCCGATGCTCCAGTAGACCAAATCCAACTCGGCATCGTAGGATCCGGTCATCCAACTGGATCCGCCTCCGTACTTCCAGCTATCTCCCGCCCAGGTCTCATGGCCCGGTTCGCCTGGCCCCGGGATGGTCCAGAAACGCCATGCCAGCCGCCCTGTGTTGACGTCGTAGGCCGTGACGTAGCCGCGATGCGCCGAATCGCCGCCCGTCACTCCGGTGATCACTTTGTCTTTCACCACCAGCGGCGCCGCCGTGATGTTGCATCCGCATTGATTGCTGTCTTCGACGTTGGTACGCCACAATTCCCGGCCGGTTTGACGGCTGATCGCCACCATGTGATTGTCCAGCGTGCCCAGGAATACTCTGTCGCCGCTCACCGCGACGCCGCGATTCCACGGACCGTAGAACGTCTGAAAGCTGCGGGGCAGAGGGTACACATAGCGCCAGATCTCACGGCCCGTGGCCGCATCGAGCGCGAACACTCGGTTACGGGAAGTGGAAATGTACATCACGCCGTCGAGGACAATCGGAGTCGATTGCAGACCGCCTTCATAATCGCCGGTCTGAAAGACCCATGCCGGCGCCAGAGCCTTGACGTTCGAGGTATTGATCTGGTCGAGTGAACTGTGGCGCCAGGCGCGATGAGTGCCCATGTGCTGTGGCCAATCGCTACCGGTGCTGCCGTCCTGCGCCAATGCGGGCAGGACGAATACGAGGGCTACCCAGAGAAGCATGAGCTATATTCTTGCATGGGAAAGGCTGCAAGAAACATGCGCAATATCCTCATGCTCATCGTTGCGGCGGGCTGTCTGCCCGCGCAATGGACCCCTGAACTGGCGATGCAAGTGACCTCGGTGGGCGGAGCGGCGCCATCGCCGGACGGCGTGTGGGTTGCTTACACACAAACCCGTCACGTGATGGAACCGGAGAAGAGCGAATCGCTGACGCAGATCTGGCTCGCGCGGGCCGACGGCAGTTCGCGCTACCAACTGACGCGCGGCGAGAAGAGTTCCTTCAACCCGGCGTTCTCTCCCGACGGAAAGCTGCTTTATTTCATGTCCCCGCGCAGTGGCAAGACGCAGGTGTGGCGGATTCCGCTGAATGGAGGGGAGGGTGAACAAATCACCGGTTTGCAGGATGGGATCGTCACTTACGCCCTTTCTCCCGACGGGAAGCAGGTAGCGTTTACGGCCGTCGAAATCCCCGCCGGCCGTGAAACCGCCCGGAAGGAGAAGCGCGACTTCCGTATCGTGGGTTCAGAGCCTGCCAATGCGCTTCTTTACGTGGCGCCCGCGGAACTCGACGCTTCGGGAAAGCGTATCCATCGCAAGCTGTCGGACGCGGGCCGGCATGCGGTCTCCATGGCATGGTCGCCCGATTCCCGCTCGATCGCCTTTGCCCATCAGCTTGGTCCGGAAACCGAGCACTGGCCGACGTCGGACATTTCCGAGGCGGAAATCGAAAGCGGTAAGGTGCGGTACATCGCCGCCACCGGCGCCTCGGAGTCCAATCCTTCTTATTCGCCCGATGGCGCACTCATCGCCTATCAGCGCAGCGCCAGCCCGCCGCGGTGGGCGTTTCAGGAACGCATAGTCGTGCAGTCGCGAAAAGGGGGCGCAGCGCGCGAGTTGCCTGCCACCTTCGATGAGCGGCCAACCATCGCCGGATGGGATGCCGCGGGCCGGCGCATTCTCTTCAGTGAAACCCGGCGCACACGGGTCGCCTTGTACTGGATGCCGGTGGACGGGCAGCCCGTTGCCGCTTATGCGCCGGCCGATTCGTCCATTTCAGCGGTCAGCATCAATGCCAAGGGTTCACATCTAGCGTTCACTCGCGCCGGCTCCCAGCAGCCTCCCGAGGTCTTTGCCATGAGCGCGGCCGTAGCCTCGCCGGTGCAAGTAAGCCGTGCCAATGAAGCCTTGCCTCGTCATCCACTGCCGAAGACAGAGGTGGTCACCTGGAAATCGAAAGATGGAACAGCAGTCGAAGGTCTGCTCACGTATCCTGTAAATTTTCAAAAAGGGTCTGCATGCCCGCTTATCCTGAATATTCATGGCGGGCCCGCGGGTGTTTTCACCGAGTCTTTCGTTGGCTCTCCCGGCATCTATCCGCTGGCTGCCCTGGCGGCTCGCGGGTACGCCATCCTTCGTCCGAACCCGCGCGGTTCCACCGGTTATGGCGCGAAGTTCCGTTTTGCCAACGAGAACGATTGGGGCGGAGGCGATCATGAAGATCTGATGGCCGGCGTCGATCACGTGGTGGCGATGGGCGTTGCCGACCCGAACAAGCTGAGTGTGATGGGCTGGTCCTACGGCGGCTTCATGACATCCTGGGTCATCGGCCACACGGACCGCTTCAAGGCTGCCGTTGTCGGGGCAGCAGTCACGAATCTCTGGAGTTTCACCGGCACGGCGGACATTCCCGGGTTTCTGCCCGATTACTTCCGCGGAGAACCCTGGCAAGTATTCGACAGTTACCGCAAGCATTCGCCTATGACCTATGCCGGCAACGTGAAGACGCCGGCCCTAATCCTGCACGGCGAGGCTGACTTGCGGGTGCCCATTTCGCAGGGCTACGAACTGCACAATGCTCTCAAGAGGCGGGGCGTCACTACGCAAATGGTGGTCTATCCGCGCATGCCGCACGGCCCCACTGAGCCCAAGTTCATGCTCGACATCATGAACCGCCATATCGACTGGGTGGACAGGTACGCGCGCTAGCCGTGCTTGTTACACTCACCCATATGACGATGGAACAGCCGCGCTGGAACTTCGAGCAGGAGCCTTATTCAGATGGTGCTGACGAAACCGACATCAATCTGCGCGCCTATTTCGATCGCATGCCGGACAGTAAACTGCGACAGTACGATCCATCCTGGCCGGATGAGCAGATCATTGCGTGGGACGGCAACTTCCGTTCCGACGGAAACCTGATGCTTATCTGCACAGAGCGCGATGTGGATGTAGAAGAGTATCGCCGCGTGGTGGCCCAATGTATCGAGTACAGGAATCGTGTACGTGGCTCTATTTGAAGCCATGGAACGTCTCTACGGCGTCCGTGCGGACCGTGTAGCCTCCATTGCGCCGCAGAACTGGACGCCGCCGCACCCTCATGCCGTCCGCGATTTTCTTCTTGCCTACTATTCCGAACGCGAATGCCGGGCGCACGGCTTCGAGCACTACCCGCACGCGCCGATCGCCGCCATCCGCCCCATGCAACGCCCATCGCAGGCCTTGCCGCGGGCATCGTCCGTACCGCCGACCGACGTTCGAATGCCCTCACTGTCCGTAGAATTGCTATCGCTCTACACATCCGCGCTCCGGCATGCTTCGTTGTGGGATGGGGAAACCTATCGACTGCTGGCCTTCGATGCCGAACTGCCGCGCGGTTCGTTCGCCATCGACAGCTTCCTCCGCTTCCGTCTCACCAACGGATTGATGCGCGAAGAAATGTACCACGCTGTGGCGACGGGTAGCGATGCTCTGCCTTTGCGGTGTCAGATTGCACCGGATGCGGCGGCGTTGCTCGACTTCCCCAGTCATAACGTCTGCGGCGGAGTACACACGCTCTGCGCATTCGCGCGGCCGGCTCCGCACAATGACTTCATCGTCCCCTTGCAGCGCCGATCTCCGCGCGTCGGTGTCGCGGGCGGCAGCTACGGCGTCATTCCCATGGCCTTCCACCAGCCCACTGTTTCGGGCCCTCTCGATCCACGGGAACCTGCCACCACCGCGCTGCGCGAGATCTTTGAGGAACTCTTCGGCGGCCATGAATCGTTCGAGGAAGCGAAGTTTCTCGATCACCCCGCAATCGCGTGGCTGTTGTCACATCCGGACCGGATGCACTTTGAAACCACGGGTTTCTTCGTCAGCCTGCTGGGCGGGAACTATGATTTCAGCCTGCTGCTGGCCGTAACCGACACGGGTTTCTGGCAGAGGTTCGGCCACACACTGAAGACTGGTTGGGAATCGGGGGAGTATTTTCTTCTCAGCACCCTCGACGGCGACGGCTTCCATCGCATCCTGCATCAACCGGACTGGGAGGCGCAGGCGCTTGCCTGCTGTCTGGAAGGGTTGCGCCGTCTACGATCCATCGACCATAAGCGTATGTTGAGTGAACCGTATGATCTCACCACGTCCTGAAACACGTCCGCTCACGCCGAAGCAGGTGCGGACGATCGGCTGGGTGCTGATCGGACTTGGAGCGTTTCTCACCATCTTCATGGTGTGGATCGCCGCCGTGATCATCGGCGTCATGATCCATTCCGACGATCCCAACGCGACGACACGCTTCACCGGCGGCCCGGCGATGAAAGCGTTCACGCTGGGCATTTTCGGGTTGGTGATCGCTTTCGGATTGCTGTGCATCCTGAACGGAGCGTGGCAGGTGCGCTACTCGAAACGCAATCCGCACCTGGTGCAGTGGACGGTGTGGTGCGTATCGGGCTTCGGGCTGATCGGGGTCATCGTTGGGTTTCTGGAAATGTTCGAGTGATTTCAGGCAAGCAGTTTCTTGACCACTTCGCCATGAATGTCGGTGAGGCGGAAATCGCGCCCGCGGAAGCGATAGGTGAGTTTGGTGTGATCCATGCCGAGGCAATGGAGGATGGTGGCCTGCAGGTCATGGACATGCACCTTGTCCTCGGCGATCGTCAGCGACAGCTCATCGGTCCGCCCGATGACCTGACCGCCCTTGATGCCTCCGCCTGCCATCCACATGCTGTAACCGTTGGGATGATGATCGCGTCCGATGTTGGTTGGATCGTCGGGGCGCCGTAGCTCAGACATCGCTGTGCGCCCGAATTCGCCGCCCCAAATCACCAGCGTGTCATCCAACATACCGCGTTGCTTCAGATCTTTGATGAGCGCGGCCGCGCCTTGATCCGTAGCCTTGGTCTGCGTCTGCAGCCCCTTGACGATGTTGCTGTGATGATCCCAGGAGGCATGCATCAGCATCACGAAGCGCACGCCGCGCTCCACCAGCCGCCGCGCGAGCAGGCAATTCGTGCTGAAAGGCTTGGTCTCCTTTTGATCCACTCCGTACATCGACAGAGTTTCCTTCGATTCCTTGGAGAAATCGAGCAACTCCGGCGCCGACGCCTGCATCCGGTAGGCGAGTTCATAGCTATGCACGCGCGAGGCGATTTCCGCATCGCCGGTCTGTTTCAAATGCTCCTCGTTCAATTCTTTGAGAGCATCGAGCCGCAAGCGCTGCGATTCGCGGCTGATTCCTTGCGGATTGGACAGATAGAGAATCGGATCGCCCTGGCTGCGGAACAACGTTCCGGCATACGTCGAAGGCAGGAAGCCGCTCGACCAGTTATCCGAACCCGCGCTGGTTCCGACGCCGGATGACAACACGACGAACCCCGGCAGGTTTTGCGACTCGCTGCCGAGCCCGTAGTTGACCCATGAGCCCATGGTCGGCCGCCCGCCCACCATGGATCCTGTGAAGAGAAACAGTTGCCCAGGGTGATGATTGAAGGCCTCGCTGTACATCGAGCGCACCAGGCACACATCGTCCGCTACTGAGCCGAGATGCGGCAGTAGATCCGACAGCTCCATGCCGCACTGCCCGTACTTCTTGAATGTCGACGCGCTGCCTAGGACTTTCGCTGTCGGCTTGATGAAGGCCAGTTTCAGGTCCTTCGTCATCGACGCAGGCAGCGCCTGCCCATGCCACTTCTGAAGTTCCGGCTTGGGATCGAAGAGATCCATCTGGCTGGGCGCGCCTTCCATGAACAGGAAGATCACGTTCTTCGCCTTCGCCGGGAAATGCGGCTTCTTCGGAGACAAAGGGTGCTCCGGTTCAGCAGCACGCCCTTCCAAGCCGAGCAGGTTTGCCAGCGCAATCGTCCCGATTCCGCCGGCGCAATCGCGGAGGAATGTCCGCCGCGCATGTACCGCGTTCATGTCCATTGCCATCGCCATTACTCCCGTGTCAGAAACTCATCCAGATTGAGCAGCACACTCGCCAGAGCCGTCCAAGCGGCGCTTTCCTCTGCGATGCCTTCCTTCGCTAATTGCTGTTTCTGGGCGGCGAAATAGCGTTCCAGCTTTTCTTTCTCAGAAACACTCGGCCGCCGCGTCAGGGTGCGCGCAAAGGCTGTTTCCAGGCGTGCGCTCCAATCCGCGCCGCCATTCATCGCCACGTACCCAAGCCCCTGTGCCGACTCGTGAAACACCGGATCGTTCAACAGATTGAGAGCCTGCAACGCCGTATTGGATCGCTCCCGCTTACACTGGGCCACGTTCGTTTTCGGCGCGTCGAAGTTCATCAGCATCGGGTAGGGCGTGCTTCGCTGGAAATGAACGTAAAGGCCGCGCCGATATTTTTCCGGTCCTTTGCTCACCGGCCAAGCCACGCCCCAGTTTCTGCCGTAGCCGAGTTCCATCACGCCTTCGGGTATGGGGGGGCGCATGCTCTTGCCTCCCACTTCCAGTGAAATCAGCCCGCTCGCCCGCAGGGCAGCGTCGCGAATCAATTCGGCGGGCAACCGCAGCCTGGCCTGACGTGCGAGCAATGCGTTGTCCGGATCGCGGTCCTTCAATTCGGGCCGTGCGGCCGATGCCTGCCGGTAGGTATTCGACAAAACCAATTCACGGATCAATTGTTTGAAGCTCCAACCGTTGTCCATGAAACGCCGGGCCAGGTAATCGAGCAGTTCCGGATGCGTGGGCGCCTCGCCTCGCGTTCCGAAATCGTCGAGTGTCTTCACCAGTCCCCGCCCGAATAGTTCCGCCCAGACCCAATTCACGGTAACCCGGCTGGTGAGCGGATTGTCCTTCGCCATCAGCCAGTCTGCCAGATCCAATCGTGAAGCCTTCGCCGCGCGCAAAGCGGGCAGCACAGCCGGTACTTCCGGCCGCACGGGAATTCCTATCGCCCGGAAATCGCCACGCACTCGCAGAAACGATTGCTTCCCGCGGTCCGGTTCCACTACGACCATGGCCTGCGTCAACTGCGGAAATTCATCTTTCAGCATCCGCAGTTTCTCATCCAGTTCTTTGAACTTCACCTCGCCATAGGGTTTCTGCCCCACCGCGAAATGATAGTTCCGCAGGAAATGATCGGTCAGGATATCGCGCTCTCGTGCTGTGCGCTTCGCCGGCGGTGTCCGGAGGATCTTCTCGCCATCGCCGCCATCTGTCAACGTGATCAGCACGCTCCAGGCAAGGTCCCAATCCGTCCGCTCCCCCGGATGATCTCCGGCATGGAGCAGTTCCTTCTCCCAGGACTGCTGCAACTCGGCGACCCGATACTCCTTCAGCAACTGCTCCCGCTTGGCCCGATAGGCATCCTTGGTGGCGATGTACGGCCCCAATTCACCGGGCATGGGAGCGTCGTCCTCGACTTCTTCCACGTGATCGAAGAAGGCGTAAAGCTGATAAAAATCCTTCTGCGAAACTGGATCGTACTTGTGGTCGTGACACTGTGTACAGCCCAGTGTCAATCCCATCCAAGTGGCGCCCAGGGTGACCACCCGATCCACCGTATTCTCAAACTGGAATTGCTTGTTATCCACGCCGCCTTCGCGATTGGTCATGGTCATCCGGAGAAACCCGGTCGCGACCTTTTGCTCGACACTGGCATCCGGAATCAAATCGCCGGCCAATTGTTCCCGCGTGAACTTATCGAAAGGCATGTCGCGATTCAGGGCATCGATTACCCAGTGCCGGTAGCGCCAGGCATACGGCCGCATCCAGTCCTTTTCATATCCATCGCTATCCGCATAGCGTGCGCGGTCGAGCCACGGGCGAGCCCAGCGTTCGCCAAAGTGGGGCGAATCGAGCAGCCGGTCAACCAAGCGCGGATAGGCATCGGCGCGTTCATCCGCCAGGAACTCACGCATGTCGTCGGGAGTTGGCAGGAGCCCTGTCAAATCCAAATGCACTCTTCGCAGCAACGTGAGTTTCGCCGCTTCGGCCGAAGGCGCAAGCCCTTCCGTTTCCAGTTTTCCCAGCACAAAGGCGTCCACCGGATTGCGGACCCAGCCGCTCTGTTTTGCCTTGGGCACTGAAGGCATCCGCAGCGGCTGGAACGCCCAATGCGAGCTTGTGCGCCGCGCGCTGGAAACGGCCCCCGAACCGGTTTCCGGCCACTGCGCACCTTGGTCGATCCACGCCCGTACGGTGGCGATTTCCGGCGCCGTCAATGGCTTGCCGGGGGGCATCACCATAACGCCTTTCGCCCCGGTGAGCCGGTCCATCAGCTTCGATTCGCCGCTTTTGCCAGGCACAATCACCGCTCCTGAATAGCCGCCGGTCATCGCACCGGTGCGCGAATCCAGACGTAATCCGCTAATCTGCTGCGCGGCTCCATGGCAGGCAACGCATTTCGAGCGCAGCAGCGGCTCCACCTGTTTGCCGAAATCGACCGTGGATTGAGCCCAGCTTGCGCTCATCGTCAATAGGAAAACGATGGTACGCATGTCCTTCTATGCTAAGCGTGGCGGCGAGACAATTTCGTCTCATATAATGAGACACAATGAACGCTTCGGAAACGGTGTTACGGGCCTGCGAACTGTTGCGCGTGTTCTCCGAACCCGGCGACATCCTTCGCGTGCAGGAACTCGCCGACCGCACGCGGCTTCCCAAGGCTACCGCGTCCCGGCTCCTGCTCACACTCGAGTCGGCCGGCTTTGTCGAGCGCGTTCCCAAACTCGGTTACCGGTCTCTCATTCGCATCCAGTCCCGCCGGCGTCTGCGCATCGGCTATGCTTCCCAAACCGAAGACTCCCTTTTTGCCCACGAAGTGACGGAGAGCGTTCGCCGCGCCGCGGCCTCCCTCGGCATCGAACTCACCGTCTACGACAATCGTTACGACCCCGTCCTCACACGAAGCAATGCCGACCGCATGATCGAAGAACGGGTCGATGTCGCCATCGATTTCCAGACCTTCGAACACGTTGCCCAGTCCATCGTCTCCCGCTTCCAACAAGCCCGTATCCCGCTGGTCTCGGTCGATCTCCCCACTCCCGGAGCAACTTACTTCGGCGCAGACAACTACGCCGCGGGCCGGATGGCCGGGCGGGCTCTCGGCCGCTGGGCGCACGAACACTGGCATCGCGATTTCGATGCTGTTCTGCTGATAGGGCTCCCCGCCGCTGGTCCGCTTCTCAAAGCCCGCATGACCGGTGCACTCGCCGGCCTTGAAGAGATTCTCGGCCACATCGAACGCGCCCGCATCCATCACCTGGATGGCGCGAACACCTTCGATGGCGCGCAAAAGGCCGTTAGAAAGCACCTCAGGCGGCATCGCCGCGGCCGCACTCTCGTTCTCGCGATGAACGATCCGAACGCCCTCGGCGCACTCGATGCGTTCCGCGATGCCGTCCTGTGCGATCGTTGCGCTGTTGCCGGACAAGGCGCAACGCTCGATGCCCGCAATGAACTTCGCAAGCCGCACACTCAATTGATCGGTTCCGTCGCCTACTTTCCCGAACGCTACGGCGAAGCGCTGCTGCGGCTTGCTCTGGACATCCTAAAGAAGAAACCCCTGCCGCCCGCCGTTTACACGAAGCACCGGTTGGTAACCTCCGCGAACGTTCATCGTCTTTATCCGAAAGATCCCCGAGTTGGATAAACTGAACCATTACCCTTATGGCGAACACTGGCGCACCACCACCCCCAATCCGTCTCACCACGGTCCACTGGCTCATCTGCTTTGTCGCGTCCATGGGCTTTGCATTCGACATTTACGCGATTCTGGTGCTGCCGCTGGTGGTCGCTCCGGCTCTGGGTGAACTCGGCCAACTAAAACCTGGCACCCCCGAATACAACCACTGGACCGGACTCCTCTTCTTCGTCCCCGCGATTGCCGGCGGTCTTTTCGGCCTGGTCGGCGGATACCTTACAGACCTTTGGGGGCGTCAGAGAGTTCTAGTCGTCAGTATCCTTCTATATGCTTTCTCCGCCGTCGCAGCCGGCTACGCCAATTCGCTTGAGATGTTCCTGTTCCTCCGCTGCACGACTTTCATTGGAGTCTGTGTGGAATTCGTCGCGGCGGTTGCCTGGCTGGCGGAACTCTTCCCTAATCCGAAGCAGCGGGAAAGTGTCCTTGGCTATACGCAGGCATTCTCCTCGGTCGGCGGATTGCTTGCCGCGGGAACCAACGCCCTCGCCGTTGCTTATGCCACGTCGATGCCGGCCATCCACGGGGCGCACTCCTCCTGGCGCTACACCTTGATCGCCGGAGTTCTGCCTGCCATTCCGCTCATCATCATCCGCCCCTTCCTGCCTGAATCGCCCGAATGGGCGCGGAAGAAGAAGGAAGGAACACTCAAGCGCCCGAGCATCGGCGAACTCTTCCAGCCGCAATACCTCCGGACCACGATCGTCACGGCGCTCATGTTCGCCTGCAGCTACGGCGCTGCCTTCGGCGCCATCCAACACCTGCCGCGGATCGTCCCGGGCTTGCCCGAAGCCGCAGGACTCGCGCGCCCCGCGGTTCTGCAAATGGCCAACAAGGTCCAGAGCGTACAGGAAATCGGCGGGCTAGTCGGCCGAGTCATTCTCGCCTTCCTCGCCATCCGCATTGTCAGCCGCCGGAAGCTGCTGCGGGTCTTCCAACTCCCCGGTCTCCTCATTGTTCCCCTCGTTTTCTACTTCCCGGCCAAGGACAATCCGCAACTCCTTCAAATAGGCGTCTTCATCGCCGGTCTGGTCACTGTCGCTCAATTCAGCTTCTGGGGCAACTACCTGCCGCGTGTCTATCCGGTGCACCTGCGCGGCACCGGCGAGAGCTTCGCCGCCAACGTCGGCGGACGCATGCTGGGAACATCCGCCGCCTACGTTACCACCACGCTTGCCAATTACACCTCCGGCGCCTCACCATCAATGAAGCTTGCCAATGCCGCCGCTATCGTCGCGCTGCTTTCCTATGCCATCGGTTCCCTCGCCTGCTCTTTCCTTCCCGAACCCGAAGAGTCCAAAATGAAGGAATAGTATGCGTGCAGTTTTTTTCGGCGCTTCGTCCGGCGATTCCGGCCCCACTCCCGAATTCATCGTTCCCGAGTTAACCGCGGAAGAACTGCGGGTTCTCGGTTGCTTGATCGAAAAGCAGTTCCTCACTCCGGATGTCTATCCGCTCACGCTGAACTCACTGGTCTCCGCGTGCAATCAGAAGACGAGCCGCGAGCCCATCACCAGTTACGACGACATCACTGTCGATGCCGTCCTGGTCATGCTGCAAGGCCGCGGTCTGTGCGCGAAAATCAGCGGCGCCGACCACCGCGTGCCTAAGTTCAAGGAGTTGTTCGGGGAGAAGACCGGACTGCGTGTTTCGGAAATCGCCGTGGTCTGTGTGATGATGCTCCGCGGCCCGCAAACGCTGAACGAGCTTAAGGTGCGAACCGACCGCATCCATGCCTTCGCGGATCTCGACGAAGTGGAAACCGTGGTTGACAAGCTCACCCATCGAACGCCGCAGCCGTTGGTCGTCAAAATGCCGCGCCTCACGGGCCAGAAGGAGCAGCGCTACACGCACCTGCTTGCCGGACCCGTCGATGCCGAAGCCGCGCAATCCGCTGCCGCTCAAACACACGTCTCCGCCCCACCACCCCGCGAAGATCGCATCGGAAAGCTCGAAGCGGAAGTGGCCGCGCTCAAAGAAACCGTAGTCCGGTTGGAGCAGCAACTCGCCGACTTCCGCCGTCAATTTGAATAAGGACCCTGATTATGAACCGCCGTCAGCTCTTGACCGCCGCCGGAGCCTCCGTGCTTCCCTCTCTCCTCCAAGCTCAGAAAGCAACTCACAAGTTCAAACTTCGTTACGCCCCCCGCATCGGTCTCGTGCCGAACCTTCCGGTCCCCCGGCAACTAGAAATCTACGCTGAGAACGGATTCACTGCCTTCGAATACAACGGACTGCCTCAGCACTCCATGCAGGAAATCGAAGCCTTCCGCCGCAAGCGGGACGATCTCAAGTTGAGCATGGGAGTCTTCGTCGTCAACCGGGGAGGCTGGCGCCCCACGGCCATGCCCGACAAATCCGGCCATGCCACATTGCTTGCCGACGTGAAGCGCGCCATCGAGATCCATCGAGTCATGGAGAACGAATGCGCCACCGTCACCAGCGGACTCCAGGTTCCCCACCTCAGCTTCGCGCAGCAAACACAGAACTGCGTCGAGGTTCTGAAGCGCGCCGCCGAACTCGTCGAAAAGACGAAGCTAGTGCTCGTCCTCGAGCCACTCAATCACAAGGTCGATCACGCCGGGTACTTCGTTGTGCACAGCGAGCACGCGGGTGAGATTATCGGCGGCGTCAATCATCCGCAAGTGAAAATCCTCTTCGATATGTATCACCAGCAAATTTCGGAGGGAAATATCATCAATCACTTCAACATGTACTGGGATTTCATCGGCTATTTCCAGATCGGGGATGTCCCCGGGCGGAAGGAGCCCTACACGGGCGAGATGAACTATCAGAACATCTTCAAGGCCATTCACGCCCGCGGGTTCCAAGGCATTCTGGGTGGAGAGCATGGCCTCTCGGTTCCCGGCATGCCCGGCCTCGTGAAGTGTTTCGACGCCTATCGCCAAGCCGACAGCTTCTCCTCGTAGCGCTAATCTAAAGGCATGAGGTATGCCCCAGCGTTTCTTTGCACGCTATTCCTGATAATTCCCCCAGCCACCGCCCAAATCCTCACACGCCAATTCGGCACCTCATCCATCGACACCGCCACGTCTATCGCCGTAACTGACTCCGCCATCTACATTGCAGGCACCTCCGAAGGAACATTTCCCGGAGAAACAAACTCCGGCGGCCTGGAGCCCTTTCTTCGCAAGCACGACAAGTCCGGCGCCCCGATCTGGACGCGTCAATTCGGCACCGCTGTCGAAGACCGTGCGCAATCCGTCGCCGCCGACGACACGGGCGTCTACGTCGCTGGCTACACCGACGGCATCCTGCCGGGCCAAGTCCCCCTGGGGCAGCGCGACGCCTTTCTCCGCAAATACGACGCCAACGGCAATATCCTTTGGACGCGCCAATTCGGATCTTCCGCTTACGACTATGCCGAAGCCGTGGCCACCAACTCCACTGGAGTTTATGTCGCCGGTTGGACGCTCGGCTCACTCCCCGGCGAAGTTGCATCCGGGCTCGGCGATGCCTACATCCGTAAGTACGACACGCTGGGCAACATCCTTTGGACCCGGCAGTACAGTGCTCCCGGGGGGCAGACTTTCGCACTCAAACTGTCGCTCGATGCCTCCGGCATCTACGTTGGCGGAACCGCGCTCGGCACATTTCCCGGCACCGACGCGAAAACCTATGATCACGATTCGTATGTTCGAAAGTACAGCGCAAACGGAGATCATTTGTGGACCCGGCAATCCAGCGCCAACGGCGATGAAACGGCGGCCATCGCTGCGGATGGTACAGGAGTTTACCTGGCGGGCACTATCACGGACAGCTCGATCACGCCACCGCTTGTGCTTTCCTTTCTCCACAGGTACACCAGCAACGGGGCGTTCCTTTGGAGCCGCTACATTGCGGAAACAGGCCAGTACATCGTTACCTCCGAAGTCGATAGAATCGTCACCGCCGCAGCCGATACAACCGGAGTCTATCTCGGCGGATGGAACACCCACCAAGCCTTCACCTACAAGTACGACCGCAACGGCACATTCCTGTGGACCAAGCCCATCAGTGCATTTCCATCCGTGGTTGCCACGGGAGTCGCCATCAACGCAAACAGCCTCTTCGTCACGGGCTTCACCGCAGGGGCGCTCCCCGGGCAGACGAACTCCGGAAGCCTGGACGCATTCCTGCTGCAATTCGACACTGCTCCATCGCCCCTGCGCTTTGTTCCTCTGCAGCCCTGCCGCGCCGTCGATACCCGCATCGGGCAAGGTTTCGCCGGCGCATATGGTCCACCCTTTCTCAGCCCGAATCAACCCCGCACCATTCCTCTTAGACTTAGCCCCTGCGCTCTGCCCTCCCACGCCACCGCCTTCGCCATCAACGCCACCGTAGTCCCTGCCGAGCCTCTCGCTTACCTCACTATCTGGCCTGACCGCGATCCTCGCCCGCTTG
>JAEUQG010000039.1 GCA_016789755.1 Bryobacterales bacterium
GAATTCTCAAGGAAGCCTATCGTGAACTCGGCGGTGCCGAACGTGCGATCCGTGAGGAACGCGAAGGTTACTCAAGATGAGCCTTATCTACTGGGACACCATGCTCTTCGCCTACCTCCTGGAGGGCCATCCGGACTACAAGTCCCGTGTCATCAACATCGCGCACCGTATGCAAGAGCGTGGCGATACCCTCTGCACAAGCGTGTTTACAGTGGGGGAGACACTTGCAGGCCCGAGCAGAACCAAGCACTGGGATCAAGTGTCCAAGGTTCGCGCGTTCTTTCGCTCCCCGGAACTGCGCCTCCTCGACTTCAAGCTCTCCACTGCCGACATCTTCGCCGAGATCCGTGGCCGGGGAGGCATCAGTTCCGGTGACGCAATCCATTTAGCTTGCGCCGCCGAAGCCCGCGTGGATCTCTTCCTCACCAACGATAAACAGCTCTCGAAGAAGATCGTTCCCGGCATTCAGTTCATCGCCTCCCTCGATAGCAATATCCTGTAATCTCGCTTCCTCTCACCCACTTCCGTCCTGGTACGTACTGCCCGTACTTAGTTGTTTACCTCAGTCAGTACTTAGTCCACACTAGAAGGCGGACTCCTCATGTTTGTGGTCTCAGCCAGCCCAGCGGCCGAAGCTCGCGATAGCGCCTTAGAGCGTATCGCCGCCCTGGCAGCCCGCCTCATGGACGTGCCCGTCGCTGCCGTCTATTCAGGCTCTCCCAATCAGCCCACACTCCGTGCCACCGCCGGCCCCGCCGGTCTTTGGGAACACTACTTCCGCGAAACCCTCGCCGATTCCCGCTGCCAGCCCTCCACTGGCCGCCCCCTCATCATCACCGATACCCACTTCGACCCCCGCCTCCGCGCCTCCGATTGGCCCGTCCGCTCCATCATCGCCGTTACCATCCCCGCCTGGAACGGCGCCGGCGCCGGCGCCCTCCTTGCCGCTGCCGCCGTCCCCCACCAGCTCGCCGAACACCAACTTCTCCACCTCACCGATCTCGCCACCCTCGCCGGCAACGAACTCGAACTCGAACGCCGCCGCAGCACCCAGGCCGGCGCCTCCGTCGAACGCCGCAAGACCCAGGAACAGCTCCTCGAAAAAACCCTCGAACTCGCCAAATTCAGCGAAGACCTCCGCCAGCTCCACCGCCTCAGCACCACCAACTACGAAACCATCGACGACCTCCTCCAGGATTACCTCCAGACCGGCTCCTCCATTCTCGGCCTCGGCTGCGGCGTCGTCATGCAAACCCGCGGCCGCTACGGCTCCGTCCGCGCCGCCCGCTGCGAGGTCAACTCCGTTCGCCCCGGCCTCACCTTCGAACTCAGCCAGGTCCACTGCGGCCTGGTCTGCGAAGAAAAGCAAACCCTTGCCGTCGGCTGGGTCAGCGAAGATCCACGCCTCGTCTCCCGCCCCCACTACGGCCCCGTTCGTCAGGCCGCCTACATCGGAACCCCTATCCTCATCGACGGCGAAGTCTACGGAGTCCTCAGCTTCTCCTCCCCCCACGTCCGCTGGACCCCCTTCGGCTCCCATGAGATCGAAATCATCGAGCTCATGGCCAAAAGCGTCGCCCGCTCCATTCATGAAGGCCGCCTGCAATCGGCCCGCGAACGCTCCGAAACCCTGGAACAGGATCGCAGCCAGGCCCTCGAGATGGTGGCCAAAGACCAGCCCCTCATCGCCGTCCTCACCCAGATCGCCCGCATGGTGGAACGCCAGGCCCCCTCGGTCGCCATCGCCATCCACCTCGTCTCCGACGAGCGCGTCTTCTGCTGCGCCGCACCCAGCATGCCGGAGCCCTTCCGCAAGCGCTTCCAAAGCATCCCCCTGCAGCACGGCCGCTCCTGCTGCTTCTCCGCCGCCTATTCCCGCCTCACTGAGGTCTACGAAACCGCCGCCCCACGCTGCGCTCCCCACGGCGGGCCCTCCGTTCACGAGTTCTGCTGGCAGGTCTGCGGCGCAAGCCCCATCCTCTCCGGATCCGGCGAACTGCTCGGCCTCCTCATCGCCTACTCCAAAGTCGCCGTCCAACCCCGCTTCGTCGATACCGAACTCCTCGAAATGGCCGGCTCCCTCTCCGCCATCGCCATCGAGCACCGCCGCCTCACCGACCGGCTCGCCTTCCACGCCATGCATGACGTGCTCACTTCCCTCCCCAATCGCACCATGCTCTCCCGCTCCCTCGACGAATTCATCGTCCGCGCCAAGGACCGCGGCCTCCCCTTCGCCGTCGTCTTCGTCGACCTCGACCGCTTCAAACAAATCAACGATCACTACGGCCATGCCGCCGGCGACACCGTCCTTCGCGAAATCGCCGCCCGCCTCAAAAATGGGCTCTTCCCCGGTGAAGTCATCGCCCGCCTCGGCGGCGACGAATTCGTCGCCATCTGGATGGAAAAGAACACCGACGCCGCCCACGCCCGCTCCCTCAAACTCCTCGACTCCCTCCGTTCCCCCATCCACTGCGGTTCCCAGCTCATCTACGTCACCGCCAGCATCGGCATCAGCATCTTCCCCCAATCCGGCATCACCGCCGATGCCTTGCTCGCCAGCGCCGATCAGGCCATGTACCGCGTCAAGAGCAGCGGCCGCAACGACGCCATTTGCTACGCCCCCGAACTCGAAGGCGGTCACCAGGCCCGCCTTCAGCTCTCCCAGGCTCTCCGCCGCGCCATCGAAAACGAGGAGTTCGAACTCAACTTCCAGCCCATCGTCGATATCCGCCGCACCGGCTCCATCCTCCTCGCCGGCTTCGAGGTCTTACTCGCCTGGAAGCACGACGAACTCGGCCGCATCTCTCCTTCCCAGTTCATCCCCCTCGCCGAAGAGTGCGGCCTCATCGGCGTCATCGGAGCCTGGGTCCTGCGCAAAGCCTGCGAAGAATGCGTCCGCTGGCAGCGCGCCGGCTATGAGCCCGTCCCCATCTCCGTCAACGTCTCCGCCCTCCAGTTCGGCCGCGCCGACTTCGTCGATACGGTCGAATCCACCCTCAAGGAAACCGGACTTGAAGGCCGCTACATCGAGCTTGAGCTCACCGAAAGCGCCATCATGCAGGAAATCGCCGCCGCCACCGCTAAGCTCAAACGCCTCCGCGCACTCGGCGTCCGCCTCGCCCTCGACGACTTCGGCACCGGCTACTCCGCCCTCGGCTACCTCCGCTGGATCCCCGTCGATTGCCTCAAAATCGACCAGTCCTTCCTCGCCGAACTCGAAACCTCGGAAGGCGCTTACACCCTCGTCCAAACCATCGTCGCCCTCGCCGACAACATGGGCCTCTCCGTCGTCGCCGAAGGCGTCGAAACCGAGCGCCAGCTCGAAATGCTGCGCGAAATCGGTTGCGACAAGGCGCAAGGCCACCTCATCGGCGCATCCCTCCCCCGCCACGACGTCGAAAGCTGGCTCGCCCGCGATACTAAGCGACGCCGTATTTCTTGAACCACGCCAGCAGCTTCTTCCACGCGTCCTCGGCGTCCGCCTTCCGGTAGCTCTCCCGGTAGTCCGCATGGAACCCGTGGGGAGCCCCCGGATACACCACAATCTCCGATCCGCTCTTCCCCTGCTGCAACGCCGCCCGCATTTTCTCCACCGTATCCAGCGGAATTCCGTTGTCCTTCTCCCCATATAATCCCAGCACCGGCGCCTTCAGCCCCGCCGCCACATCCACCGGATGCTTCGGCTGCAACTCGCTCGCCGGCCGCGACAGCACTCCATACCACGCCGCCCCAGCCTTTACCTTCGGCTGATGCGCCGCGTACAACCACGTGATCCGCCCGCCCCAGCAGAATCCCGTCACCGCCAGCTTCTTCGTATCGCCCTTCTGCTTCCCCGCCCAATCCACCACCGCATCCAGATCGCTCAACACCTGTGCATCCGGAACCTTCGAAATCACCTTGCCGATAATCTCCTGGATATTCGTCATCCCCGCCGGATCGCCCTGCCGCAGAAACAGGTCCGGAGCAATCGCCAGATACCCCAGCTTGGCGAACCTCCGGCAGATGTCCTTGATGTGCTCATGCACGCCGAAAATCTCCTCCACCACCAGCACCACCGGATAGTTCTTCCCCTTCGCCGGCACCGCCCGGTACGCCGGCATCGTCTTGCCGTCCTTCGCCGGGATCTGTACTTCTCCCGCCGTCAGCCCCTTCGTGTCTGTCGTGATCATTGTCTGTGCTGCTACCGGCTGCACGGCCAGTGCAAAGCCAACCGGCAAATGTGTCGTCAGAAACTCTCGGCGTGCGTTCATGGGTAGCCATTGTAGCAACCCATTCGGGGCGTATAATGCAGTTGACATGACTATCCTCCGACGCACCGCCATTGCCGCTGGCGCAGCCAGCCTGTTGCCCGCCGCCGACCGCGTTCGCGGAGGCATCATCGGTTCCGGCGGCCGCGGCCGTCTCCTCACCGCCGAGTTCAAGGAAATCGGCGTCGAAATGGCCGCCGTCTGCGACGTCTACGAAACCAATCTCAACGCCGGCCTCAAAATCGCCTCCACCGGCGCCAAACCCTCCGACAACTACAAACGCCTCCTTGACGACAAATCCATCGATGTCGTCGTCATCGCCACCCCCGACCACTGGCACGCCCAAATGACCATCGACGCCGTCCAGGCCGGCAAGGATGTCTACGTCGAAAAGCCCCTCTGCCACACCGTCGAAGAGGGCTTCCGCATGATCGACGCCGTAAAACGCACCGGCCGCATCGTCCAGGTCGGCACTCAGCGCCGCAGCATGCCTCTCTTCCTTGAAGCCAAGCAGATCATGGACTCCGGCTCGCTCGGCGCCGTCCGTCTCGTCAACAGTTGGTGGCTCAACCACACCTCGTCCTTCTCCAGCCGCAAGATCGACGGCAAGCTCGATTGGAACCAGTGGCTCGGCTCAGCCCCCAAAGCCCCCATGTCCTCGGAGCGCATGTTCAATTGGTATTGGTATTGGGATTACTCCGGCGGCCTCCTCATCGGCCAGGCCGCGCACGTCGTCGACGCCATCAGTTGGTTCATGAATTCCAAATTCCCCCTCGCCGTCACCGCCACCGGCATGAAGCCCAACATCGCCGGCGCCGAGGTCCCCGAAACCGCCACCATGACCATTGAGCACCCCGATCACTTCGCCATCTTCACCCTCGGCTACAAGGCCATGCGCTACCCCCTCACCAACGACCAGTTGAAACAATTCCACGGCGACAAAGCCCGCTTCGACGTCGGCCGCGAAAGTTACGCCCTCTTCAAGGAAAATCCCAAAGCCATCGACCCCAAGCCCGACCGGGAATCGAAGCAGCCCGGAGCCTTCAACGCTGCCGTCCGCTTCCACATCCGTAACTTCCTCGAATGCTGCAAATCCCGTCAGCAGCCCACCGCCACCGTCGAGCAGGTTCACTACTCCAACGTCGCTCTCTGCATGGCCATGGAGTCCCTCAAATCCGGCCGCCGCGTCAAGTTCAACTCAACCACCCGCCGCATGGAGCACGCCTGACCGCGGCCTGCACCGGCTCTACAGCACCACCTCGCGCCGGCAGCCCCGCACGTCCATCTCGAACTCAATCGTCTCAATCGGTGGACGCGAGTAATGCCACGTCAGCCCGTGCGCTCCCCCTTTGCCCATCCGCGCCAGAATCTCCTGCTCGATGAAGGCGTGCAGATTGAATACGGTGTAGATCTCCGTCACCGTCGATTCCGCCCACGATACCCCCAGTTCCTTCATCCGCCCTTCCATCAGCCCCATCACGAAACGAGCCTTCTCCACCAGTGCCGCCGCCGATGTCTCCCCCCGCCGCACCACGTCCTTCGGATCGAGTGAGCCTTCCGGCAGCTCCCCCGCCCCCGCCACCACAAACGTCTTCGGCGATCCAGCCGCCGGCACCGTGTAGCTGAACCCGTAAATCGATGGCTCCGCCGGAGGCCGCACCGCCGGCGCGATATTCGTGCGCGCCACCGGATTCAGCCCGCCTTCCATCAGAATGTCCCACTGCTTCAGCACTTCCACATAGCCGGCATTGAACTGGCTGAACCCCGGAAACGTGAACGGCTTCGGAGACCGCAGCTCCATCCCGCACAGCGCCTGCTTCGGACGGTTCGCCCGCTTCAATTGCGCCTCTACCGCGGCAAACCCTTCCTTCAGAGGTAGCGGTTGCTGGAACCGCGCATGCTCGATGCCGAAGCCGGAGGCGGCCACAGCACCCGCTGAATAGGGGCTGATGCCTCGGATAAAGGAATAGTTCCCGCGTGGATTGGCGATGATCATTCGTCCGATGATATCAGGGGCTGCCGCTACTCGGCCGCCGGCTTCTCATCGGCCGTCATTCCCACCTGCGATGCGATGGCCGCAAACCGCTGGTCGTTGCGCAGCGAATCGAACATCGGCAGCAGATGGATCCAAACAATATTCGGATCCCGTTGCTCCACCGCGGTCCGCACCATTCGGATCACTTCTTCCCGGTCGCTCATCCGCAGCGCCGCCGCCGCCGCCAGAAACAGCGGACCCCCTTCGCGGAACGTCTCCAGCAGTTGCGCCGCCTTGTCCTGACGCCCCGCGCTGCGCCACACATGCGCCGCGTGCAATACCTCCACCGGTGTCGCCAACCCATCCTGCTGCGCCGCTGCCGCCAGTTCCGTCGCCTTCGCGTGGTTCCCCGCAAACGATTCCGACAGCGCCGCCAGCAGCGCCAACGGAGCCCGCGGCACACTCCGCGCCTGCTCCGGACTCCACGCCCGCGCATAGATGCGCAACCATTGGCTCGATTGCCGCGCCGCCATATCCAGCGGCTCAATGCGCGTCGCCGCATCCAGTTGCGGCAGCGCATCCCCAAACCGCCGGCTCGCCGTCAGCAGCGCCGCGTAATCTCCATTCGCCGCCGCATGCGACGGCTGCCACTCCATCGCCTCGCGCAACAACATCGACGCCTCGGCCCACTTCCAGTCGATCCAGAACAGGAACCCGCCCAACGCCGCGTGCGCCCCCGCTGAGTCTTCCCCTAATTCCACCGCCCGCCGCGCGATCGTCCGCGCCTTCTCCACATCGGCCACCGTCCCGCGCCCCGCCCGCAACAACGCTACCCGCGCCTCCGCCGACCGCGTGTACGCCGCCGCGAAATAGCCGTCCCGCTGCAGCGCCTTGTCGTAATATTCGATCTCCGTTTCCAGCTTGCCCCCTGCCCGGTAACGCTCGTTCAACCCCCGCCAGTACAGGTAGTGCGCATCCAGATCGGCCGTCAGGCTCTTCACCGGCAGATCCGGCGCTTCTTTCCTCAACCAGCCCGCCAACAACTTGGCCACCTCATGGTGCACACGGATCATCTCCTCAGGCCCGCGCGACAACACTTGCCTGCCGATCGTCTCCCCATCCGACGCCCGCACCAGTTGCAGCCGGATCGTGAACAGCGCCCCCTTTTCGTCGATCTCCGTCCGCAACACCGATTCCACCGCAAGCGCCGCCGCCGCATCTTTCTGTCCCCCCGCCACCATCGTGCTCACCGGCCCCGCTACCTGCAAACCAGGGATTGCCCCCGCCGCGTCAATCAGATCCGCCGTCAGCCCGCGGCACAACCAGTCGATCGGCGCTGCCGATGTCCCCGCTTGCACCGGCAGAATCGCAATGGAAACAGGCTGCCGCGGGGCGGGCGCCTGCGAACAGCCCAGGGCCAGCATCGCCAGAACACACGTCGCCCTAAGCCTATTTCTCCGCAAGCCAGGCCACAAACAGACCATCAGGTTCCACATCATCCCAATACGAGATAAATCGGCTGGACACGCTCCGGCAATCGCGCCTCAGTAGTTTTTCCAGCTCTTCTCGGCGAAACCACTTCTCCCACTGTGGGGTCTGGAACCTCCCCCAATGCTCCGCGTTCTTGTCGATGATCGCCAGCCGCCCGCCCGGCTTCAACACCCGGCACATCTCCCCCACCGCCACATCGATTTCCACTGCATGCTCCAGCGACTCCGTCGCATAGACGCAATCGAACGTATCGGACGCAAACGGCAGATGCGTCATCGTCCCCGAGCATGTCGCAATCCCCTCCGGTACATAGCCGAGCATCGCCTCCGACAAGTCGAACCCCACCACCAGCGCCCCCGCGTGCCGCTCCCGCAACACTCGCGCAAACCGCCCCTTCCCACATCCGTTGTCCAGCACCCTCCCCGCCGCACGCTCCCCGAACCACTCCAGAAGAAGCTGCACATGATAAATCCGCTCATCGATCGTCGACGGGAAATGCTCCTCATCCCCCGACGCCTCATCGAACGAACGGCGGATCTCCCCGAGGGGCGTCGCCGCCTCCCGCTTCGATCCGCCGAAAATGGATTTCAACCAGCTTTTCACGCCGCCAGCCGCTAGGCCCGCGTCAGGAAGATGGGCAGCCCCACCTTGCTCGCGTAGTTCGGCCGGTACCGCTCCGTGTTGTACATCGTCTCGATGTCCACCTTGCGCGGCCCCAGCGCCGGATCCGGAATCGGCACCGTTGCATACATCCCGTTCTCGATCGCCATCATCTTCCCGAACCGGTTCGTCAGAATGCAATCGAGCGCCATGTTGCCGAACGTCGTCGCCACCATCTTGTCCACAAAGTCGGCTTCGCCGCCGCGCAGGTCGTAGGTGAGATCGCTCACCACCGTCTCCTCGCCGCTCGCCCGCTTCAGTTCATCGCTGAAGTCCTCGGCCACGCTCATCTTCTTCCGGTGCCCGAATGCATCCGGCTCGCCGTACTCGCGTACCTTGTAGCCCTGCCATTCCGCCCCTTCGCTCATGATCATCAGCGAATAATTGCTCGGGTTGGAATGCTTCTCGTCCACCAGCAGCTTGATCATCTTCTGCAGGTCGAACTTGTATTCCGGAATCGCGCAGCGGATAGAAGTCACATACGCCGTGTACAGCGCCGTGTAGCCGGCATCCCGCCCGAACACCCGGAAAATACCGATCCGCTCGTGCGAGCCCACCGTCGAACGCTGCCGCTGAATGGCGTCCATCGCCCGCGTAATCGCCGTCGAAAAACCGATGCAGTATTCCGTGTTCCGGACGTCGTTGTCCATCGTCTTCGGAATCGCAATCACCTTCACGCCGACCTTGTCCAGCTTCGCCGCATAGCTCAGCGTATCGTCGCCGCCGATGGCGATCAGATAGTCCACCTTCAACGTCTCCAGGTTCTTCAGCACCTGGTCCGTCACGTCATACACCGTCGACTTCGTTCCGTCTTTGGCCGTCTTCTCCTTCGACGGAAAAGTCTTCCCGCCCAGAAACGCCGGCAGCTTCTTCATCTGCGAGGGATTGGTGCGCGAGGAATGCAGGAACGTCCCCCCCGTGCGGTCGATTGTGCGCGTGTTCTCCCGCGTCAGCGCCAGCGTGTAGCGCGATACACTCGCCTGCTCGTCGAAGTTGATGTGCGTCAACCCTTCCCACCCGCGCCGGATGCCGAGCACTTCGCAGCCGATTTCACTGCCGCGATACACCACGCCTTTGATCACCGAATTCAGGCCGGGCACGTCGCCGCCGCCCGTCAGGATTGCAATTCGCTTATTCGCCATCGATTCCTTTCACCTTTACTGCGACGGGAATCCCTTGCTGGACGCTCTGGGTTACCGTGCAAAAATCCTCGAACATCCCCCGCGGCCCGCGCGCCTTTTCCAAATCGTCCGGGCTCAGCTTGGGGTCGAGGGTCACTTCTACTTTCCCGATCCGGATGCGCTTCTTCTCGTTGCGCACCATCTGTACTTTGACGCTCGCCTCAATTGGTCCCAACGCCAGGCCCGCCTTCTTCGATGCGAACAGAAGGCTTGCCGCCAGGCAGTTGCCGATCGAAGCCGCCAGCATCCGGGCCGGACTCGGGCCCGTGTCCTTCCCGAGCGGGGCGCCTTCGTCGGTGCGCAACGCGCCCATGCTCTCCCGATCGAATTCCACCAGAAACTGATAGTCCTCGATCTGGCGCACTTGGATGGTGAACTCATTCACAATGTCGCTCATGGGAACATTTCAGGATAGCGCAGCACAAAGGGGTTTGATACATTCGAGAGGCTGTGCTCATACCCATCCTCGCGGCCATCGCCATCGCCACCGACTTCGAAGGCGGCAGCCTCGGCCGCGTCGAGAAAGTCACCGAAACCCATTGGCGCCTCGGATCCAAGGGCGAGAAGGATCAGGATGGACGCAACCGCCAGGCCAACTGGTACTCCTTCCGCGCCCATGGCCTTCGCCCCGGCCAGCAACTCCTCTTCGATATCGTCGATCTGCCCGGCGAATACAACTACAAGCCCAACCGCGGCGCGATCACTAAGGACACTCCCCCCGTCGTCAGCGCCGACGGCAAAACCTGGCGCCGCCTCGATACGTTCGAATACGATCCCGCTGAGCCGCGCCTCCGCCTCCACGTCAAGGCCGAGGGCCCTTCCGTCCACATCGCCCACGTCGTGCCTTACACCAATGAGCACCTTGCCACCCTCCGCCGCCGCCTCGCCTCTTCCGGTGTCTTCTCCGAAGAGAAGATCGGCAAGACCGTCCAGGGGCGCGATCTCGTCCTCTGGACCCTCGGTCCGAAAAAGGCGGCAAAAACCATCTGGCTCATGTTCCGCCAGCACAGTTGGGAGGCCGGCAGTTCCTGGACGGGCGAAGGCGCCCTGCTCGAACTGGCGGCCAACGCCGCCTTGCGCAGCGACGTCACCTGGAAAGTGTTTCCCCTCTGCGATCCCGACGGCGTCGCCCGCGGCGGCGTCCGCTTCAATGCCCACGGCTTCGACCTGAACCGCAATTGGGACGTCCACGACCCCGCCAAAATGCCCGAGATCACCGCCCAACGCAACGCCATTCGCCGCTGGCTCGATGCCGGCAACAGGATCGATCTCTTCTACTCCCTCCACAACACCGAAACCGGCGAGTATCTGGAGGGGCCGCCGCAAGGCGCCCAGCATCACAGCGCCCTCGCCGAACGCCTCTTTGCCTTGCTTACCAAAGAGAGCACCTTTCATCCTTCGCGGCCTTTGTTCTACGCCGATACCACCACCACCGCCGGCATGAAGGGCCGCATGACCGTCATCCAGGGCCTGTGGCACGAGTTCCGCATCCCCGGCTTCCTCATGGAACAGCGCATCGCCCATAACGAAAGATTGGGAAGACTCCCCATGCCCGAGGACCGGCTGAAATTCGGCGCCGAACTCGTGCGCGCCATGTGGAAAGCCGTGACCGCGCGCTAAAGGCGGATATCATGGCGCACCGCCGCCTGGCCGCGCCCAGCGCTCTCCCGAAACCCATTGCGCCATAATAAGAGAGAGCACCCTCCCCCACAGCTCATCAGCCGAGGAAGCCATGTCCGACAGGCCTTTCGTCCATCTCCACAACCACACCGATTACTCCCTGCTCGACGGAGCCTGCGAAATCGGACAGATGATGAAGATCGCCAAAGAGCAGAACATGCCGGCGATCGCCATGACCGATCACGGCAACCTCTTCGGCGCGGTCGAATTCTACAACAAAGCCAAGGAATACGACGTCCGCCCCGTCATCGGCTGCGAAGTCTACGTCGCTAAAAAGGACCACAAAGAGAAGTCCGACACCCGCTACAACCACCTCGTCCTCCTCGCCGAAAATCAGGAAGGCTACCGCAACCTCATCAAGCTCGTTTCCACCGGCTTCCTCGAAGGTTTCTACTACAAACCCCGCATCGATAAAGACCTCCTCGCCCAATATTCCAAGGGCCTCATCGGACTCTCCGCCTGCCTTCAGGGCGACATCAACGAGACCCTCCTCGCCGATCAGTACGCCGAAGCCCGCCGCATGGCCCACACCTACGAGGACATGCTCGGCAAGGGCAACTTCTTCCTCGAACTGCAAGACCATAACCTCGACGAAGACCGCAAGGTCATCCCCCTCATCGAGAAGCTCGCCCGTGATACGGACATCCCGCTCGTCATCACCAACGACGCGCACTACCTGCGCAAAGACGACTCGCGCGGCCACGAAATCCTCATGTGCATCCAGACGGGCAAGACCATGTCCGACCCCAACCGGATGCGCTTCACCACCGAGGAGTTCTATCTCAAGACACGCGCCGAGATGGAAAAGCTCTTCCCCGGCCATCAGGCCGCGCTCGACCGCACCTTCGACATCGCTCAACGCTGCCACGTCAAGCTCGAAAAAGTCTCCGATCCCTTCCCCCGCTTCGAAATCCCCGAAGGCCACACCACCGACACCTACTTCGAATACGTCGCCCGCCAGGGCTTCGAGAAACGCCGCCCCCGCCTCGAAGCCATGCGCGCCAAAGGCATGCTCCGCAGCGAGCTCGGCGTCTACGCCGACCGCCTGGACATGGAGATCCGCATCATCCAGAGCATGAAGTTCTCCGGCTACTTCCTCATCGTCTGGGACTTCATCCGCTTCGCCAAATCCTCCGGCATCCCCGTCGGTCCCGGCCGCGGATCGGCCGCCGGCAGCCTCGTCAGCTACGCCATGGAGATCACCGACGTCGATCCCCTGCAGTACGGCCTGCTCTTTGAGCGCTTCCTCAACCCTGAGCGCGTCAGCATGCCCGACATCGACATCGACTTCTGCACCCACCGCCGCGGCGAAGTCATCCAGTACGTCACCGAGAAGTACGGCCGCGAGCAGGTGGCGCAGATCATTACCTTCGGCACGCTCGGCGCCAAGGCCGCCATCAAGGACGTGGGCCGCGCTCTCGACATGACCTTCGCCGACGTCGAGAAGCTCACCAAGCTCATCCCCCCGACTCTCAACATCAAGCTCAAGGAAGCCATCGAGCAGGAGCCCGGCCTGCAGGATCTCTCGCGCAAAGACGACCGCGTGCGCGAAGTGCTCAACGTCGCCCAGCGCCTGGAAGGCCTTGCCCGCAACGCCGGCGTGCATGCCGCGGGTGTCGTCATTTCGCCCGTGCCGCTCAAGGAGCTCGTCCCGCTCTACCGCACCAACCGCGACGAAGTCGTCACGCAGTTCGACATGGTCGGACTGGAGAAACTCGCCCTCCTCAAGATGGACTTCCTCGGGCTCACCACCCTCACCATCTGCCATGAGGCGATGGCCCTCATCAAGAAGCACCGCGGCATCGACGTGGTGATGGAAGACATCCCGCTCGACGATACCAAAACCTACGAGATCTTCTCCAAGGGCTTCACCAGCGGCGTCTTCCAGTTCGAATCGCAGGGCATGAAAGACATCCTGCGCCGCTATGAGCCGACCCGCCTCGAAGACCTCTGCGCCCTCAACGCCCTCTATCGCCCCGGCCCCATTCAAGGCGGCATGATCGACGACTTCATCGACCGCAAGCACGGCCGCAAGGAAGTCAGCTACGACCTTCCCCCGCTCAAGACCGTGCTCGAAGAGACCTACGGAGTCATCGTCTATCAGGAGCAGGTGATGCAGGTCTCGAACCTCATCGCCGGCTACTCGCTCGGCGACGCCGACCTGCTCCGCCGCGCCATGGGCAAGAAGAAGGCCGAGGAGATGGCCAAGCAGCGCGAGCGCTTCATCAAGGGCGCGCTCGAACGCAACTACCCGCAGAAGAAGGTCGAAAAGATCTTCGACCTCATGGAACAGTTCGCCGGCTACGGCTTCAACAAGTCGCACTCGGCGGCCTACGCCTACCTTGCCTACATCACCGCCTACTTGAAGGCTCATTACCCGCGCGAGTTCATGAGCGCCCTCCTCACCTCGGAAACGGGCAACACCTCCAAGGTCGTCAAATACATTAACGAATGCCGCGAAATGGGCATGCGCGTGCTCCCACCCGACGTCAACCACAGCGACCTCAACTTCACCCCCGACGGCGATGCCATCCGCTTCGGCATGGGCGCCGTGAAGAACGTCGGCGCCTCCGCCGTCGAGGCCGTCGTAGCCACCCGCCAGCGCGTCGGCAAGTTCAAATCGCTTTACCAGTTCTGCGAGGAAGTAGACATGACCGCCATCAACCGGCGCATGATCGAAAGCCTCATCCGAGCCGGAGCCATGGATACCCTCGGCGCTTCGCGCAGCCGCCTCTTCGCCGCCGTCGAAGGCGCCATGGAAGCCGGTCTTCGCGCCTCCCGCGACCGCCTCAGCGGCCAGACCGATCTGTTCGGCATGATGATGAGCCCCGAAGAGCAGGCCGATCCGGAACTGCCCAGAGTGCCCGATTGGACCCAGGCCGAAATGCTCACTGGCGAAAAGGAGATGCTCGGCATCTATGTCACCGGCCACCCCCTTGACCCCTTCGCCGGCAAAGTGAAGGAGCTAACGCCCTACAGCACCGAAGGCCTGGAAAACCTCGCCCGCGGCACCGAAGTCAAGATCTGCGGCATCCTCACCGGCATCCAGCGCCGCCGCAACAAAGAGGGCAAACTCTTCGCCGTGATGCAACTCGAGGATTGGCACGGCACGCTCGAAGCCATGGTCTTCAACTCGCAGTTCGATGCCCTCACGCCCTATTTGGTCGAAGACAAGGCCGTGATGGTGCGCGCCTCCGTGCTGCCCGAGGAGAACTCAGCTCCGCGCCTCAACGTGCAGGAGATCATCCCGCTCGAGTTGGCCCGCGTCAACTACCCATCGCTGATCTCCATTCGCGTCGGCCTCGGCAGACCCGAACGCGCCGAGGCGCTGCAAACGCTCATCGGCCGCAAGCCCGGCGACACCGGAGTCCGCCTGAGGCTCGATCAGCCCCGCGACTTCTCCGTCGTCCTCGACCTCACCACCAAGGTCAAACCCGACAAAGAGTTCTTCTCCGAAGTGGAGAAGATCTGCGGCTCGGAAGCAATCGAAGTGCTGGCCGGTTAACGGTTAGAATAGGGAGAAGTGGAATCGTCACAACCTAATCCGGCTCAGACGCACGGTCCGGTCTGGCAGCGTGTGCAACTCGCCCGCCATCCCAAACGGCCGCATTCGCTCGACTACATCGGCAGTCTGATTACCGGGTTCCAGGAGATCCATGGAGACCGCGCTTTCGGCGACGATGCCGCCATCGTCTGCGGCATGGGCCTGTTCGAGGAGCAGCCGCTCATGATCATCGGCCAGCAGAAAGGCCGCGACACCAAGCAGAAGCTCATCCGCAACTTCGGCATGCCGAAGCCCGAAGGCTACCGCAAGGCGATGCGGGCCATGAACCTTGCCGCCAAATTCGGCCGTCCCATCGTGACCCTGCTCGATACGCCCGGCGCTTATCCCGGCATCGATGCCGAGGAGCGTGGACAGGCGCAGGCCATCGCGCTCAACCTGCGCGAGATGTCGCGTCTCGGTGTGCCCGTCATCGTTGTCGTGATCGGCGAAGGCGGTAGCGGCGGCGCTCTGGCGCTCGGCGTCGGCAACCGCGTCTACATGTTCGAGAACGCCATCTACAGCGTCATCTCGCCGGAAAGCTGCGCTGCCATCATCTATCGCGACGCCGGCAAGGCCGAGATGGCGGCCAATGCCCTCAAGCTCACCGCGCCCGACCTGAAGCGGCTCGGACTGATCGACGACATCATCCCCGAACCTCCCGGCGGAGCTCATGAGAACCCGGCCGCGGCCGCTGAACTGCTGCGCACCACCATCCGCCTGGCGCTCGCCGAGTTAGGCAAAATGACCCCCCAGCAACTCATCGACGACCGTTACGACAAGTTCCGCCGCATGGGCAACTTCTTCACTGAGGTGGGTGCTTGAAGAAGAGCGGCTTGTACATCGCCATCGGGGTGATCGTGTTCATCGGTATGGTGGTCTATTCGACGCTCGGATTACGCCGCCATCGCGTCGAAGTCTGCATGGAGTTCAACGGCCGCACCAACTGCCGCACCGCCGCCGGCGAGACTCCCGAGCGCGCCCGCACCGCCGCCATCCAGAACGCCTGCGCCCTTATCTCCTCCGGAGTCGGTGACAGTATCGCCTGCCAGAACAAGCCTCCGGTGAGCATGAAGACTCTGGACTAGCCGCCATGGAGCCCAGCGAGCTTACAGAGTTACTCAGTAACTTCGAGCCGCATCGTGTCGACTACGTGGAGTCCCCGAAGGACAAAGACAAGACCCAACAGGCCATCTGCGCCTTCGCCAACGATCTGTCCAACTCCCGCCAGCCCGGCGTTCTCTTTGTCGGCGTCGATGACAACGGAGCACCCACTGGACTTCCGATCACCGACGGCTTGCTATTGGATCTGTCGCAGATTCGGGATTCGGGCAATATTCTTCCGATCCCCTCGATGAGCGTGGAGAAGGTTCAACTGAAAGGCGCGGACATCGCCGTTGTCATCGTTGAGCGGCGGCTCGCGGAGAAGCGGCGATACCATGACCCTTCCTTCGATCTCTGGCCAGTGCCTGAGGCTCGCCTGACGGATCTCGATCTGCGTTTCATCAATGACGACTACCTGCCCGCCGCCATCGATGCGGAAACCCTCGAAAGCCAATAAGCGGAGCATCAAGGACAGACTGCGTTCGTTGCGCCTGCTTCGCATCGATTCGGCACACGCCTACCGTGGCCGGTATGTTGATTGCCGGCAAGTCCCCGCGATACTTCCTGCCAGGGGCGTATGTTCAGTATTTGCGGTTGGCCGGCACGGCACATGCGCAAGCGGCACGGGAGATCGGCAAGGACTTCGAGAAACTGGCTCTGGTCATCCTGGACCGGGCTCACATAGCGGCTCCTCCGGCTGGCTTCTGATAGACTAGGCCAAAGTCTCGCAGCCATTTCTGGAGGTCCATGTGAAGTCCTTCCTCTTTCTTCTTGTCTCACTGATCGCAATGGGGAACCGTGCCGATGCACAGGTGCTGTTTGGCTCGATCGTCGGCGATGTGACCGATGCCAGCGGGGCGGCCATTCCCGCCGCCAAGGTCCAGGTGCTCAACATGGGGACCGGGCAGCAGTGGGATCTGACTACCGCCGCCGAGGGCGTCTATACCGCGAACACCTTGCCTCCCGGACAATACCGGATCAATGTTTCCTCCACGGGATTCAAGGGCGCCAGCCGCCGCGATGTCGCCGTCGCTGCCAACGCCACCGTGCGCGTCAGCTTCCAACTGGAAGTGGGCCAGGTCACCGAGAGCATCGAGATCAGCGCCCGCAGCGCCATCCTCAAGACGGACACCATGGATGTGCGCACAGAGATCGGGGCGACAGACCTGCAGAACATCCCCGTACCCGTGACGCGGAACTTCCAGACGCTGCTGGTGACTGTGCCGGGCATCGCTCCTCCGCGCGATGCGCACTCCATCTCGGCCAACCCCTCCCGTTCGCTGCAACTCAACGCCAACGGCACGACCGCCCAATCGACTGCTATCCGCATCGACGGCGCGACGGCATGGAATAGCTGGCTGCCCCACGTCGGCGGTTATGTGCCGGCGCTCGAAGCCATTCAGGCCGTCAACGTACAGAGCAGCAGCTACGAGGCGGAGCTTGGCTACGCCGGTGGCGCGGCGGTGAACGTGTCCATCAAGAGCGGCACCAACGACCTTCATGGATCGGCCTTCGAATACCACAGCAACCAGCACCTGAAGGCGCGTCCCTACTTCCTCTCGCCGAGCCAGGGCAAAGCGAAGCGCATCCTCAATCAGTTCGGCGGAACGGTGGGCGGACCCATCGTGCGCAACCGCGCCTTCTTCTTCGCTTCCTATGAAGGCACGCCGGACAGGCAATCGAGCTTTCAGACCGTCGTCACTCCCACCGTGGCGATGAAGGCGGGGAACATGTCGGCATCGGCGCTGCCGATCTTCGATCCGCTCACCGGCGCCGTCAACGGCAGCGGGCGCACTCCGTTTGCGGGCAACATTCTGCCTGCCGCGCGGATGAGCCCGATCATCCGCAAGATTGTCGATCTCACTCCCAATCCGAACCTGGGCAACACGGAAGCGCTAGGCACCAACTACTTCGCCAACGGGTCGTTCCTCTACGACCGGCACGTGCTGGACACGAAGTTCAACGTGCAGGCCACAGACCGGCTGAATCTATCGGCGCGGGTGAGCTACCTCGATTGGAACTTCGACAATCCGCCGCTCTTCGGCCAATTGGGCGGCACCGGCATCGAGGGCCGCGGCTCTTATGACGGGAAGGGCTTGGGCAACACCTTGACCATGACTTACTCGGCAGCCTACACGCTGTCGCCGACGGTGGTGATCGATGGCTACGTGGGCTACACGGTGATCGACAATTCGGTGGAGAACACACGGCTCGATGAGAAGCTGGGCAGCGAGTTTCTCGGCATCCCCGGCACCAACGGGCCGAGCCGCAACTACGGCGGATGGCCCGGCTTCATTGTGACCGGCTATCCGACCTATGGCCGCGCCCAGAACAATTCGCCCTGGGGACTGCGGCTGCCGCAGGCGCAGTATGTGTCGAGCGTTGCCTGGACCAAGGGCAAGCACAACCTGCGTTTCGGCTGGGACGCGCTGTGGATGGGCATGGACGGCAACGAGCCATCGGGCTACCCGGGCGGTTTCACCTTTAACCGCGAAGTGACGGGCACGGTGGGAACGGCGGTCAACGACTACAACTCCTATGCATCGTTCCTGCTCGGGCTGCCGAACAACATGGAGCGGCGCACGCGAGTGGTGACCGGCTACACACGCACGTGGGCGCACAGCCTGTATGCCCGCGACAAGTGGGACATCACGAAGCGGCTCACGTTGTCGATGGGCCTGCGCTGGGACTACTTCGGCGTGCCCACGCGCCTCAACGGACAGGGGCTGGAGATCTTCGACTTCAACACGGGCCAACTGAAGATGTGCGGCGTGGGCAGCCAGCCGCGGAACTGCGGCTTCTCGATGAGCAAGCGCTACTTCGCTCCGCGCTTGGGCGTCGCCTACCGGCCGACCGACACGTTCGTGATCCGCGCCGGATACGGCATCGCCTGGGATCCGGTGAACATCGGGCGGAATCCGCTGCAGACGTTCCCGATGGTGAGCATCGACAACTTCCCGGCGGCTAACAACTATCAGTTCTTCGCTCCCATCGCCAGCGGCTTGCCGGCGGTGCCCGCTCCGAACCTGGGCGACGGGGTGGTGACTCCTCCGCGCACGGTGTCGCTGGAGCTGGCCGATCCGAACTTCCGGCGGAGCTACATTCAGGCCTGGAATCTGATGATGGAGAAAGACCTCGGCCATCAGTGGGTCGCCGAGGCGGGCTACGTCGGCAACCGGCAGGTGAACCTGCAGAACCGCTGGAACGCGAACTACGGTTTCATCGGCGGGGGCAACGCGAGCCGCGTGTTGAATGCCCGCTTCGGGCGGACGGCCGACACGAACTTCCATTCCAACGTGGGCGGCTTCCGGTCATGGTACGACTCGCTGCAGAGCAGCCTGCAGCGCCGCTTTGCCGGCGGCTACATGATGCGCTTCACCTACACGTGGTCGAAGGCGCTGGGCCCACGCGGCAATGAGAACGGCGTGGACGGCTACACGAACAACACTCCGGAATACTTCCCGCTGATCGCCAAGGTGGTGCGCAGCTTCGACCGTACACATACGTTCAACGCCATGGCCACGGTGGAGCTGCCCTTCGGCAGGGGCAAGAAGTTCGCCACCGATGGAGTGGGCGCGATGCTGCTGGGCGGCTGGCAGGTGAACAACCTGCTGACGATGTATACGGGCGGGCCGTTCAGCGTGACGACGGCGGGCGGATCGCTGAATGCTCCGGCCAACGGGCAGACGGCCGATCAGATCAAGCCTGAGGTGCAGATCTTCGGATCGCGCGATCTGTGGTTCGATCCAACGGCATACGCTCCGGTGACCACGGCGCGGTTCGGAACCAGCGGGTGGGATCAACTGCGCGGGCCGGGGTTGGTGAACCTGGACACGAGCGTGTACCGCTCCTTCCGCTTCAACGAGCGGTTCGGCTTGCAGTTCCGGGCCGAGGCATTCAATATCTCCAACACGCCGCACTTCGGCAATCCGCGGTCGGACATCAGCGCGACACAGCCGGGCTTGATCACGGGCGTGCAGAACACGGGGCGGGAAGGCATCGACGAGCGGATGTTCCGGTTCGGGCTACGGCTGAGTTTTTGAGGAACTCGCCCGCACAACGCGCCGCGTCTACCTGCGGCACACGAGTTCCTCAACATGCTGGGGGCACGCCCCGGCCTGTGCGGGCTTTGAGGTACTCGCCCGCACAACGCGCCGCGTCTACCTGCGGCACACGAGTTCCTCAACATGCTGGGGGCACGCCCCGG
>JAEUQG010000045.1 GCA_016789755.1 Bryobacterales bacterium
AGGTACACGCCCAGAGCATCGATGGTGATTCCCGCATCGCGATATGTGGCGGCAATCTCTCTGGCCTTTGACACCGTCAGGCCGCTGATATCGCTGCGCTGACCGTACTTCCAGTAGTTGCTGTCCTTCTGCGTGAAGAAGAGTTGGATGTGGCGGATGCGCTGGCTCTTCAACTCCGTTGCCAGACTGGCGTTCGTCTGATCGCGAAAATCGGTGGTGGCCACGCCCAGAGGCACAGCGTTCGCGCCCTTGCTCTGCGCCATTGCGGCCACCGTGGCCAGCGCGCCCAACGTCGATCGTCTGGTCATGATGCTCATACGACAAGCTTCCAAGGGGCGCGGTAGGGACGCATCACCAACTTCTGCGCTTCCGCATCGCCCACCACCTTGTTCTGTTCCCCATCCCAGCGCAGCGTCCTCCCCGTCTCCCATGACATGTTCATCAGGTGTCCCACTGCCGTCGAATGGTGCAATGTCTCCACCGTCGCGTTCGGCTGCTTGCGATCGCGCACGTTCGCGATGAAGCCCTCCATGTGCCGGCGCACATCGTCGCTCGGCTTCATTGTCTCCTCGGCGTTCACGTACGGGCCGGTCGAGGTGATCTTCTGCCCGGCGGGAATCTCTTTCACAATGGAGAAGCCCGCGCGGTCGAGAATCATCGAAGCCTCTGTGCCGATGAAGCACTTGCCGTGTGCCCGCACGTCACGCTTGCCTCCCGTGCGCATCATGTAGCGCAGCAGGAAGCCTTGCTTCGATACCGGGCCCGGGCCGAACTCCACCGTGGCGCTGAAAGTATTCGGATACTCGTGGTTATCCTCGTAGGCGTAGTTCCGGCCCATGGCTGAGACGCTCTTCGGCGACTTTACGCCCATGGCCCACAACACAACATCGAAGTGATGCACGCCCCAGGCCACCTGATGCCCCGCGCCCGCCACGCGGAACCAGTCGTAGCCGTACTTGTAGTACATGTTCGGATTGTAGGCGCGGAACGGCGACGGTCCAACATACATATCCCAATCCAACTCGGACGGAGGAGGGCAATCGGCGGGGAAGCCGGACCCTGGGTAGTAATTCTCGTAGTCCCAAACCTGAACCTCGGAAATCGTTCCCAGCCGGCCGGCCTGAATCAGTTCCACTGCTTTTTGATAATGTTCCTGGCTGCGCTGCTGCGTCCCCACCTGCACAATGCGCCCGTACTTCTTCGCCGCGGCCAATGCCACCGGTCCCTCGCCGATCGACTGGCCCAGCGGCTTCTCCAGATACACATCCTTGCCCGCCCGCAGCGCGGCAATCATCTGCAGCACGTGCCATTGCTGATTTGTGGCAATCACCACGGCATCGACGTTCTTGTCTTCCACCAGCTTGCGGTAGTCCGCGTACGCTGCCACCCGCTGCCCCCCCGCGCGCTCCCGCACCTCGGCCAAGTACTTCGAGTTCACATCGCACACCGCTGTGAACCGGACGCCCGGCATCTTACCGAAGTTCGGCACGATGACGCCGCGCCCGCGTGCCCCGCAGCCAATTAACCCAAGGTTGATGGTGCTGTTTGCGCCAATTTGCGCTGACTTCCCACGCAGTGGGGCCACGGACATCGCCGCTGCGCCCAGCGCACCGAAGAAGAACCGCCGGGAGTGCTTGTTCTGCATGCCGACTCCTTTCGCTGGACATCTCTTCCCAGCAAGCGAGTCGCCACTTCGATGGAGGCGCGCTACCCCAGCTTCGCCCGCAGCATTTCGTTCGCCATCGCCGGATTGGCCTGACCCTTCGAGGCCTTCATCACCTGGCCGACCAGGAATCCGATGACCTGTGTCTTGCCGCTCTTGTACTGCTCGACTTGCTTGGGGTTTGCGGCGAGGACGTCGTCGACGATCTTCTCAATGGCGCCGGTGTCGCTGATCTGCTGCAAGCCTTCGCGTTCCATGATGACGTGGGCCGATTCGCCGCTCTGCAGCATCTTGGGGAAAATATCCTTGGCGAGTTTGCCCGACAGCGTGCCCTTGACGATGAGGCCGACCAGTTCGCCCAGGCGCTCCGCCGTGACAGGCGATTCGGCGAATGTCTTGCCTTCGGCGTTCAGTACGCCCTGCAATTCCACCATCACCCAGTTGGCGGCGATCTTAGGATCGCCGGAAGCCTTCGCTACGGCCTCGTAGTATTCCGCGATATCGCGGGTCTGCGTGAGGACGCCGGCGTCGTATTCCTTCAGGCCGTAGCTTTCGATGAAGCGTTTTCGCATGGCCTGGGGCAGTTCCGGCATGCGGGCGCGGATCTCTTGCAGCCACGCTTCGCTCACCTTGACGGGAACCAGGTCGGGTTCGGGAAAATAGCGGTAGTCGTGCGCGTGCTCTTTGCTGCGCATGCCGATGGTCTCGCCCAGATCCGGATTGTAGAGACGGGTTTCCTGAATGACGCGGCCGCCGGATTCGACAAGCGCGATCTGACGGGCAATTTCGTAGTCGAGCGCAAGCTTGAGGAATCGGAACGAATTGAGGTTCTTCACCTCGGCTTTGGTGCCGAATTTCTCCGCGCCTTTGAGCATCACCGAAACGTTGGCATCGCAGCGCAGATGGCCCTTTTCCATGTCGCAAGTGGACACACCTACGAATTGCAGCACTTGCTTCAACACAGTGAGGTAGGCGTAGGCCTCATCGGAACTGCGCATGTCGGGCTCGCTGACAATCTCGATGAGCGGCGTGCCGCTGCGGTTCAGATCGACATAGGTGTACTTCGAAGAATCGCGGAACCCTTCGTGAGAGCTCTTGCCCGCATCGTCCTCGATGTGGACGCGGGTGACGCCGATCGTCTTCTTCACGCCGCTCACTTCAATCTCCACCTCGCCATGCTCGGCGAGAGGCTGATCGTACTGCGAAATCTGGTAACCCTTGGGCAGGTCCGGGTAGAAGTAATTCTTGCGCGCGAGGCGGGAAAACGCGTTGATGCGGCAATTCAGGGCGACGCCTGCCTCGATCGCCATTTCGACGGCCTGCCGGTTCAAGACGGGCAGCGCGCCGGGCAACCCGAGACAGACGGGGCAAACGTTGGTGTTCGGCGGAGCGCCAAATCCGGTGGGACAGCCGCAGAAAATCTTGGTATTCGTGGCGAGCTGCACATGCACTTCCAGCCCGATGACGGGCTCATACTTGGCGATGGTTTCCTGAGTTGGCAGGGTGAGGTATCCGGCGGACATCGTCCTATCTTAGCGCGCCGGGTTCAGGCGACAGACCGGCGGCGCTGCGGGCCGCGGAGGAAACGCGCGTCGAAGTGGCCTTGCGCTTCGAGTTCTTCGAAGCGTTTGAGGATGTGCTCGCGGCGGAAGGTGACGTGGCGGCGCATGACGGCGTCGGCATCGAGCGGATCGCCGCTGGAGAGGGCGCGCACCAGATCGCGATGCCAGGTGGCGGGGAGAGGCTCCATGTCGGCGGCGGCATTGAACAGCCAGTTGTTGATGAGGACGCGGCTGCGCTCGATAGCCTCCACCAGGGCCGGACAATTGCAGCATTCGGCGATACGGGTGTGGAGGTTGAGATGGATACGTTCGAATTCGAAAGAAGATTCGCCGCGATGGGCATTGTCCATCTTTTCGATGGCGTTGGAGAGGCGGTCGAGCACCTCCGCCATCTCGCGCAATTCGCGTTTTTGCTCCTTGGAGGCGAGCGTGGCGAACAAGCGCGCCGATTGCGATTCGAGCGCTTCGCGCACGACGTAGTGGCCGCGGATATCTTCCAAGGTGGGCACGCGCACGCGGGTTCCGGCCCGGGCTTTCGATTCCACCAGACCTTCCGCCTCCAGCCTCTGCAGGGCCTCGGAAACGGGAATCAGACTCATCCCTAATTCCTCCGCCAGGCGCCGCCGCGATAACGGGCTGCCCAGTGGGTACTCTCCCGTGAGCAGCTTACTACGGATGCGGTCATAAGCCATCAAACTCAAAGTTGCGGTCGATTTCGTTCTTGCCATTGCCGGTCTCGCGATTGCCGAAGCGAGGACTCCCCGTTCTTGCTGTCTGCACTATATATGCGCCACTGGCGGGGTGCAAGGCAGCGAATGCTTTCATTCTCCCATGGTGGCGGTCGTGAGAGAATCGAGGACGGTCATGCATTCGCTTCCCTTCGGAGAGTCTTCGCTGACGGTTGCTCTCGATGCTCCGCTCATCCGCCACAGGTCTATCGCCGCGGCGGCGGACGAGATCGCGGAGGTGCGTCGCGCGCTGCGCCATCCCACGGGCACAGCACCGCTGCGGGAGATGGTGCGGCGGGGCGAATCGGTGGCCATCATCGTCAATGACATCACGCGCCTGACGCGTTCGGAATTGATGCTGCCGCTGCTGGTGGAAGAGCTCAGCGCGGCAGGGGTGCGCGACAGCGATATCGTGATTGTTTTTGCGCTAGGCATACACCGGCCGCAGACAGACGGGGAGCGGCGACGGATTATCGGCGACGATCTGTACCGCCGCCTGCGCAGCATCGATCACGACGCTTTCGACGAAGCCAATCTGGTGCACATCGGCGACACCTCGTTTGGGAACCGAGTGGAGATCAACCGCACGGTTTGGGAGGCGGACCGCATCGTGCTCACGGGGGAGATTATCTACCACTTGATCGCCGGCTACAGCGGCGGACGCAAGAGCCTTGTTCCGGGCGTGGCGTCGGCGCGCACGACGACGTTCAATCACAACATGATTTTCGATCCGCGCTGCCGCTCCGGAGCGCTGGAAGGCAACCCGGCGCACGAGGATCTACTGGAGGGCGCACGGCTGGCCGAGCCGGATTTCATTCTCAATCTGGTGCTGAGTCCTGAAGGGCAGTTGGTGAGAGCGGTAGCGGGCGACATGGAGCAGGCACACCGCGAAGGCTGCAAGGTTGTGGATGCCATGCTGCGTGCCGATCTGGATGCGCCCTTCGACCTGATCATTGCGTCCGCGGGAGGATATCCGCTGGATATCGATCTGCGCCAGGCGCACAAGGGCCTTGAGAATGCGGTGCAAGCGCTGCGTCCGGGTGGCGCAATTCTGTTCTACGCCGAATGCCCGTCGGGCTCCGGACATCCGGCGATCGATGAATACGCGTGGCGCTACGGCGGCGACGCGGAAATGGAACAGGCGCTGCGGGAAACGTTCGCCGTGGGCGGACACAAAGCGTGGTGGCTGGCGCGGCTCGGCCGGCTGTACAACGTGCATCTTGTTTCGACGCTGCCCGGTGAGTTCGTGCGCCGCTTTGGATTTCATCCCGTTTCGCCGGAACGGCACGTGGAAGCGCTTGCGGAATTGACGGCGGCTGCCGGCAGCGGCGCCCGCATCGGGGTGTTGCCCTATTCCGGATTCACTTTGCCATTCATTGCCAACCAGGAGGCTATGCCTGTATGAATCGCCGACAGTTTCTGCCCGCTCTTGCGGCCGCGGCCGCTCCCGCGTACGCCGCAGGGAAGATCAAGACTGCCTTTTACGGCACGCGCCATTCGCATTTCGGCGGCAAGTGGAAGGCTGTGGCCGCTAACGCCAGCTACGAGATCGCCGGTGTCTGCGAGCCGGATCAGGCGGCCCGCGAAAAAAACAAAACAGCCTACAAATGGTTGAGTGAAGAAGAAATGCTGGGCGATGCATCGATCCGGGTGATCGCCGTGGAGATGCCTCCGGCGACGGGGCTTCCTTATGCGCGGAAGGCGATTGAGGCGGGCAAGCACGTGCATCTGGAAAAGCCGCCCACGGCCGAACTCGCGCCGTTTCGCGAACTGATCGAAGAAGCGCGGCGCAAGCGATTGCTGGTGCAGACGGGATACATCTGGCGGTTTCACGAAGGTTTTCGCCGCGCCAAGGAGGCGATTGAGAACGGGTGGCTCGGCGAAGTCTATCTGATGCGGGCGACGATCCACACGGACATCAACGCCGCGGGGCGCGCGGAACTCGCGCCGTATCGCGGAGGGATGATGTTCGAGTTGGGATCGCATCAGATCGACCGGATGGTGTACTTGCTCGGCCGGCCCACTGAGGTGAGAAGCTGGCTGAAGAAGACGTCCTTCGGCAAGGCGGACGGGCTGGCCGACAACACGCTGGCCGTGTTCGAGTATCCCGGCGCGATGGCCGTGGTTTCGACATCGGCGAAGTTTCCGGGGCATTCGCCGCACCGCGGCTTCGAGGTGATCGGCACCGACGGAGTGATCTGGATGCAGCCAGTGGAACCGGGCACGAAGATGCGGGTGAGCATGCGCGAGGCGCGCGGACCTTATAAACAGGGCTGGCAGGAGATTGAGCTTCCGGCGCAGCAGCGCTACGTGGGCGATTTCATCGATCTGGCGCGGGCCGTCGAAACCGGGACAGCACTCGCATACTCGTACGATTTCGAGATGACCGTGCACGAAACCATCCTGCGGGCGGCGCAGCAAATCTAGCGCACGCGGGAGAGGATGGAGAAAATAGCGGCCCCGTATTTCTCCGCCAGTTTGAGCCCGAGACCTGGGACCTCCAGCAATTCGCGGGCGGATTTCGGCTGGCGTTCGGCTATGGTTTCGAGCGCCTTGTCGGTGAGGATGCGGAAGGCGGGAACACCTTTGGATTTGGCTTCGTTGAGCCGCCAGGCGCGGAGGGCCTTTTCGATCTCGTCGCGGTTGGTTTGCACCTTGGGCACGGCGAGCACGGCATCCTTGGCTTTCTCTTTCTTCGCGGCCACTCTGGCGGCCTTCTTTTTGCGGGTGCGCGCGGATTCCACGGCGACAGGCACCTGAAACTCCAGAGCGCCGTTGGCGTCGCGTCCGGCCTCAGTCAACCCCACGCGCTTGTACTCCAGGGTGCGGCCGTCCTTCTGAAAGCTTGCTTCCTGCACGTCGACGAGCCCGCCGCGGGCCATTGCACCCAGCAGTTCCTCGAAATCGCGCCGGTCGAGCGAGCCATCGGCGAACAGCGCGCCATGGAGCTTGCCGGTGGATGCCTGCCCGCCCTTGCGCAACCCTTCGAGAATCCTTTGCCCGAGGGCCAACTCTTTCTCCGTCGCTGGACGGTATTGCTGCACCACGGCATCTTTGGCGTTGCAGATGTCGCAGACACCGCACACTCTAGCTGCGTCGGCGAGGTCGCCGAAGTAGCGAATCAACGAAACCATGCGGCACGTCGATCCGCCGGCATAATTGAGCATGCGTTCGAATTGGGCCTGTTTGTGTTCGCGTTGGGCGAGGTAGGAGTCCTTCCACGCGGCGCTGCCCCGCGACATGTTCTCGGCGTAATCCACCATTGCTCCGCCGTGAATCCAAAGCTTTTCCATGGCGATGTCGAACTCGTCCTGCGCCACGCGCGAGCGGCGCTGCACGATTTCTTTGGGCTGCGGCTCGGCGGTGAGGCAATCGAAGATAGCGGCCAGCACAGTGGACTCGGGGTAATCGCGTTCGAAGAAAAAGTCGTGGGTGAAGCGGTCGGCGTAGGCGTGCATGAGGATGGCGCGAGAGGGCTGGCCATCGCGCCCGGCGCGTCCGATTTCCTGATAATAGCCCTCCAGGCTTCCGGGAAGCGCGGTGTGAATCACGGTGCGCACATCGGGCTTGTCGATGCCCATACCGAAGGCGATCGTAGCTACGATGACTTGCAACCGGCCATCGAGGAAACCGGTCTGCACCTGGTCGCGCCGCTTGGCATCGAGCCCGGCATGGTAAGCCGCGACAGGGAAATCGCTTTCGAGATATTCGGCGAGACTGGCGGCATCGCGACGCCGTGGAACATAGATAATGGCCGGGCGGCGATCGTCGTCGCGGAGGATTTCCCCCACCAGGCGCTCGCGCGATTTGGGAGCGGCCTTCACCACTTCGATGGCGATGTTGTCGCGGCGGAACCCGTGGATGAAACGGCGGGCGGTGTGCAATCCCAACTGTGCGGCAATATCCTCCTGCACCATGGAGGTTGCTGTCGCCGTGAGCGCAATCACCGGCGCGGGCCGCAGCGAAGGCAGATGCTGGCCGAAGGTGCGGTAATCGGGGCGGAAATCGTGGCCCCATTGGGAAATGCAATGGGCCTCGTCGATGGCGATGAGCGACGGCTTGCGTTTGGCCAGCATCTCCGGGAAGCCCTGCACGCGAAGCCGCTCGGGAGCGACAAAGAGAAAGTTCAGTCTGCCTTCCAAGTAAGCGAAACAGGCCTGCCGCAGAGAAGCGCGGTCGCGGCCGGAATGAATGCGTTCCACGGCGAAACCCTGCGCCGCCAATTTCGCCACCTGATCTTCCATCAGGGCGATCAACGGGCTGATCACCAGCGTCGTGCCGCCCAGCGCGATGCCCGGCAACTGGTAGCAGAGAGACTTGCCCGACCCCGTCGGCATGACCAGCAGAACATCGTCACCGCGCGTGAGTGCCTGGCAGACCTCTTCCTGATTGGGGCGGAAGGTTTCAAACCCGAAACATTTCCGGAGGATAGTGTTTAAATCAGTTCCGGGCTCGACGTTGGTGCGCGCAGGCGGCGTGGCAACGGCCGGGGGAGCGGAAGCCGGCGCACTCGCAACGGGGCTTTTTCTGGCGGCAGTCCCCACCTTGCCGACAACCTCGCGCACGTAGTTTTCAATCCCTTCGAGAAAGGGCGGCAGTTGAGCGCCGCCACGCTCGATCTTCTTGAGATGCGCCTCCCACTGCCCCGTCATGGCGGGGCTCTTCACTTCCGGATGGACGGACTCGATCAAACGGATGCCCTTATCCGTCGCTTCCAGGCTTTTTCCTTTGCGGACGATGAACTCGCGCTTGAGCAGCACTTCGATGATCTGGGCGCGCGTGGCCGGAGTCCCGAGTCCGCTTTCTTTCATCGCCTCAGACAGCTCTTTGTCGTCGAGCGTCTTTCCGGCGGTCTCCATCGCCGTGAGCAGCGTCGCTTCGGTGAGGCGCTTCGGCGGACGGGTTTTCTTCGATACCGAGTCGACGGCCAGCACTTCCTGCGGTTGCTGTTCTTCCAAACCGGGTGGCAGTGCCGGGCCATCGCTGTCGCCGGCTTCGTCGCCATCTTCGCCCGCTCCGGCTTTTTTCTTGGCGGAGGATTTTTTCTGGGTGGCGATGTCCAGCACTTTCCAGCCTTCTTCGCGCACCATGGAGCCGCTCGAATGAAAACGGTCCGTGGATGCCTCAGCCTCATTGCGGACAGCGGTGATGACCGTGGTGACCGACCATACATGGTCGCCATGCCATGCCATCAGCAAGCGCCGGCAGACAAGATCGAAGAGGCGCTGTTCGTCGGAACCGGCGGGCAGAGACGCTCCCGACCCGCCGGTGGGGATGATGGCATGGTGGTCGGTGACTTTGGCATCGTCGACATAGCGCTTGCCGAGCGGCCGTTCGCCGGTACCCGGGGCCAGCAACTTCTCGTAAGGCGCGCTGACGGCGCGGACGATTTTCGGCAGCGTGCGCGCGACATCGGCGGACAGATGCCTGCTATCGGTGCGTGGATAGCTGATGAGTTTGTGTTTTTCGTACAGCGCCTGCGCGGCTTCGAGCGTGCGCTGCGCGCTGAATCCGTAGAGCCGGTTGGCATGGCGCTGCAGTTCGGTCAGATCGTAGAATCCGGGCGGGGACATGCGCTTGGTTTGCAATTCCATGCGCTCGATGCGAGCCACGCCGGTCTTGACGCGCCCGACGACACGATTGGCCAGTTCCCCATCCGGGGGCAGCTTCATGGCTGCCTCCATCGGCTCAATTTCGGGCTGGAAGTATGTCCCCTCATACACGCGCCCTTCGCCGGGAGAGAATTTCGCCACCACATGGAGGTAGTCTTCGGGGACGAAGGCGCGAATGGCGAGTTCGCGTTCCACCACCATGGCCAGCGTCGGAGTCTGCACACGCCCGACGGAGATATCTTCGCCGGAGACCAGCGTGTAGGCGCGCGACAGATTCATCCCCACCAGCCAATCGGCGCGGCTGCGGCCCTTTGCGGCGGCGGCCAGCCGGTCGTACTCCACACCGTCTTTCAGATTCGCGAAGCCGTCGCGAATGGCCTCCGGAGTGAGGGAAGAGATCCACAGACGGCGAAATGGCTTTTCGCAACCTACCTTTTCGTAGAGGTAGCGGAAGATGAGTTCCCCCTCGCGCCCGGCGTCAGTGGCGCAGATGATCTCCGCGACTTTGGGGGAGGTGAGAATCTTGCGGACGATCTCAAACTGATCCTGGGTCTGATCGATGACCACCAGCGGCCAGTCGCGCGGCAGCATGGGTAGTGTTTCGCGGCGCCACGATTTCCATTCGGGGCGAATTTCGTGGGGCTGAGCGAGACGCACCACGTGCCCGATCGCCCATGTCACTACATAGCCTTCGCCATGCAGGTAACCTTGTCCCTTTTGATTGGCCTTTAGAACCTTGGCAATGTCGCGGGCCACCGATGGCTTCTCCGCCACCACGGCCACCGTGCCTGTTGAACTCATTCCTCGAAATTCGAGGATAGCATTCCGACGCCGTGTGCTTTGCGGTTAGTTCGCACTGCGCTGGCGCTGAAACGGCTCTTTGGCGTACTTCGCCGCTTCTTCCAGAGCACCCTGCGTATTGTCCTTGGTGCGCAGAGCAAGGTTGTATTCGTTCTGCGCGCGCTCCCGCTGGCCGGTAATATCGAAGATCTTTCCGAGGTTGATGTGGGACCAGACCTCAGTCCACTTCGGCTCCAGATCGCCGTTCAGCGCCTCACGAAACTCGTTCGCCGCGGATTGGTAGTTGTTCTGGAGGAAGAAGATTTCGGCCACGCGGTAGTGGGCGAGCGAACTGGCGCGGTTCACGTCGAGCGCCTTTTGGTACTCCTTCAGAGAATCGCCGAACTCGCTCACTTCGGCCAGTTGTTCGCCGCGGCGGATGGCCACCAGCACCCGCATGTCGTCGTTGTAGCGGAGCACGCGGCCTGCCGGATCGACGATGATGCGCTTCGGCTTACCGAAGGTCTCGATGATGAACTCCGATTGCGTGCCCACCACCTCCACAACTTTCTCTTCGGGATTGCCTTCGGTTTCGATCTTCAGGGTCACGGGCATGCGGAAGGTATCCAGATCCTGAGCAATCTTGCCCATCACGCGGAATCCCTTCTGGGTGCGGAAGACCGTGTATTCCAGCTTGAACTCAGGCGCTCCGGTGGACTCGATCCACTGGATGAAGAACGATTGCAAGTTCTGCCCCGATGCCTGTTCGGCCACCTTGCGCAGATCGTCGGTGTGCATGTTCTTCCAGGCAAAGCCGTCCATTATCGCCTTCAGCATCTTGCCGAATCCGTCGTTGCCGGCTACGCCGCGCAGCATCTGGAACACGGCGGCGCCCTTCGATCCGGTGGCCGCCCAAAATTCGGGTGAGTAATCCTCCAGCCGGGCCGATTGAATGAGCGGCGGCTGCTCCACGGTAAGCGCCTCGATGAAAACGTCCTTGGCCTCGGTTTCCAAAGCTCCCGGCCCAGCCGTGTGTTCCAGCCACAGCATTTCGGTGTAGCGGGCAAGCCCGTTGATGATCCAGATGTGATTGCGAGTTGCCGGCCCGATCATGTTCCCCAGCCACTGGCGGGAAAGCTGATTGGCAATGAGCCGCGTATTGGCCGTTTGCCCGATGGCTCTGGGCGAAAAGAAAAGCACTCCGGGGGCGGAGTAGCCATTGGGGGCTCCATCTTCGGTCTCCATGACTGCCAGATTGGCCGATGGGGCCAACCCGTAGAGCGAGGTTTCCCAGGTGAGAATCTTCCCGATTTCTTCGCCGTACGGGCGAGCCATCGCCGCACCTTTGCGGAAATAGACGTTGCTGGTCACGCCCTCGGAAGACACACGAAGGGCTTCGCCCTTCACAATGCCGATGCTGCCGGGAAACGCGGGCTGGGTAATATCGAAGGTGTACACTTCTTTGCCCGACGCGGTTTCCTTCAATTCGCGGCCGCTGGCGAGCACGCGGTAGCCTTCGGGAACGCTGATCTTCAGTTGCGCCGTATAGCGGTCCACCTGGTAGTCGTTCATCGGGAACCAGCGCGACGGGTAGAGCAGAAACGCGTAATCGTTCTGGATAGAGGCGAATTTGATGCCGTAGATGGGGCTGTCTTCCTGCCCGCTCAAGCGCCCTTCGTAATCGAAGATGAGGGTGAGCGGCTTGCCCTTTTCGAGCGGCTCATTGAAACTGAGGCGGACAGTGTAGTCCTGGTGATTGCGGGACATCGGCACCGAACGGCCCTCGCCATCGGTGACTTTGGTAACGGTAAGGGCGTTGTTCAGCTCGAAAGCGAGGCCGCCGACGCGGTCCTCCGCCGGCGTCAGCTTGACGGTGGCGCGGGCGCCGAGCGTCTGGGTGCGCGGATTGATATCCGCCTCCAGCAGGTAGTGTTCGATGTCGAACTTGGCGCGGCGGTCGCGATCCTGCGCGGTGAGCGAACCCGCACCCAGCAGCAGCCCCGCCAAGCCCGGCAACAGCAGTGAACGGCGAATTGCGATGCTCATTGAAAACTCTCTCTTATCATGCGTGCCGCGCGTACCATCGGGTGTTCCTCACTTTCCAGCCGGGCTCGTATTTCGTGCAGCCCCCGGCGCATCTCGCTCAGCGCCTGCTCATCGCCAAGCAACCTTGCGGTCTCGCGCGCGATCCGCGCTCCTGTCATTTCATTCTGCATCAATTCCGGCGCCAGCCGTCTTTCGGCGATCAGGTTCACCATCGAATAGAAGGGAACATCCACCAGAAAGCGGCCCAGCATCCAACTGACGCCTGTTACTTTGTAATACGTAATCAAGGGGGTGCCCAGCAGCGCGGCTTCCATGGTCACGGTGCCGCTGGCCGCCAGGGCGACATCGGCATGCGCCAACACGTCCCAAGTTTCCCCTTCAATGATTTGGATGGATGGCCGGGAAATCCGTTCCCGAAAAAATTCGCTGCCGGCCTTTTCGGCAAAGCCCAGGGGGGCAGCGAGCACGTAGGAGGCCTCCAATTGGCTTTCCAGCAGCCCGACGGCCTCATCAAGCGCGGGGAGATGACGGGCAATTTCCCCGCGCCGGCTGCCCGGCAGCAGCGCGATGAGCTTTTTCCCAGGCTCCAGGCCATGCTTTGCCAGCCATTCGGCACGCTGCATCGAGGGCCGTACAATGCGCGCCAGCGGGTGCCCGATGTAGTGCGCATCGACGCCCCGGTGGCGGTACCATGCCTCCTCGAAGGGGAACAAACAAAACAACTTGCGGATGGTTTTCCGCATTTGCCGGACGCGCCCCTGGCGCCACGCCCAGGCTTGCGGGGCCACCAGGTAGAAGACGGGGATGCCCATGGCATGCACGCGCCGCGCGATGCGCAGATGGAAATCCGGACTGTCGGTGAGAATGACGAAATCGGGCCGCCGTTCGGCAATCGCGCGCAGCAACTTCCGGTACTCGCCGTAGATTCGAGGCAGATGGGACACCACCTCCACCAACCCAACCACAGACAGGCTGCGGGCATCGACGACCGGTTCCACGCCGGCTTTTTGCATGCGCGGCCCGGCACAGCCGAACCACTCCACCGCGGGCCAAGCGCGCTGCAATTCGGCCATCAGTTCCGAGGCATATAAATCCCCGGAACTCTCCCCTGCGGAAATGAAGATTTTCTTTGGGATCATTGCGGCAAGCGCCGGAGGGAGACGCCTTGCTACCATGGTAGCAACTCGATGTCTCAATCCGACTTCGCCCGCGTCAGCGTGGCTGACTTCGTGGAGCGGTTCCGGGCGGAGATGGTTCCTTTATCCAACACCTTCTCCTTTTTCTTTGCCGGAATTCCACTCTCCGATGAAGATGTAAAAGAATACCTGGAGGAGCCCATTGCGGCGCTCCCGCCGGAGGTTGTCAAAATCCTCCCGAAGACGCACGTCATCCTGGTTCCCTATCTGGAGCGCGCCAACGGAAAGGAAAAGCGCCACGGAGCGCAGGCGCCAGGCTCACGCGAGATCATTGCGCTGGAGCCGCCGGCGGAGAGCAAGTCGCTCACTCACCTCCATTTGCGCAATTCCCACGGGGCCGACCTGGTGTTTGCGATCAAGGACACCGAAGTCGCCGATTATCATTACTACTTCTACCAGCAGGTGGCGGCGCTGGCAGAGGCCGCGCTTTCCGAATCGGCACGCGCCGAATATCATGGCATTCTGGCAGAGGAATTGAGCGCACGCGTGCACGGCGAAGTGGATGAGGAGAGTTGGCGGCAGAAGATGGCTCTGCGCCGGGGCAACAAGGTACGCCGCGACACGAAAGCCTTCCGTGCCTACGCCTCGCGTTCGTTCATCGATACAGCCACGCTCTACCTGCATGGCATTTGTTGCGACATTGACGTCGAAACGGGTCCCCGCCAACTGCCGAGCCGCCACCTGCGGAAACGCCTACTCTGGCTGGAAGGGGTTTATCCGCCACCCTCCGGATACGCCGTTTTTCCGGAGGAGTTGAACGAAACGCCGCAAAACAGTCCCGCGCCGAAGGCGCAGCTCTCTTCCTGACGGCGGCTAAAGATCGTTTCGCGATTCGTTGCGAACCGGGGCAGGCGGCTCCAGCCCTTCCACGAAAATCAATCCGCTCGATGCCATTTCGAGCAATCCGGTGGCGAAGTTGCGGATCGCTTCCTGCGGGTCATCGGGCGAAATCGCCCCTTGTTCCACCAGGGAATGAAACAGTTCCCTTCCCGTGCTTTGCCCGTTTAAACCGGGCAGGAGAAAGGCGCTCAGCGGGTCCAATTCCATCTTGAGTGGATGGGGATGAACCACCTCGGCGAACTGGCTGCGTAGCTCCCACTCCCCTTGTTTGGCACTGTTTACCATGCTCAGCGTCACTGTGGGATTGACTTTCAACCTGGAGGAAAGAACATGCTCGACGCCCTGCCGGGACCGCGCCGTCTCAATTTCCAACAGCCAGTCCAGTTCCTTCGGTCCGCTGTAGGGGCCTTCTTCGCGACGCACCGTGAAGGGTGTCCTTTTTTCTTCGTGGCGCTGCACCACGAAGACACACATCAACAGAGTTTCCAGTTGCAGTTCCTCCAGCACGTTGCCCCACTCGGCTAACTCCTCGGGCCTGGTCCGGCCAGTGCGTACGGACTTCATGAGGAACCGCCACGGCTCCACGTACCCAAGCACCTGCAACGCGATGTCATACTCGGATTCATGTTCGCCTAACCATTGGCGAATCCGCATCTCGAGGGGAGCGCCCTTGCGGTCCGTGGCCCCGCAACGGCAATAGAGCCGGCCTCCTGGCTTGAGCCTTCCGTGCAAGTCGGTGATGTGCTTCCGGGTAATCTGCTCTCCATCGAGTCCGCCGCCGTGAAAGATGAAGCTGTGACGCAGAACGGGAACGTAGGGCGGGTGGACCGCGATGCGGTCGAACACCCGATCCTGCACCGGTTCGTAGGTATCGCCGCGGACCGCGGTGAAATTGGACAGTCCGCTCAGTGCGGCGCTGAATCGGGCGAACACAGTGGATCGCTCGGCGAGATCGCTGCTCCAGGAACGCTCTGCGCAACGGCTTGCGGCGATGAGCGCCGCAATGCCCGATCCGCCGCACGCTTCGAGGAAAGCCTCGCAAGGGCTGAACGCTACGTAGCGGAGGTAGTTGAAGGTGTTGGTATCGTCGGGCGGAAAGACGAAATCGTCGGCAAACTGGCGGTTCGGCGGTTCATGATCGCAAATGACATAAAGTCCCCGGAAAGGACGTGTTCGCACGGTGGAGGTCAGGACTCCCGCCGGGGAGCAAACCACCATGCCGAGTTCCTTCAGGTCATCCAGAGCCTGACGGTTGCCAAGCTCAACAAAGTCGCTTTCTGAGATGGCGGCGTCGTTGAAGAGCAGCGTCAGCATGTGCGCGCGGCTATCCGGCTTGGGCGCCAACGCTCCAGGCTTGATGGTGAAGCCGGCCTGCTTCCACTCGCTGCGCAGCCGGTTAAAGTGCGCCTCGTTGAAATCACTCGTCTCAAAGAAGGCGCGGGCTCGATCGAAAACCTGCTGGCCCGGAAATTGAACCGGTATCTCTGGCATGATGTCTCCTACCGGCAATTAGCTTCGGACAAGAAGAACGATGACTGCGACGATGATAATCAGAAACAGCCCAGCGAAGAGAAAGATAGGCCACTTGGGAGTAGCCGGCTTCGCGGCCGGAGGCGGAGGCGGCTGGGGCGCTGCCTGTGGCGGTGCGACCGGCTCCTGCGGTGCGCTGAACATCCGCGTGAATTCGCTGGGTCCGGCCGGGGCCGAGGGCGGCGGCGCCTGCATCTGCGGGGCCTGGAAGGATTGTGTCGCGCCCCCAAAAGACACCGGCGGCGGGGGGCCCGGATTAGGAGTGCGGGCAGCCGCGCCTCCACCGAATAACTTCTGATACTCGTCTTGTACGTTCGGTTGCGGCGCAGGATTCTGGATGCCGAACGTCCCCATCGGTGGAGTGGCCGGGTACAACGATCCCGGTGCGCTGCCGCCTAACGGAGGCTGCGGGCCGGCTGGGCTCGCCACAGGCAGTGGCTGTTTGGGTGGCGCAGGGGCAGCGAATAACCGGGTGAACTCGCCGGGCTCGGACTGGGACGGTGGCACGGCGGGCTTCGGCGCGGCCGCGCCAGGCTGGCTGGGAGGTGGGAATAGGGAGGAAAACTCGCTGGACGGCGCGGCGGATTGCGGCTTCATGGGCGGAGCAGCCGCGGGCGTTGGCGCCTGGAACATCGATGTGAACTCGCCAGGGGCCGCAGCGGGCGGCGCTGGTGCAGGGGGGGCGGGGGGTGCTGACTTCATCTGCGAAGTCACCTGCGGGGAAGGCGCCTGAAACATCGACGTGAACTCGCCAGGGGCCGCGGCGGGCGGCGCTGGCGCAGGGGGTGCGGGAGGTGCTGACTTCATCTGCGAAGTCACCTGCGGGGAAGGCGCCTGGAACATCGACGTGAACTCGCCAGGGGCCGCGGCGGGCGGCGCTGGCGCAGGGGGTGCGGGAGGTGCTGACTTCATCTGCGAAGTCACCTGCGGGGAAGGCGCCTGGAACATCGATGTGAACTCGCCAGGGGCCGCGGCGGGCGGCGCTGGTGCAGGGGGGGCAGACTTCATCTGCGAAGTCTGGAACATCGACGTAAACTCACCCGGCTGCGCCGCTGCCGGCGTCACCGCAACGGGCGGAGGCTCCGGTGCCTTCAACTGCGACGTCTGGAACATCGACGTAAACTCACCCGGCTGCGCCGCTGCCGGCGTCACCGCGACAGGCGGAGGCTCCGGCGACTTCATCTGCGACGTCTGGAACATCGACGTAAACTCACCCGGCTGCGCCGCTGCCGGCGTCAC
>JAEUQG010000065.1 GCA_016789755.1 Bryobacterales bacterium
GCCAAAGGTGTAGGCGGCGGCGAAGAGGAGCTCGACACCTTGGGGGATGAGATGGTAGAAGGCAACACCGGCTGGAAAGCCATTGTGCGTGGCGATGTTGAGATGGTAGTGAAGCGCATCGCTTTGCGTTTCCGTGCGGAGGGCGTAGAAGAGGTAGAGCGGAAGATAGGCGGCGAGAACAGGGACTGTCCATCGAGGGGGAGCGTCAATGGCGAAGGGGCGTACGAAGAAGAGGGCGGCGAGAGAAAGCGGGACCAATGTCCATGCATTGGCCCAGCCTGGGACAGCGAGAAAGAAAACGATGAAGCTGAGTGCGGCCGCGACTACAGCGAAGCGAACAGGGAAGTAGAGCCGGGCCAGATGCGTCACGCTTCGACTTCGTATTTTTTCAGAAGGGATTGCCAGTGGCCCTGCGACTTGAGAATGAACTCGCAGACCTCACGTACAGCGCCATGACCTCCGCGGGCTTCGGTAACCATGTGGGCGGCCTGCTTCACTTCCGGGCGCGCGTTGCCGACGGCAATGCGGAATCCGACGCGACGCATCACGACGATGTCGGTAAGGTCATCGCCGATGTAGGCCACCTGCGACGGATCGATTTTGGCGTCGGCGAGAATCTCTTCGAGGATGGGGATTTTCTCGATGTGACCCTGATAGATGTAGGTGAACTTGCACTGTTTGGCGCGCTCTTCGGTGGCTGGGGAGACCCTTCCACTGATCAATCCGGTCTTGATTCCGTGCCAACTGAGCCATTGGAGGCTGATGCCGTCCTGGGCATCGAATCCCTTCGTTTCGTACATACGGCCATCGGGCCCGGGCACGTTGTAGAGCTTGGCATCGGTCATCACGCCGTCAACATCCATGAGCAACAAACGAACGTTGGCGGCCAGTATTTGTAGATCCACTCCTGTCTCCTGCGGTTTAATGGGGATGAATCTATATGGTACTGTCACGCCGGTTAATTTTCACCCTCGCTGCGTTGGTCTGCGCCTGGGCGGCGTTGCCGGGCCAGATATCGTCGCGGGGAGTGAAGGCGCAGCCGAGGGGGAAGCCGTCCGGAATGCCGTTCCTGGCGAAGTTCAGCGATGTGGCCGCGCCGGCGGGTTTGACGGAGGCGGTGGTGTATGGAGGCGTGCAAAACATCACCTACCTGACGGAGACGTCGGGCGGCGGCGTGGCGTTTTTCGATTTCGACAACGATGGCTGGCAGGATGTCTTCGTTGTGAACGGAGAGCGGCTGGAGGAGCCATCGTTACGGCGTTCCCACATGCTGTATCGAAACCGGCGGGACGGAACGTTTGAGCGCAGCGAACTGCAGTCGTCGTGTTGGGGGATGGGCGTCGCCACGGGCGATGTGGACAACGACGGTTGGGAGGATCTGTTTGTCACCTGCCTGGGGCAGAACCGTTTGTTGCGCAATGAACAAGGCAGGTTCACCGATATCACGGAGAAGGCAGGGCTGATGCAGAAGAGGGCGCGTCCATACTGGGGATCGGGCGCCACTTTTCTCGACGGGGACAATGACGGAGACCTGGATCTGGTCGTTGTGAACTATTTGGATTTCGACGCGGACCGTGTCCCCAAGCCGGGCAAGAGTGCGAATTGTAACTGGAAGGGCGTGCCGGTAGTATGCGGTCCGCGAGGCCTGCCTCCGGGCCGTGTCTGGTATTACGAGAACAAGGGCGGGTTGCGATTCGAGGAAGCCAGTGAACGCGCCGGGGTGGCGAAGATCAGCGGGACGTACGCGATGACCGCGGTGGCGGTGGATGTCGACGCCGATGGTTGGACGGATGTGTACGTTGCCGGGGACTCCAGCCCGAGTCTGCTGCTGCGCAATACGGGCAAAGGAACTTTCGTGGAAGAGGGTATCGAGCGCGGAATCGCCTTGAACGACGACGGCATGGAGCAGGCGGGGATGGGCATCGGCATCGGGGATGTGAATCTGGACGGGCATCTCGATTTCTTCAAAACGCATTTCAGCGACGACACGAACATCCTCTATCGCAACGATGGAAAAGGGAACTTTCGCGACGATACGATTGCCAGCGGTTTGGGCGTGGAGACGCGCTTCGTCGGGTGGGGCGCATCGATCGACGATCTGGACAACGACGGCCTGCCGGATCTGTTTTTCGTAACGGGGAGCGTGTATCCGGATTCCGAGGGGAAGTTGCCCGCCTACCCCTACAAAACCCCGCGCAGCGTGTTCCGCAATTTGGGGAACGGAAAAATGGAACAGTTGATCGCGGAGGCCGGCGCGGGAGTGGCTGCGGCGCATTCCAGCCGCGGCGCGGCGTTTGGGGATTACGACAACGATGGCGATGTCGATGTACTGGTGTGGAATCGCAATGAGCCGGTTTCGCTGTTGCGCAACGATCTGAGCGGAGACAGGAAGTGGATCAAGCTGAAGCTGGTGGGAACGAAAGCCAACCGCAGCGCGATCGGGGCCAGGGTAGCGCTGCAGTATGGATCTCGAAAGCAGGGCAAGGCCGTGACCAGCCAGGCAAGTTTCTATTCCGTGAACGACTCGCGGCTGCACTTCGGGTTGGGTGCGGAGACGACGGCGAGCGCGACTGTCTATTGGCCTGGCGGCAAGCAGGAGACCGTGAGCGGGCTGCCGGCGAATCATCTGGTGACGATTCGCGAGGGTGAGGGCGTGGTGAAAAAAGAGCCCCTAGGGGCGAAGTGACACCAGATTGGCAAAGAGGCGCGCGGCCCCGGGCACGGCGAACGGGAGTTGGCGGTACCAGGCGAGCGCACAGTAGACATAGAGGCCCTTGCCGTGCCGCGCGACGAGCCAGATGCCTTTCTGCGGCTGCTGGCCTGTATCGTGAGTCTCGATGAGCGGCGTCCAGAGGGGGTCCCAGGCGGTGAAGAATTTCGATCCGCGTTGTTCTACCCAATTCTGAAAATCCTGTGGCGTGATTTTGTTGGGGGTATGAAACACAGGATGCTGGGGTTCGAGAATCGTCACCGGCGAATCCTCCTCACTCACCTCTTCGGCGCGCGGAGTTTGTGAATAGGGGTGGGGCCCGAAATTCCGGTCGTACTCCTGCGTGTTGTATTGCACGATGAGGACCCCGCCGTTGCGCACATATTCGAGCAGCCTGGCGTTGTGAACTTTGACATCTTCGCGGGCGGCATAGGCGCGGATGCCGAGGATCACGGTGTGATACGGCGAAAGATCGGCGTCCGGCGTCACGATTTCGGGAGCAATGCCGAGTTGGCGCATGGCTTCGGGAACATCGTCTCCGGTGCCGGGAATATAGGCGGTACGCAGCCCTGGAGGGAGTTTGACATCGACGGCTTGAATGGTGTGGCGGGCTGGTGTGTTCAGGTGCAGCGCGCCCAGGTTGAGCTGCGAGACGCGGTGAAAGCTTGTGAGCGGCGGCACTGCTTCGATTTCGTATTTGCCGGCAAGCAGGACTGGAGGAGGAATGAGTTGAAACTCAACCGCTATTTCGTCATCTTGAGCCGTCAGATTGTAGGGCAGGGCGCGGGGTTGGCTGGTCCAACCGGGCGGGAGACGCAGAGCCAATGTGCCTTTCGCAGCCGTCTTGGCATGATTGCGGAGAACAGCCTTCAGCAGATAGGCGCGCGACCCAAGCGGGAGATAGCCCGCCGAAGAGGAAAACCGGAGCGACACGGCAGGGGCCACGGTGAGATCGACATCGCGCTGCAGCGAAGCCTCAATGCCGTCGATGCGGTAGGTGGCGACGGCGCGAAGGGGTGCATCGGGAAGAGGCTTGCTGAAACATTTCTCATCGGAAATGTCGTAGGTGGACCGATGGACGGAAGCACGGGACCAGCAGACCGCGGTGGGCACGGCATTGCTGGCAACGGTCACATCGAACGTGTTTCCGTTGCGCTTAACGACCTTCCATTGCGGCGGCGCCTGCAGAGCAACTACACCGTCGCGGGAGAAATTCACGGTTACCGTAAAGCGCTCTCCGGGCGTAGCGACTGGGCCGGAGGTGGACTCGACTTGCAAGGCTGCGTGGAGAGAGGCCGCTAATGCCTGTTCCACTTGCGCGATTTTGATTTCCCGATCCTTCCCAGATAGCGTTGTCCGAACAGTCTGCAACAGGCGGGCGAGCGAGGATGGGCCTGGCTGAGCAGTCAATGGGGAAGGAACATCGAGGAAGGCGCTGTGGCTCGGATCGAGCGGCCTCCAGTAGGCTCGCGGCGGTCCCTGTTGGAAGAACGGCGCTCCGGCGAATTGCGATTTGTGCTGGGCGTAGCCGGTCCGCGCCTGCTCTGCGACCGAAGAGGTGTCGATAACAACGAACGGCGGCTCGGGTTGGCGCCGCTGGCTGTAGAAGAACTGGGCAGCCTTCCATGGGGGCAGGTTGAGATCCGGGAACCGGGAGGGGTCGGCCGCCGCATGGAACGCCTGGAGTGCGAGGATACCAGCGGCTTCGTGATTGCCGTGGCCATCGCGAGGCGTACCGGAAAAGCGCGACAGAACGATATGCGGCTGTTCTTCGCGAACGATACGAACCACGTCGCGGAGCACGTCTTCCTGCTTCCAGTTGCGGAACGTTTCGGCGACGTTCTTCGAGTAGCCGTAGTCGACGACGCGGGTGAATCTGAGGCCGCTTGCGCCATAGATGCGGACTGCGCCGAGGAACTCAAGAGTACGCAGCGCGCCGAGGCGTTCGAAGAAGTCGTTGCTGACAAGGTTAGCGCCGGCCTCGCCGCGATTGAGCGAAAGCAGGACGACATGCGCACCCTTGTGACGCGCGAACCACGTCAATGTGGCGGCGTCCTCATCGTCGGGATGGGCGGCAATGTGGAGTACACGAAGATTTGTGCCGAGCCGCCGCATGGCCAGGACGGAATCCTGAGCCGAAACCTGAGACGAAATCAGAGCTGTGAGCATCCAAACAAGAAGGGTCACTGTAGACCCATTCTAGAATTGTTTATGCAAACCAACAGACTGGCGCGCGAGCAGAGCCCTTATCTTTTGCAACATGCGCACAATCCGGTGGACTGGTATCCCTGGGGCGAGGATGCGTTCACGAAAGCGCGCGAGGAGAACAAGCCGATCTTTCTCTCCATCGGCTACAGCACGTGCCACTGGTGTCACGTAATGGAACGGGAGAGCTTCGAGTCGGAAGAGACCGCGGCAATCCTCAACCGGCATTTTGTGGCCGTGAAGGTGGACCGCGAAGAGCGCCCTGACGTGGACCGGATCTACATGACGTTCGTGCAGGCGACGACTGGCGGCGGCGGGTGGCCCATGTCGGTATGGCTGACACCCGATTTGAAACCGTTCTTCGGCGGCACCTACTTCCCGCCCGACAACCGTTACGGAAGGCCGGGATTTCCCGCGCTGCTGGAGCATATTGCCGGGCTATGGGAATCGCAGCGGGAGAAACTGGTGGATTCGAGCGTCGATGTCATTCGTCAGCTTTCCGAGATGCTCACCGCCAAGACGAAGAACGCCCAGTTAGATGAGGGAGGAATCGAGAGCTGCTACCTGGCATTCCGCCGCAGCTTCGATGCGAGGCAGGGCGGGTTCGGGCAGGCGCCGAAGTTTCCGCGGCCGGTTCAGTTTCATTTTCTGCACCGCTACTTCGCCGCCAATGGGGAAGAAGAAGCTCTGGAAATGTCGCTGTTGACGCTGCGCGAGATGTATCGGGGCGGGATGTACGACCAACTGGGGGGCGGATTCCATCGCTATTCGGTGGATGCGCGCTGGTTCGTGCCGCACTTCGAAAAGATGCTCTACGATCAGGCTCAGTTGGCGGTGAGCTACCTGGAGGCCCATCAGATTACCGAAGACCCTCTGTACGCACAGGTGGCTCGCGAGACCTTCGGTTATGTGTTGCGCGACATGCGCGATGCTGCGGGCGGTTTCTTTTCCGCCGAGGATGCGGATAGCGTGATCGACGCATCGAACCCCAAACATAAAGGCGAAGGCGCGTTTTATGTTTTCACCGCCAGGGAGATAGAAGCCACTGTTCGGAAACCGGAATCGGACTGGTTCTGCTACCGGCACGGAGCGCGGCCGAACGGAAATGTGGAAGAGGATCCGCATGCCGAATTCGTCGGCAAGAACATTCTCTTCCAGGCACACACGATGGAGGAGACGGCGCAGCACTTCGGCGTTGGGACGGACCAAGTAGCAAGGGCATTGGAGACGGCCGCGGCGCGACTGATGGCACTGCGCGATACGCGCGTGCGTCCGCACCTGGACGATAAAGTGCTTACGGCTTGGAACGGGCTGATGATTTCGGCGTTCGCCAAGGGCGCGCAGGTGCTGGGGGACACCGTCTATCTGGACGCAGCGGCGAGAGCAGCGGATTTTGTCCTGGGAACGATGTTGCGGGACGGAGTTCTGCTGCGGCGCTACCGCCAAGGGGAAGCAGCCATTGCAGGGTTCCTCGATGACTACGCTTTCTTCGTACAGGGCCTGCTGGATCTGTATGAAGCCTCCTTCGATATGCGACTGCTGGAATGCGCTGTGCAACTGACGCGGAAAGCGATGACGCTGTTCGAGGACCCTGCTAACGGGGGCTTTTACAGCACCGCGGAAGGAGACCGCTCTCTGGTGCTACGCATCAAAGACGACTACGATGGCGCGGAACCTGCAAGCAATAGCGTCATGGCCGGGAACCTTCTGAGGCTCTCGGCGCTGACCGGAGACAGGGCCATGCGGGCCAGCGCGGAGAAGGCGCTGACGTTCTTTGCCGGGCGCCTGGCGACGTCGGCGATCACGATACCGATGATGGCTACAGCCTACTTGCTGAGCCTGGCAAAGCCGAAGCAGATTGTGATTGCCGGGGAACGCGATGCGGCAGACACCGCAGCCATGCTGCGGGAAGTTCGCAAGCGTTTCCTGCCGGGATGCAGTGTCGTCTTATTGGACGCGGCATCGCGCGGCAAATGGGAAGAATGGATGCCCTTCACCAAGGGCATGAAACCGCTCGGCGGGCAGGCAACCGCGTATGTGTGCGAGGATTATGCCTGTCAGTTGCCGGTGAATCAACTGGACGAATTCGTCAAGTTGCTACAATAGAAAGTTCATATCCTCAGGAGGACTTAAATGGAAAGACCTGGTGCTACGACGCTCCGCGGTAATCCCTTGACGCTGGTTGGGCCGGAATTGAAGGCTGGCGACAAGGCTCCGAATTTCGAGACGGTAGACAACGCATTGCAAACTGTCGATCTCGGCAAGACGGGGAACACGGTGCGCATTTTCAGTGTCGTACCCTCGCTCGATACGCCGGTGTGCGACGCGCAGACAAAGCGGTTCAATGAAGAAGCTGCCAAGCTGTCGGGAGTGGACATCTACACCGTCAGCATGGATCTGCCCTTTGCGCAGAAGCGCTGGTGCGGTGCGTTCGGTGTGGACAAAGTGAAGATGATCTCCGATCATCGCGCCGGCTCGTTCGGCGAGGCGTTCGGGACGCTGATCAAAGAATTGCGTATTCACAGCCGGGCGATTTTCGTGGTGGACAAAGACAACACGATCGCGCACGCGGAGTACGTAAAGGAAGTAGCGGATCATCCGAATTACGAGACGGCTCTGGCTGCGGCCAAGGCTGCGCTGTAATCCGGGTTTGGCAATGCGATGGGGCCGGCCGCCGAAGGGTTGCCGGCCTTATTATTTCTTGAAGGTGAAGTCCCAGACCTGCATGTTCACTTTGCCCTCTGTGAACTGGACCGCGGCGTACTCACCGGGAGCGAGGGGTTCCATCGGCCAGACCTTGTAGAGATCTTCTCCCACCTGCCGGCGAAAGACCTCCAACTGCTCGCGTTCCTCCACCACTTCCTTGGAAACGGGGACGATCGTGAGTTTCTCTACGATGCGGACGCCTTTGCCACGCGCGAGCTTGACCAGGCCGAAGCGTTCCGGTTGCGACAGACGGAAGTAGAACTCCGGCAGTTCGGTATTGACCGTGAATAGGGAAGTTTCCCCGTCGAGTTCGACGGTGGCTTTGCCGGTAATCATCGGGATGGGTGAGATGGCGGCGAGAACAGAACGGCGCTTGTTGTTGTTCATCTTGGTTTCGGCTGCCTGCATGGGCTTCACCGTCTTACCGTCGACGAAATAGATGCCGGGGTTCTGAGGCACGCTGGCCACCTCACGCGCGGCATCGCGTTCGGCCTTCTCTTCTTCATCGATGAGCTGCGCTTTTTCCTTATCCGCCGCGGCCTTGTCCTGGATCTCGCGTTCGGTGCGTTTCAGATCCACGAGGCCAATGGGGATTTCCTCCCAATCGCCGCGCTCGGCGGAGAAGAAGCGCACGCGGTCGTCAACCACACGATACTCGCGCACGAGGTGAAATTCGCCATCCCGCAGGTAGAGTTTGACATTGGCGGCAAGCAGCAGCAGAGGCAGCAGAAGGAGGAGGCAGGCTCTCATAGCGTCCTTTCTTTCATGTCTACCATGTTTGACGCGCGGCTGAGCCGGTTAGGGGGAGGAATTCGCGTAATTGTCATGGAGCGCGCAACCCGGGGCGGACCACAGGCGTTCCAATGGATGGAGTTTCTATGCAGAAGATTGTATTCGCGGCAATGGCATTGACTGCTACGTTGTCGGGTCAGGACTACTTCCCGCTGGAGGTAGGCAATCAATGGATCTACCGCATCGGCGGAGCGCTGTCGGGGGTGCAAACCCCAGGCACGCTGGTTGTGGAAATCATGGGATCGAGGACGGTGGACGGCAGGGAGTATTTCCAATTGGCCGGAATGCCGGGCGGCATGCGGCTGGTGCGCAAAAACGAAGCCGGGACGCTGGTGTTCTTCAGCGAGCAGGATCGCGGGGAGCACAACTGGGTGGCGTTCGGGGCTAATACCGGCGAAGCGTTCCTGTCGGAAATCGACGATTGCAACCCGGCGGCTGTCATTCAGTCCAGAAACGCGGATTTGCGATCCCCGCTGGGTGACTTCCGGGAGGCTGCTTTGCGGGTAGGTTACTCTCCGGGAAGATGCGCCGACGCGGGTCTGATCAGCGAAACATATCTGCCCTATGTTGGTTTGGCGCAGCGGCGGATGTCGAACATTGCGGGAGAGGTGGTATGGGACCTGGTCTACGCCCGACTGGGGGGATTCACTGTGTTCTCGGAAGCCGAGCGCAGCTTTCAGGCTTCGCTGAACGCATCGCGGTTCGGAGCCAACGATCCCATCGCGGTGCGCATGACCTTGCGCAATACGTCCGGCACGCCGTGGGAGTTGACGTTTCCCTCGGGGCAGGATTTCGATGTCGCGATCCGGAACGAGAAGGGTGACGAGGTATACCGTTGGTCGAGTGGGAGAGCGTTCACACTGGCGATAAGAACATTGCGGATCGGCGGTGAGCGCAACTACGCGGTTGTTGTCCGGCCGAATCTGGCGGCAGGTACGTATGTGCTCACGGCAAGCCTGGCGGTGAGCCGAACGAAGATTGAGACGACGCTCCCGCTGGAGATACGCTGAGGCGTTCAGGCTTGTTCCGGCGCTTGCTGATAGAGGGCAAGCTTAGCTCCGGCCGGATCCTCGATGACGCAATAACGGGCCGCGCCCATGTTTTTCGGGCCGATGAGGACTTTGCCACCGCCGGCATGCACCTGGGCGATACTGGCATCGATGTCGGCCACCGTAACGTAGATCAGCCAGACAGGTGGAAAGCCGGCGTTGCTCCCTTTCGCCCAACAGACTCCGGATACGCCTTTTCCGTTGCCGGGCAATGTCATCACATAGTCGCTGTAGCCGCCCATGTCACATTCCTGCACGCCCCATCCGACGACGGCTTGATAGAAATCGCGCACTTGTTCGGCGTTCGGAACCGTTAAGTCGAACCAGCCGATAGATCCTGTTTCCATGGCGTACAATCATGCCATGGAAATGCGGCTGGCGGAAGCGCTGCGTTGTTTATCGAGAACCCCCGCAGTGTTGCGTGCTCTCTTGGAAGGACTGCCGGAGCAATGGGTGGAGACAAGTGAGGAGGAGTGGACGATCCGCGAAGTGGTCGGGCATTTGATCCATGGGGAGAGAACGGACTGGGTTCCCCGGATTCGGATCATCCTGGCGCACGGAGAATCCCGGCCGTTCGATCCGTTCGACATGACCGGCCATTTCGATGTCATCGCCGGGAGAAGTCTGGACAAGCTGTTGGACGAGTTCCAGCAAATGCGCGAGGCCAATGTTCGGGAAGTGGAAGCGCTGTCGCTCCAGCCTGCGGATCTGGAGCGCACGGGAATGCATCCGGCGCTGGGGCCAATGACTTTGGGTGAGTACATCGCCGCGTGGGCGGTTCACGACTGGACGCACATCAACCAGACGACCCGCATCCTGGCCGGGCACTACGCCAACGCCTGCGGCCCATTACGGCAATACATGGGTGTGTTTCGGGGAAGAACAGCGGGCTAAACGCGGCGGCTGGTCAGGCGGATGGGAGTTTCCTGCACTTGCGAAATACCGATGGAGACATGCCCGAAATTTGCGTGAACCAGCGGTGAAACGCCGTGACGTCGGCATAGCCGAGCGCCTCGGCGATTTGGGCCAGAGAAAGTTGCGGGCGCAGCAGCATCTCATCGGCACACCGGCGGCGCACGGATTCGGAAAGAACGGCGAAGGATGTCCCTTCCGAGCGCAGACGGCGTTGCATAGTGCGAACACTGAGGCCGAGTTCCCGCGCAACTGTTGCTGCATCCTTACGCGCGCAGTCGCCAAGCGCGGCGCGAACGCGTCCCCCGGTCGTCTCGATCGCGGGCAAGGAGGACAGGACTCGGCCGGCGTGGCGGGAAAGGACGGCCAAAAGCCCGGGGTCGGCGGCTCGGCAGGGGGTGGCGAGAAGCGAAGCCGGAAACAGCAGCGCATTCTCACCGGCGTCGAAGCGAATCGGAGCCTGCAAGATGCGCGCATGGTCGTCGAGGCAGCCCGGCGAGGGATGAGCAAAGTGCACAGCCGTGGGATGCCATATCACCGGTGTAATGTGACGGCCAACGCGGAGCCATGCGGCAATGAGAAACTCGGCGGCCTGCCGAGGAGCCGATCCGCCGGCGACGAAGGAGTGCCGCAGAACCGCGTGCTCACCTCGCTCAACCAGTTCCACTCGTGTTTCGTCGTGAATGAGGCGTTGATAGATGCAGAGGCGCCGGTATGCATCGCCGAGCGTGGCGCTGGCGGCCATCAGATACGGATGAAGGTCAAAGGACTCCCAACTTGCCGACTCCGCCAAATGCAGCCCGAGGTTCCGGTCGCCAGTGATGGACACGGCGGTGTTCCAGAATTGGATGGCGGCGGAGTTGGGGACACGACGGTCCGGGTTGTCGAGGGACCGTGGAGCGATGCCCGTGCGGGCGAGGATCGCATCGGCGTCGTGCCCTAACGCGCGCAATCCGTCGAGGAGGGGCCACAAAGCCCGGTTCGCCAAACCAATACTCACACCAATTCAGTGTCGCACCGGCTCCTGGCGCATGCTGCCAACCGATTGGCGCGGAATGACTGCACCGGAAAAGTGGGCCGGCTCGTAGAAGAAGACATGGAAAAAAAACTGAAGCTGCCGGCTCTGGGGTTGGCCGCGGGCGCAACCCTGGCGTTGTTGGCGGCAAGAGGAGAACGAGACATGCGAATGTCGGCCGTAGAGAAATACTTCGTGAACCGTCCCGGCCATGCGGCCAATGTGGCGAGACATGCGCTGGATCTGGTGGCGCGCACTCCAATCGAAAAGGGAGAGGCGTATCTCGATGTGGGATGCGGCACCGGCGCCGCGGCCCGTGAAGTGGCGGCCCGGTTCGGACTGCGCGTCACCGGAGTGGACATTGACCCGGCACAGATCGCCGAGGCAGCACGAGGCCTGGCACAGCCCAACCTTACATTTCTGACGATGGACGCCACTCGTTTGGCGTTCCCCAACGCTTCCTTCGATGTCGTAGCGACCAGCAAGGCCACCCACCATATTCCGGATTGGGAGAGGGCGATAGCAGAGATGGCGAGAGTGCTACGGCCGGGAGGCCATCTGATCTACAGCGACCTGGTGCTTCCCGTCGCGCCGCGGCAGTTGCCATCGAGCTCCCGGCTGGAGGCGGTAGCAAAGCGTCATGGGCTGATAGAAGTCTATCGTGCGCGCAGTTTCGCGGTGTTGGATTTGATTTGGCGAAAAAGTGGAAGCTAGCGCAGCAATTGTTCGGCGTAGAGCGCCCCGGCGGGCGTGTCTTCGTGCTTGAAAAAGACGTACACGTCCTTGCCGCCCGAGACAAGCGCCTGCACCTTGTTCTGAATATTAACCCGGTCTTCGGCGCTGTACTCCGACTTCCGCAGGCGGCAATAAACGAAGCCGCCGGTGATGACGTCGGGCACTACGAAATCGTCGGACTCGGCCAGGCAAAGCGCCATGCCTTTCGCCTCCAGCATGGCGTAGACCGATTCCTGGAACCAGGAAGCATGGCGAAACTCGAATGCGCACCGGAAGCCGGGCGGGATTTCCTCAAGGAAGCCGCCCAGCAGTGCTTCATCGCACTTCAGGTTCGGCGGCAGTTGCACCAGGACTGGACCCAGCCGCTTGACGACGCGGAGGGGGTCGATGACTTTGAAGAAGGTCTCGTTGAACTCCGCTTTCTTAAGGCGCTGGATGTGCGTGATGCGCTGATGTGCCTTGATCGCGAAGACGAAACCTTCCGGTGTCGCTTGCACCCAGTTCTCCAGAGTGGAGGAGGAGGGAAGGCGGCGGAATGTGTAGTTGATTTCCACGGCGTTGAGCCGGGTGGCGTAGTGACGGAGATAGTCTTTCGACTTGGCTTCCGGCGGATAGAAGTCCGGCTTCCAGGCGTCGTAGGCGAATCCTGAAGTCCCAGCGAACAGTTGAGCCATTTTCTTAGCGTAACCCGCAGCAATCGAGCCGCGGTTGTTTGAGGTAGGCGCGCAGTGCTTTTACCATCCGCTGCGCACGCACGTTGTGCTCGCCGATGAGATTGCGCTCCTCGCGGGGATCCTCGGCGAGGTGGAACAACTCGAGCGGCTCGCCTTCTTTGGCTAGCAATTTCCAATCCCCGTCCCGCACTACTTCCGTGGCATACGGCTCAGGCTTCTTGTAGGGGCGTGGCCGGTCGCCGGTCTGCCAGTGCGTGGCGTACACGTTCATCTGCCAGAACAGCATGCCCCGTTGGACCGCGACGCCGGAGAGCAAGTGCGGAAGCAGGTTGACTCCATCGACATCGGCCGGTGCTTTGACTCCGGCCGCCGCGCAGAGGGTCGGCAGGTAATCGGCGGTGTGGGCAAGTTGCTTGGATTCGCGCGGTGGGAAGCGGCCGGGAAAGCGGATGAGAAGAGGGACGCGAATGCCGCCCTCGTGCAGGTCGGCTTTCTTTCCTTTGTAGATGCTGGGGCTGCCCTGCATGGCTGGGCCGTTATCGCTGCTGAAGAGCACAACGGTATCGCGCTCGATGCCCAGTTCGGCGAGTTTGGCCATGAGGCGGCCGATGGCGGCGTCGAGGTGCGAAACGGTCGCCCGGTAGAGCAGGTCATCCGCCTGGGCTTTGTCTTTGTACTTTTGCAGATGAGGCCCGGGAGTGGGCTCGAAAGGAAAGTGCGGCGCATCGAACCAGAGATTGATGAAGAATGGCTGATTACGCTGGCGGTAATGGGTCATCCAGCGCATGGCTTCCTCGGCGGCGAAATCGGTCAGGTGAATGCCGCGGTCTTCCACCGGCTTCTCATCGCGGACGAAGTGTTCCACGCCGAAGCGGAACAGGCGGCGCTCTTTGACGAGAGCAGCGCGTTCGGCGGGATCCTCGGCCATGGCGCAGTAATGGTCGAAGCCATGCTGGAGCGGGCCGGGAATGCTTGCGGAGCGGTTGGCAAGGTGTTTGCGGTTGAGCCCGCCGAGGTGCCACTTGCCGATGTGCACCGTGCCGTATCCTGCCTTGCCAAGCAGAGCGGGAAGAGTGGCGACGCCTGGCGGAAGATGTTCTTCCTTGTCGGGGAAGTGCGCGCGGATATTGAAGCGCAGCGGGTATCGCCCGGTGAGGCAAGCGGCTCTGGTGGGGGAACAAACGGCGCTGGCCGCATAGCTGCGCAGAAAGCGGACGCTTTGTTTAGCGAGCGCATCGAGGTGCGGCGTTTCCACCTCCGTTCCGCCGTAGCAGGACAGGTCGCCGATTCCCAGGTCATCGGCGAGCATCAAGAGAATGTTCGGACGCGGCTGCTCTGAAGAAGCCAGTGACGCCGCTGCCATCGATGTCAAAAAAGTTCTGCGGTTCATTGCTTTGCCAGATGCCAGAGTGTGGCAACGCTCTCCTGTTCGTCGGTGTCTTTTTCGATGGGAGTTTCAAGAAGGAACGCCCGCCCGTCGAGCCTCGGGTGAGTGAGCAGGCGGCGGAATGCTTCCTGGCCGATGTATCCCTTACCGATCGCCGCATGCCGGTCGCGCTTGGACCCGAGCGGGGTCTTTGAATCGTTGGTGTGAATGACGGGAATATTCTCTATTCCCAGCAGGCTGTCCGCCTCGCGCAACATCGCCTCCAGTCCATCCGGGGTTTTGATGTCGTATCCAGCGGCGTACAAATGGCAAGTGTCGAGACAAAATTGGATGGGTAGCGGAGTGCGGCTGGCGGCGGCATCGCGCAGAGCGGCCAGTTCCTCGAATCTCCAGCCGAGGGCGCTTCCCTGCCCCGCGGTGCATTCCAGCAGCAGGGTGACACCGGCAACGGCGAGTCCGGCTGTGGCCGCTTCAAGGGATTCCGCAAAGGCAGCGATCGCGGCGTCGGCGCTTTGCCCGCGAGAGCTCCCTGGGTGGGCCACCAGATAATCGGCTCCGATGGCTACCGCACGTTGTACTTCGCCGCGAAAAGCGGCTATCGATTTGCGCCGCACATCCAAATCGGCCGCGGGCAGGTTGATGAGGTAATTGTCGTGAATCACCAACGGTTGGAGATCGTAGTCCTGACGCAGGCGGCGGAATGTTTCGATGCTGGCAGCGGCAGGCATCGCCCCGCGCCACATGCGCGGACTGGAGGAAAAAATCTGAAGAGTGTTGGCTCCGATCTCCCTGGCGCGCTCAGCGGCGGCGGGGAGGGAACCAGCTACGGACAGATGGCGGCCAACTCGAATCTTCATGAAATGTTCCATTTTGCCATGCGGGTTGCGCCGGAATAAACCCGCGCAAGTATGCATAATAGAGACGTATGCTACTCGTACTCCTCCTTCTCAGTATTACGGCGGCCGCTGCTCAACCGTTGGACTATACCATCTCCGCCGGCGGACAGGACAAGATCCTGCTCGAGGTGGAAAAAACCGGCTTTCTCAAGGGAAAGAAACATAGCTTCGAGTTTCCTAACTACTCGGGGAAACTGACCTACGATGCGCAGACGCCGGGCAACTCGCGGGTCGAATTGAAGATCGACGCCGCCAGCCTGGTGTGCAAGGACACCTGGGTCAGCCCGAAGGATTTGAAGAAGATCCAGGATGAAGCGCTGACGAAGGTGCTGGTGGTCTCGAAGTATCCGGACATGCGGTTCACTTCGACCAAAGTCACTCCGCAAGGAGGGAACAAGTTTCAGGTGGAAGGCGTGCTGACCATTCGGGGCACGGGCAAACCGGTCACCATGACGGTATCGCTCGATCCGGCATCGATGAAAATGGACGGCAAGTCGAGTTTCAAGATGTCCGCCTATGGCATCAAGCCGCCGAGCGCCGGTCTGGGAACGGTCGGGACGAAGGATGATATGACCGCCACCTTCGCAGTCACGGCAAGGAAGTGATCTACTGAGCGGATGATGACGGGGTCCGGAATTGCCGATGAGACAATTCAGGGCCGCCGCGATGACACAGACTTTCAATTCCGGAATCGAGGTGCCGGCGACGCTGGGCAAGTTGCCGCCGTTTCCGCTTGTGGCGTTGCAGGCGCTGAAGGCGCTGTCGTCGGAATCGAATTCAGCACATGGAATTGAGAAGCTGATTGCGGCCGATGTTGTGTTTGCGTCCAGTACCCTGCATTGTGCCAATTCAGCGTTGTTTCATCTGCCGCAGCGGGTGTTGACGTTGCGGCACGCGATTGTCGTGTTGGGGCGGGAACGGCTGCGATGCATCATTCTGACCGTGGCGCTGCAATCGTTTGCCAGGGCGCCACTGGGATCGAAGATGTTTCGCCAATGGTGGCGGCATTCTCTGGCGACGGCAATCCTGAGCGAGGCCCTGGCGAAGGCGAGCGATTGGGACACTTCGGGTGCGTATATGGGGGGGTTGCTGCACGACATCGGAAGGCTGGGACTGATTGTGCAATTCCCGCGGGAGAGGTGGAAGCAGTTTGTGGCGATGGCGGAAGCGCCCACACGGGCAGGGATGGGGATTTTAGAGATAGAGCGGGAGATTCTGGGAATGGATCATGCCGCGTTGGGAGCTGCGATGCTGCGCGAATGGGGGATTCCCCAGGAGTTGATTGTGGCCGCCCGGCATCATCACGAACCGGAAGTGGCGGCGCGGCACGCGCCGGCGATGTTTGTGGCTGCGGCTTGCGAGATGGCATCGCGGCTCGGCTTCGTGGCGCTGAAGTATCCGCGCCGCACGACGATGGAGGAGTTGATCTCATGTTTGCCGGAGGAGACCGCCGCGCTGCTCGCGTCCGATGAGGAGAAACTGCGTGAGGCGGTGGAGACAAAGATCCAATCGCTGGCCGCGGGCTAGGCCGAACCGGACTATAGGACGCGGTGAGAGTGGTATTCGTAGGCAAGCAGAAGCTTGTTGCTGAAAGTGCAGCGGACGACAACCTGGTAGCTGGAAGGGAAAGGCTGGTTGCCCATACGGGCGCGCAATTCGCGCATGGATCGCGGTGAGGAGAAGAATTCGGCGGCGCCTTGTGTGCCGGTCGAGGTGATGCCCGAGAACACGACCATGCCGAGCCTTCTGGCGTCTGCTTCGCGGTTGTTCAGCACAGTGATCAGCCCGTACACGTCGATGAACTCACCGGCGGCGTCTTTCTTCGGAACCAGCTTGGATCCGTCCTTCTTTTCGAGAACCACGAATTCGCGGACCTCGTCGCTGTAGGCGATGGTAAGGGGGGCGTTTTCCAACACCCGGCTGATGGCCTCGCTATCGACAGGTGCGCCGAAGAGTATGGCGTTGCGGTTGCGGAGAGAGGAAATTGGGGCGACGCGTTCGGGCAGCACTTGGAAGGAGCTCTGCAAGGAGCGGAGAGTTCCGGAGGCGGCGAGGACGGCATTCATGGTGCCAACGCCCAGGACATTGTCGGTGATGAGCAACCCGAGTTTCGTTGCTGGATCGAGAGGCCTGTTGTTGCGGAAGGCGGTGTAGGCTTCAGGCGGGGCGGGATAGGTAGGGGTACCGGCGGCAGCGTGGGTCGCCGGGCCGACGGTGAGGTGCAGCGGCGTGGCGGCGCAGAGGATCACGTTGGCGTTGGGGCCAGCAAAGGGCGCCCAAGCTTCTGCCAGTACTGGATCGATGGGGATTTGCGGGGAGCCGAGAGCAAGCCAGGCAACGGCAACACCGGCGAGAATGCCAAGCAGGGCAGGCACCGCGTAGAGCCACAAGGGACGGCCATGAAAAGAGGACGGGGGCGCCGGCGGAGCAGTCGAAGCCGGATGGGCGGCAGTGTCGGCATACCGGACAAACTGCGGATGATACGCGCCTTTCGGGAGCACAATGTGGACAGGAGCGACGGGGATGTCGAAGGCGTAGAGTTTCTCAAGCTTCTGGCGGAGTTCGTAGGCACGGGTGCGGACAGAGGAATCCTCGGCTGGGGAATAGCCCGTGGGGCGGCCGAGCACCTCGACTCCAATGACGTGTTCGGTGAGTTCATCGCCACGGCCGGCGATGTCCGCTTCCACCACAAATCGAAGGAAGGCTTTCAATTGCCCGGCCCTGGAGAAGGTGCGGCTGTTGAGCGCAAGTTCGAGAGCCTGACGCTTTTCCTCCGCGCTTACCTCGTCGAGGGTTGTCATGAGCTATCTGATTGGAGGATATCAGAATCCAGGCGATGTTACGAGTGCTTGTAACCTGGCCGAAACGGGGTGAACGCACCGTGCGGATACTTGCGGCGGGAGTGGTGCGGGTACACACTTGCGTGCAGGACGCTTCAGCCGGCGGTATTGGATACGCCAGCAGTTTGTGAGGACCACGTGAACCTGACGTTTCTCGCCACTTTGTTCGTGGCCAGTTCGTTCGTATGGGGCCAGCAGCCCGATCCACCGGGACAGGCGAAGGCCGCACCCGCCAAAAATGAGGCCTACCTGTTTGCGCACATGATCCATTCCAATTACGGGCGGCTGTATTACACGGTCAGCCTGGATGGGCTGCACTGGAAGCAGCTCAATGGTGGGAAGCGGGTATTCGACGAGTATCGGGGGCATCCCGATATCGTGCGCGGGCCGGATGGCCGGTACTATATTGCGGGTAACCGCGGCGATTCGGCGCCCGACATCAATTTCTGGGTTTCGGAGGATTTGATCACCTGGACCAAGTTCGGCGACTTCACTCCCGACCTGAAGGCGACGCCCGGATATGGGCATGCCCTGCAGCGCATCGGCGCTCCGAAGATGTTCTATGATGCAGCCAGTAACCAGTTCCTATTGACTTGGCACACTCCGCACCTGCAAGGCACGCGGGAGGACCCGGAGCGCTATTGGGCGAGCCAGCGGACCCTATATGTCACGTCGAAGGATTTGAAAACGTTTTCCAGTCCCCCGAATCGGCTGTTTGCATGGGAAATGGCGACCATCGATGTGGTGGTGCGGCAGGCGGAGGGCCGCTACTGGGCGATTATTAAAGACGAACGGTACCCGACGCTGGAGTGGACCACGGGAAAGACGATCCGTATCAGCACGGCGGCCAATCTGCTTGGGCCATACAGCGAGCCGGCAGCGCCGGTAAGCCCCAACTTCCATGAAGCGCCGATGTTGATTCCGTCGCCGGACGGAACGGCCTGGTATCTCTATTACGAGCAGTATCCGGGGGTCTCCTACGGCCTGTCGGTGGCGGCGAGCTTGCGCGGGCCGTGGTTTAAGGTGTCCGGTTACACTTCCAACCCTTCCTGGAACAAGTACGACATGCCGCCGGCCGTGCGGCATGGATGCATGATTACGATCAGCCGCAAGCAATACGACGCGCTGGTGGCGGCGTTCGGTGAAGCGGCAAGCGCGGGGCGGTAGGACGCCCTCCGCGGTTATGGATTCTTTCGAAACAAAGAGGTATTCCGTGATGCAAATACCAAGATTGGCAACTATGCTGGCGCTAGTTTGCGCAGGTACGCTGGTGGCGCAGGACTTTCGCGCGAAGCTGACGGTAACCGTTCGCGACCCGACCGGCAGCGCGATTCCAGCCGTCGGGCTGGAGTTAAAGAACGTGAACACGGGGGAACTGTTTCCGGCGCAATCCAACGAGATTGGGATCTACACCTACCTGTTCCTGATTCCGGGCACGTACTCGCTGAAGGCGACGGCCTCGGGTTTCAAGCCCTTGCAGCGGGACAACATTGTCCTGCAGACCTTCCAGGCCTCGGGGTTGGAATTGACGATGGAAGTGGGTGGCGTAACCGATAGCGTGACAGTGACGAGCGAGGGGGCCCTACTCGATACGGAGTCGGCCAGCCGCGGCATTGTGGTGAGTTCGCAACTGGTGCGGGACTTGCCGGTGGTGAACAAGAATCCACTGATGCTGGGGCAATATATGCCGGGAGTCTATATGCGTCCCCTGGGCGTGTATACGCATCCCTGGACGCTGACGTCGCAGTTCATGATCAACGGCGGATTGACGGGTTTGAACGAGTTTCAGGTGGACGGCGCGCCGAACAACGCCCGCTTCGGAGTAAACGTGTATGGCTACACTCCTCCGAACGAAACGGTGCAGGAGATGAGCATTCAGGCCAACAGTTACGACGCGCAGTACGGGCGCACCAGCGGTGGCGTAATCAACGTAACAACGAAGTCCGGCACGAACGAATTCCACGCCGATTTCTGGACGTACCTGCAGCGGCCGGGTTGGAACGCGAACAGCTTCCAGAACAACGCTATCGGGGCGCAACGGACCAAGCAGCGGCAGAATCAATGGGGCTTGCAAGTGGCCGGGCCGATAGCCGGGTTGAAGCTGATTCCCGACAACGAGAAGTTCAAAATTTTCTACCTCTTTTCGTTCGACAAGTATCACACGGAACTGCCGAACCCGCTGAACCTGTCTTATCCGTCGATGGAGATGCGCAACGGCGATTTCAGCAAGCTGGTGAACGGGGCGGGCGCTCCGATCACGATCTTCGATCCGACAACGGGGCGCAACGACGCGGCGGGGAATTTCATTCGGGACCCGTTTCCCGGCAACGTGATTCCGGGCAACCGGATTAACCCGATTGCCAGGGCAGTAGGCCAGTTGATGCCCACGCCGGACACGGTGACTCCGGGAGTGCGGTATTCGACGCAGAACGTACGGCGGCCGAACAATCTGCACTACTGGGAGTTTTTCAACTGGATGGCGCGCATGGACTTCAACATCGGGTCGAAAAATCGGGTATTCGTGCGTCCGGCACGGATGCTTTTCGACGAGAAGAGCCTGTACAACGCGGTGGAAGGCCCTGGGAAGAACGGCGGCGTGTTCTCGCGCAGCAATTATGCGCTGCTGGTGGACTGGGTGAGCACGATCAGCCCGACGCTGGTTGCTAACCTGCGCGTGAATGCATCCCAATACGGCGAGGGCTGGAACAGCGCGGAGAACAGAGGCTTCGATCTGACGAAGCTAGGCTTGTCGCAGACCTTCATCAATCAGGCTCCCGATCCGGCGTTGTTCGGGCGATGGGAATGGTCGAGCTATACGGGGCTGGGGCAATCGGAGAATTGGAACAACACGAATACCTACAGCCTGCAGGGGAGTCTTTCGAAATTCCTAGGCAAACACAGTCTGCGCGCGGGTTTCGACGTACGGCAGACGAACTACCTGGATTACACGACCGGGAATCCGTTCTACTTCCTGTCAAACGCCGGGTTCACGCGTCGGACCTGGAATCTGGCGGCAACAGAAACGGACAGCGGCGACGGGTTCGCGACGTTTCTGCTGGGCACGCCTTCATCGGGGAATGTCGATTACCGGGTGCGTCCATGGTTCCGGTCCTGGTACGGCGCACCTTGGTTCCAGGATGACTGGAAGGTGAGCAAGCGGTTGACGGTGAACATGGGACTGCGATGGGATTTGAATCTGCCGGTTACGGAAAAGTACAACCGGATGAACATCGGATTCAACCGTACAGCGGCTAATCCGATTGCGCAGTCGATTCCGGCGGCGATGCTGGCGCAGTATCCGTCCTTCCGTAATTTGACGGGCGCGATTGAATTCGCAGGAGTAAACGGGAACCGGCGCGGAGCAACCATTCGCGACGGCAACAACTTCCAGCCGCGGGTAGGCGCCGCCTATCAGATCACGCCGAAACTGGTCGCGCGTGGCGGCTACGGCCTGTACTTCACGAACTTCCAGGGCAATAACATGATGCAGACCCTGGGCTTTTCCAATACGACGGACATCATCAGTTCGCTCGACGGCGGGCGAACGGCGGTGAGCAACCTGCTAAATAACCCGTTCCCCGGAGGTGTGCAGTTGCCGCCGGGATCTTCGCTCGGCGCAATGACGTACCTGGGACGCAGTTTCACGCAGTACAACCCCGAGTACATGCTGCCTTATGTGCACCAATTCTCCTTCGGGTTCCAGTATCAGGTGAAGAAGAATTCGGTGATCGACGTATCGTACGTGGGCAGCAGGACGAGGAACTATGCGGCACAGTTCGACCGCAACCTGCCCTCGTGGGATTTCGCCAGGACCTGCGACGTACGGGAAGGCGGCAACCGGACGCAGTGCGATGCACTGGCGCCGAATCCGTTCCAGAACGTAACGGGGCTGAACGGCACGCGGCTGTTCTCTTCGGCGCAACTGGCGCGATGGGATCTGAACAGGCCGTTCCCGCAGTTCGATGGCGCGATTACGGAAGCAGGTCAGAACCTCGGCAAGCTCTGGTATAACGCGCTGCAACTCAATTTCACGCAGCGCTTCACGCACGGACTGGTATTGAATGCGAGCTATGTGCGGTCGCGGCAGATTGAGCAATGGGGTTGGATGGACGAATACCGCCGCATTCCACAGAGCTTCCCCTATGGGGTGGATCATCCGCATGTGTTCAAAGTGGCCGGCGCGTACGATCTGCCTGTCGGCAAGGGACGGGCGTATCTGTCGCAGGCGCCGAAAGTAGTGGATCTCCTCCTGGGCGGATGGCAAGTGGCCCCGGCGGTGTTCATCCAGAACAGCGAACGGGCCGACTATCCAGCGAACGCACAGAGGTTGCGGGATGTGCGGGCAACGGACATCAATTGGGACGCGTACGAAGTACGCGGTTGGAACAAGTGCGTGCTGAGCGTGGATAACAACGGGCGCACCACTCCCATGTCCTATAGCGTGCAGCGATTCGGTTGCAGCGCGACGGACTTTTCGCAATACGACTGGATCGTGTACCCGATTCTTGCCGGGCAACGGCTGTCGCCGGCGGGCGCGGGCGACCTGCGGATGAAGCCCTACATCAACACCGACTTGGCGATGACGAAGACATTCGCGGTGACTGAGCGGCTGAAGTTCCAGTTCCGCGCCGAAGCAGCGAACGTAATGAACCACTTCAACCTGCTGACGGCGCGGTTCAATACAAACCCGAATGATCCGAACTTCGGCTCGGTGTTTCCAGCATCCACGCCGGGGCTCGATTGCCCGCCCCGCGTGTTGACACTGGGGATCAAGGCGAGATGGTAGGCAAGGCGGCAGTTCTGCTGCTATCGGCGGCGGCTATTGCGGCTGCCGCCGATCACCGCTCGGCGCGAATCCAGTGGGACTCCTCTACCCTGACACTGATTCAGCGCAACGGCCTTTATGGACGGATGGCGCGGTTGCCGGATCAGAATCTGCTGGCGATCTATGAGAGAGCAGCGCGAGTCTACACTCGCCTGAGCCGCGATGAGGGCCGGACATGGGAGGGCGAACGTTCTGTGGCTTCCTTCGAGTTCGGCACGGCGGCCAATCCTGAAATTGCGGTGCTAAGCAGCGGTTGGCTGCTTGCGGCCTACAATGAGAGGCCGAACGATGGAGCGCACCGGTTTGCCATCAAGGTGTTAACAAGCATAAATAACGGCGAAAGCTGGAGCGAGCCGCGCCTAATCTACCAGGCTGGCGCGGACAACGGCACAGGATGTTGGGAACCGATCTTCCTCGTTCTGCCCTGGGGCGAGGTTCAGATTTACTTCGCCAACGAGTATCCCTATCCGGATACGAATGAGCAGGAGATCACAATGTTGCGGTCCTTCGATCAGGGGGAGACGTGGAGTGAGCCGGTGCGGGTGAGCCGGCGCGATGGGCGGCGCGACGGGATGCCCGTGCCGGTGCTGCTCGACTGGCCGCACGGAATCGCCGTTGCGATCGAAGACAACGGATTGTCGGGCACGTTCAAACCGGTGATTGTGAAGACGGCGGCAGAAGATAACTGGCAATCGGGGCATGTCGGCGGGGATAGCGAGCGGCGCTGGTCCGCGCTGGAGATCCCTTTGGTGGCCGGCGTGTATGGTGGTGCGCCGTACCTGCGGCAGTTTCCGGGCGGGGAGACGGTGCTTTCCATTCAGAGCGGCGAGGGGCGGGCGCGGGCGAATACGCTCGACTTCAGCCGCATGGCAGTGTATGTCGGCGACCGGGAAGCCCGGAACTTCACTAACCGGTCGTTCCCGTTCGATGTGGCGGAGAACGCCAGCGGTTTGTGGAACTCGCTGTTCATCAAGAATGCGACCACGGTGACCGCCATCAGCGGCACCACGGTGAACGGAATACGCGGACTGTGGGCCATCGACGGGCTGCTTGCCTACGAGGAGAAGGAACCATGAAGTGGTTGGCCACGCTGCTCTGCGTTGCCGCATTCGGGCAACCAGCCAAGTTGCGCTATGTGAATCCGCTGTCGATTGAAGACACCAGAAGCATCGCCGATCCGACGGCCATGAAGTTTGGCGGAAAGTACTACCTGTTTCTGAGCGGCGGCGTGTTGTGGACATCGGACGATCTGGTCCATTGGAAGCATGAGCCGGTGAGCCTGCCTCCGCCGCGGCGCGCCACGGCTCCCCATGCGTTTGCCTACCAGGGGAACGTGTATCTGACGGGAAATGATGTCGGGCTGTATCGCGCCAAGGAACCGAAGGGGCCGTACGAATATGTCGGCGACTTTAAGGACGAGAAAGGCAACAAGATCCTGCTGTTCGACACGATGATTTTCGTCGATGACGATGAACGGGTGTACTGCTATTATTCGGGCCGCCACGCCAACGGCATTTACGGCGTGGAATTGGACGGCAAGGATCTGACGAAATTCGCCGGCGCACCAAAGCGATTGTGGACGTTTGAGAAAGCGCACGTGTGGGAGCGCTATGGCGATCACAACGAAGGGACAGAACTGAGCTGGATTGAAGCGCCGTGGATGACGAAGCGCAAGGGAACCTATTATCTGCAGTATTCTGCGCCGGGGACGGAATGGAAGACCTATGCGGTGGGGGTCTACACCGGCAAGAAGCCGCTGGGGCCTTTCGTCTATGCGCAGCGCAATCCGATTCTGGTGCATAAGAACGGTTTGATCAACGGCACCGGCCATCACAGCGTGGTGGAAGGGCCGGATGGTAAACTGTGGGCGTTCTACACGATTCTGTACCGTAACTGGAGTGTGTTTGACCGCAGAGTGGGAATGGATCCGGTGGGCTTCGATGCGCGGGGAAACATGTATGTGGACGGGCCGAGCGAAACCCCGCAGTACGGACCGGGAGCGGCGGCCAGGCCGTGGCTCGACAACGATAGCGGTTCAATCGCGATTTCGGTGAACCGGTACACATGGTCGGCAAGCAGCCAGCGGCCGGGGCGGGACGCGATGTACGCGTTCGACAACAACGTGCGCACATGGTGGGAGCCGGAAGACGACGACGCACAGCCGTCGCTGGTCCTCGATCTGGGCTGCCGCAATCCGTCCGACGCCAACCAGGAGTTCGATGTGGATTCGGTGCGGTTGATGTTCGACAACGCGCCAAGGCCGGGCGCGAAGGATCTGCGGATGGAAGGCCACGGACGCTGGTACGGCGACTCAGCACGCGCGGCTGTGGGCGCCTATCGGTACAAAGTTGAGCTTTCCCTCGACAATAAGGTATTTCAGACGGTTGCGGATCAGACGGCCAATAGCCGGGCGAACAATGTGACGTTCGATGAGTTTGCCCCGCGGCAGGCCCGCTATGTGAGGCTGACGGTGACGGGGCGTCCGAAAGGCGGTCCGATGGGCGTGCTGGAGTTTACAGTCTTCGGCAAATCGCACGAGACAAACAGGAGAAGCGAATGATGGGACGGATACTGTGGACGGCGTTGCTGGCGGCCGCGCTGGCGCCCTGCCAGGTTGCACGGTGGGACGCGGCCAAGGCGAAAGCCTGGTATGCGGCACAGCCGTGGCTGGTGGGAGGCAATTACACTCCGGCGAGCGCCATCAATCAGTTGGAGATGTGGCAGGCGGATACTTTCGACGCCAAGCGAATCGACCTGGAGCTGGGCTGGGCGGCGGGCATCGGCATGAATACGATGCGCGTATTTCTGCACGATTTGCTGTGGCAGCAGGATGCCGCGGGTTTCCGCAAGCGCATCGACACCTTTCTCTCGATCGCTGGGAAACATGGCATCAGGCCGATGTTCGTGTTGTTCGATTCGGTATGGGATCCGGCGCCGCAGTTGGGCAAACAACGTGCGCCGAAGCCGGGGGTGCACAACTCGGGCTGGGTACAGGGACCAGGAGCGAAGGCATTGAGCGATCCGGCCCAGGAGGCGCGGCTGGAGTCCTATGTGAAGGGCGTGGTGGGCGCCTTTGCCAACGACCGGCGCGTGCTGGCATGGGATGTGTGGAATGAGCCGGATAACATGAATGGCTCCTCGTACCGCAAACTGGAACCGGAAAACAAGATTGCGATGGTGAACGCACTGCTGCCGAAGGTGTTTGTGTGGGCGCGGGTGGCGAAGGCTTCGCAGCCGCTGACCAGCGGCGTGTGGCAGGGGGAATGGGGATCGGATGACAAGCTCTCGGCTACGGACCGTATCCTGTTGGAACAATCCGACGTGATCTCATTTCATGACTACAACGACGGGGCGATGTTCGAGAGGCGGGTGAAGGCGCTGCTGCGCTTCGGCCGGCCGGTGCTGTGCACGGAGTACATGGCTCGCGGGAACAGGAGCACGTTCCAGGGCTCGCTGCCCATCGGCTTGCAGTACGGCGTGGCGATGTATAACTGGGGTCTGGTGGAAGGCAAGACGCAAACGCATCTGCCCTGGGATAGCTGGAAGCAGCCCTACATCAATGGCCGGGAGCCGGCGGTTTGGTTCCATGAGGTGTTCCGTATCGATGGCAAACCGTACCGGCAGGAGGAGGTACAGTTGATCAAGAAGTTGATTTCGGAATCGAAAGCCAGGAAGGTGGCCCGCTAGGGGAGACCCGCCTGGGGAGGTCAGATCCCCGCATACCAGGAGTAGCCATACTCCGGCCCGGGCGAGCCAAGGCCTTTGCCGAACTTGCGGAGATCATCCGTTGCGATGATCCGCGCCAGGTATTTTACGCTTTTGTATCCAATCTGCCTGGGAACGCGCATACGCAGAGGACCGCCATGGGCGGAGGGCAGTTCGGAGCCGTTCATGGAGTGGGCCACCAGCGTCTGCGGATGCATGGCGTCGTCCAAATCGAGGCTGTCCCACCAGCCTTGCTCCATCGATTCGTAAACGATGAACTTTGTTTCGGCGCGCATACCGGCGTCGCCCAGCAACCCGGCCAGTTCGACACCAGCCCATTCTGCGATGAACGACCAGCCCTCCTCGCAGATCATCTGCGTCGCCTGGCTGCGGACCGGCAGTTGCCTTAGCTGGTCGAGCGAGTATTCACGGGGACGAGTGACCGAGCCTTCGATGCGCAGGCGCCAGGCGCGAAAGCCGTCCTTCGCCATTTGGTCATAGGCGTCGTTCCGGAATTGGGTTGGATTGGCGAACGGCTTCGGTGAAATGGCCGCCCGCGGGTATTCGCGGGCCATCGCCCCCCGGGTGAGCAGCCGCTGGGCAGCATAGGTGAGCGTTGCACCGGGTCCGTAGATGCCTCCATGGTCGGGAGGGATCAGCCCTTTGTGGGCGGCAAGCTTCAGGCTCACGGCTCCGGCGGCGCTGGCGGCAAGTCCGGTCATCATCCATTTGCGTCTCGATGGCATTCTAGCGGCCCTCCTCCGGGATGCGCCCGGTGATCATGGCCCCCGTCAGCTTGCGGAACCCGGCCCCGTAAACTTTGAGGACATGGACGGCGAGGAAAAGCACCAGCCACAAGGTGACCAGAAAGTGCACGGTCCGCGCCGATTGCCGGCCCCCCCAGAACACATCCAACGGTACCGCCGCGGTCACCGCAGGCGACATCGCCAGCCCCGTCCAGATCATCAGCGGAAACAGCACGAACACCACGGCCAGATAGGTGAGCCGCTGCGGGCGCCGATACGTATTGTTGCGAAAATGCCCGGTAGCGAGTCCATGAATGACATAGAGCAGCCCGGTGAACCCGACAAGCCAGGCGGATTGGAAGTGCAGGGAGCGGCTCCAGCCGTTTTGGTCGGGCAGAACGAAGCCGTAGCCCGTCTTCACCGTTGCGCGGGAGGAAGGAATCGGCAATTGGAAAAGGGCGGCCGTATTCACGTTCCCGGTCTCGCCCCAATAAAATCTGGGATGTGAGATCACTAGCTGGATGCCGCTCAGCAACAGGGTGAAGAAGCAGATTGTGGCGATCCAATGCGTGAGGCGAATCGTGGCGGTGTGCCTCAGGATAGGGTTTGCCATTTCGGGATGGTAGCACGATTGTTTCCGCCCGGCACGCACTACAATGGTGCGTACATGCTATTCACGCTGCTGTTCATCGCGTTTGCCGCCCCAGCGGCCTGCCAGAGCTACGAGGTGCACCGGACCGGGGGGAAGATTGTCGTGGACGGCAGGTTGGACGACGACGCTTGGAAGCGCGCCGCCTTCGCCGAGTTGCAGTTCCCCTGGGAGCAGCCTGGCGCGAAACAGAAGACGGCGGTGCGCCTGTTGTGGGATGAGGATTACCTCTATGCGGCGTTCGAATGCGACGACGCCGACGTCACCGCCCATTTCGACCAGCGCGACGACCCCACCTACCGCGACGATGCCGTGGAGTTGTTCCTCAACCCCAATCCGAAACAGAGCTTCTATTACGGGATGGAGATGAACGCCCGGGGTACGCTCTACGACTATTTCTACGCATGGCCGCACTTGCTGCTGAAACGGATCGATTTCAGCGGCGTGCTGCTGGCCACTCGGATTCGGGGCACTTTGAACCTGACGTCGGATACGGACCAGGGTTGGTCGTTGGAAGTGGCCATTCCGTGGCGGAACTTCGAGGAGTTGACGAAGGCGCTTCCGCCCGCGCGGGGCTCGGAATGGACGGCGAACCTCAACCGCTGGGATGGGGTGGAGCCGAAGCGGCGGCTCAGTGTGTGGGCCGATACCAAGCTGGAACGCCCGTCCCCGCATCAGCCGGCGCGGTTCGGAAAGTTGGTATTTGTCGAATAGGTGAGGTCTGGAAAGCGAAAGCGGGAAGTCCGTTGCCGGCTTCCCGCTTCCTTGGCATGTAGAACTTGGTGCGGAGAGGGGGACTTGAACCCCCACGCCCTTTCGAGCGCTAGCACCTCAAGCTAGTGCGTCTGCCAATTCCGCCACCTCCGCATTGAGGAAAAACTTGAACGAAACCTTACTTTTTGGCAGGAGCCGCCGGCGGCTGTGCGGCAGGCTTGGCGCTCTCAGCCGGCACTGCCGGGATGTTTACAGTCTGCGGCTTGCCGCCTTCGGTCTGAATCTGGATAGGCGTGGAGCCCGCCGGGGCTGGAGCGCTGCCCTTGGTAACCGGGGCGGTCCGTTCAAGAACCGTCGAACCGGTGCGTCCGCTGCGGGTTGCCATAACGGAGAGCGTCAGCGAGGTCAGCATGAACAGTCCGGCGGCTATGGTAGTCGCCTTGGAGAGCACCGTCGCGGCTCCGCGCGGCCCGAACGCTGTCTGCGAACCCATGCCGCCAAAAGCCCCGGCCAAATCGGCCGCCTTGCCGCTCTGCAGCAAAACGACGACGACCAGGAAGAAACACACGATGACGTGAACAATGGTTAGCAGGATGATCATAGGTGAATGCTAGACAGGCGTCCGCAAAACTTGAGTGTAGCACGAAGGGGGAGGAAGGGGCGAAATAGGGCTCACAAAAATTTTCGTTAAAGGGGGCGGGTGGGTTTCCGATAAGACCTTCGAGGGCGACATCGCCTTCGGGTTCGATACCCCAGGGTGCCCGCGAGGGATAGCGGGCGGTAGAAAAGGGCCATAGAGATTGGCCGCCAAATCTCCTCAAGGAGGTGGACAGTGAAGATCCACAATGACCAGTTAACAGGGTTGACTGGAGCAGGGTTATCGGGTGCGGAGCGTTCCCGCGCCACCGAGAGCACTCCTCAAACCGGAAGCGGACGTACGGAACAGCGCACGGCCGACGGGGACCGGGTGCAACTCTCGTTACTCAGCAACTCGCTGCGCGCCGAAAGCGAGGACACGCCGGAGCGTCTGGAAAAGGTACAGGCGTTGCGGGAAGCCTACCAATCGGGCGCCTATCAGGGCGATTCGGCTGTCGTCGCCGAACGGTTGGTGGACGAGGCATTAGGAGGTTTCTAAAAGTGACCGCTCTAGCGCTGGCCGAGGCTGCCGCCGCCTTGCACGAGGCGCGCCGTCATCATTTTCTGAACCAGCACGACGCTGGGACCGCGCATCTTACGAGAGCCGTCGCCAACCTCCAGAGCGCCATTCAAGCCCTTCGCGGACAACCAGTTACTTCTGAGGTCCGGGAAGCTGCGGCATGCTTCCGGCGAGAACTCGCCATCACGCTCGCCAGCCACCAGCATGCGGAAGGTTGGCAACGCCATTGGCTCTCCAGCATTCAGAGCGCGGCAGGACAAGACACCAGTTATACCTCTGCTGGCGGCTTGCCGACGCCCTCATCCCCATTCCATATCGCCATCGAGGGATAACGCACATGGGTGGACTTTTTTCAGCTCTCATCACAACGACTGGCGCCATGCGCGCCAATGACCGCGTGCTGATGACCATCCAAAACAACGTCAGCAACGCCAGTACTCCGGGCTACGCCCGCCGCCAATTGAGCCTCTACCCCCGTCACTTCGATGTGCGGCTGGGACTGGCCGGAGGCGTCGCCACGGGTGAGTTGATCAACTACCGCAACGAGTTCAGTGAGCGTAATGTCTGGAGACAGAGCAGTAATCATGGCCGGTATGCCGAACAGCGGCCCATCCTGGAAGAGGTAGAATCAACGTTCTCCATCGCCGACGGAGCGGGCATTCCAGGTGCGCTCAACCGGTTTTTCAACGGGGTGTCCAGTTGGGCCGTGAACCCCAACGACCCCGTCGCAAGACAAGTGGTGCTGGACAGGGCTGCCAGCGTCGCCCGCTCCTTCAATTCCACGGCAAAGAGCATCGCCGCGGCGGCCACTACGGCGGAGCGCCAGATCGCCAGCACGGTCGACCGGATCAATTCCATCGTCGGGCGAGTGCGCGAAATCAACCTCGAAATGCGCACCGACCGGCAAAAGGTGGATGACCCGGGTCTCGACGCTCAACTCTATGCCTCACTCGAAGAACTTTCCGAACTGGTGGACTTCAATGTCCTAAAGGCCGAAGACGGCACCATGCAAATCCTGCTGGGTGGCCAAACACCCCTGGTGATTGGAGACCGGCAATATGAAATCCGGGCTGACTTCAGCTTCGGCACTCCCCGCATCCTCAATGCACAAGAAGCTGACATCACGGCACAGGTGGGCAATGGAGGCCTGGCGGGCCTGCTGGAAACGCGAAACCAGCAGATCCCCACATACCTCGACGATCTGAACCGCATGGCGTCCACCTTCGCTGACCGGGTGAATCAGGTGCTGGCCGGAGGGCTGGATGCGAACGGTTCATCCCCGCTCGTGGATCTGTTCACCTACGATCCTGTTCTGGGGGCGGCCGCAACGCTCACCACAAACCCTCTCGAACCCTGGCAACTTGCCGGCGCTGAAACCACGGCGCCCGGAGGCAACGGAAACGCACTCCTGCTAGCCTCTTTGTCCGAATCCGCCGAACTCGACGGCGGGTCCTTCCACACTTTCTACGGTGAATTGGGGGCAAAACTGGGCCGTGACCTGCAAAACGCCAACGACGGCATGCAGATACAGGAAGAGCTGTTGTCTCAAAGCAAGGAACTGCGAGCGGAGCGCTCGGGTGTATCACTCGACGAGGAAGCCGCCCGCCTGGTGGAGGCGCAGCGGGCTTACCAGGCAAACGCACAGCTTTTCCAGGTACTGAACGAACTCACCGACGTCTTGATTAACCTTCTGCGCTAGGAATCACCATTATGATCACCGGACTACCAGCCTCGGCCGAACGTTTTCTGATCGATGTCGAGCGGCATCAGCGGCGGCTCGACCGCGCCCAGCGCCAACTCACCTCCGGACTGAAACTCACGCGCGTCTCCGATGCGCCCGATCAGGTAAGCCGGCTGCTCACCGCGCGCAACGGGCTGGAACGGATCGAGCAGACACAACTCAACCTGGGCCGCGTGAAGACCGAGGTGGACACTGCGGAAAAGGCGGTAGGCAACGCGGTGAGCCTCATCGAACGGGCGCGCGTGTTGGGGGCGCAGGGTTCCAGCGGTCACCAGGACGCGGGGACTCGGGCACAGGTTGCCGCTGAGTTGGAAGGCATTCTGGAAAGGCTGGTGGCGACAGCCAATGTGGCGGTGGAGGGCCGCTATCTCTTCAGCGGGGACACGGACCAGATCGCACCCTACGCCCTCGATCCGCTCCAACCGTCGGGAGTTTCTGCTTATCAGGGCACTATCTCCTCGCGCAAAGTGGCGGATGCGAGCGGGCTCACCTTCTCTGTCGGTTTTACCGCCGAGTTGATCTTCGACGGGCCGAACCCGGACGAGAAGGTTTTTGCCGCGGTGAACGGAATGCGACGCGCCATCCTCGCGGTTGACAATCCGCCTGACCCTCCCGATCCGACCATCCCTTCGCTCGAGGAGGCGCTGCACAATCTTGGTGGAGCCTCGGTCTACCTCAACCAGCGCCTGGCGACCTACGGCATCATCCAGAACCGCGTCAGCGAATCCATCGACTCCGCGGAGAAGCTGGAACTGAGCCTGCGCACGCAGGTGGCAACCATCGAAGAAGCCGACCTCGCCGACGCGGCGACTGAGCTGACGCAGGCGAGGCTGCAACTGGACGCCGCCTTCCAAACCCGCGCCAACACACCGCGCAAGAGTCTCTTCGACTATCTCGGCTGACGGGAAGGGCCGGGGCACACCCCGGCCGCATGCGCCGCCGCAATACGCTACAACCGCCGCCCGAGCATGCCTCCGATGCGGTCCTCCCACTGCGCCTTCAGCGTCTCGAGTTTCTCTTTTTGCTGGGGTGTCAGGATGGCATAGAACTTCGCGAAGCGCTTCGCCATCGATGCCACCTGCTGTGTTGCCAGCGCCCCCACGGCAGCCGATGCCTGGTCAATCCGAGAATCGCTCGCGTTCGTTTTCACGGCCGCCTCCAACGCTTCCCGCGCGCTCTTCATTTGGCCGCGCGCCTGCTCAGCTTCCGTCCGCGCAGAGGCGAAAATCTCCTTCGCCTGCGTCTTCTGGCTGTCGGTCAGTTCCAGATATCCTGCCAGGAACGCCGCCCGCGCCTCCGGGTCGAACTGCCCGCGCTGCGGGCGTCCGCTCTGCGCCATCAATCCAACGCCAAGCGTCGTCACAGCCGCGACGCCTGCAATACGAGTCATCAATCTACGGTTCATTTTCGTTCTCCTTCTTTCGAGTGGCTGGCTTCGTCGCCGCCCTCTATTAGAAAGAACGCACCACTGAGATCCCGGGTTTGTTACGAAGTGTGAAGCTGGATGCTCACGCGGAGCCCGGGATCGGCATTCTCCGCGCCAATCCGGCCCTGGTGCAACATGACTGCGCGGCGGGCCAGTGACAGTCCCAGGCCGGTGCCCGTCCCGGTAACGCGATAAAAAGGTGTAAAGATCTTGCCCAGCGATTCCGGCGGCACTCCCGGTCCGTAGTCGCGCACTACGACCTCTGCCTCCCCGCCGGCGGTGCGCAAGTAAACCTCGACACTAGACCCCGCGGGAGCGTGTCTCAAGGCGTTGCGCAAGACATTCTCGAAGGCGCGCCGCAAAAGTTCCTCATCGCCGTCAACCAACGCCTCAGCCAGTTCCGCGCGCAGAGTACAGCCGTGCTCGCTGGCCTCCGGCTGGCAATCCTCGATGAGGTCGCGGAGCAAATCGGCCAAAGGCACGCGTTCGCGGCGGCGTGATTCCGGGTCGCCCTCGGCGCGAGCCAGATCGAGAAGCGCGGAGACCAGTTGCGACATCCGGTCGACTTCCTTCTGCACACGCGCGGCGGCAGATTCGCGATCCGGCGCCGTGCGAGTCAACTTGGCTGCCACGGCCATGCGTGCCAACGGTGACTGCAGTTCGTGCGAGATCTCCTGCAGCAGACGCCGTTCCGCGGCGAGCAGTGAACCAATGCGCTCCGCCATGCGATTGAACGAACGGGCGAGATCGCCGATCTCATCGGCCCTTTGAATCGTGCTGCGAACCTGCAAGTCGCCGCGCCCAAACTGTTCCATGGTCCGCGCCAGGCTCCGCACGGGGGCAGCCAGACGAGCAGCAAAGACCCAGCAAAGGGCAGAGGTCACCAGAAACAGCAGCAGAGCATAAGGGGCGCGGCCCTCCTCCGGCGCTTCCGGCCGGATCAGCAAAAGCAGGTGGAAGCCGTCCTTGCCATAGGTGCGCATCAGCAACCCGTTCTTGCGTGGCACCCAGATGCCGCGCGAGGCCAGACGCAGCAGAAGCGAGCGGTCTTCGCCCGTCGCCAGATCGCGCCCAGCGTCGTCGAGAAGGAAATACCGGGCGGGCAACTGCGCTTCGAGTCCACGCAGATAAGCGCCCAGTTCCGCGCCCCCTCCTCGCGCCAACGCCTGGCGGGCCTGGCCGAGAAACACCATATTCATCCGCTCCACAGGCCCGCCTTTGCCCGACAAGCGGAAGAGAAACACGGGCGAGGCGAACAGCATCAAGGCTCCCGCAACCGCCAGTAGGAGCACAAACCAGAGCAGAATGACACCGTAGAGGGACTTCATTCCAGGCCTGCCGATAGCACGTAGCCGACGCCGCGCACCCCGCGAATGCGCACGCCGCCTGGTTCCACCTTGCGCCGCAGGCGGCTCACATGCACGTCCACCGTGCGGTCAAACGCCGCCACAGGGCGCTGGTACAGCACTCCGGAGATTTCATCGCGCGACACTACACGCCCGGCGGGACGCGCCAGCAGATCGAGGATCTCCAACTCGAGCGCCGTCACCTCCACCGGCTCGCCGCGCAGCAACACCGTGCGCCGCCCCATGTCGATGGTCAGTTCGCCCACCTTCGACACATTCGCCACGGTCAGCTCCGGCGCGCGGGTCCGGCGCAAAATCGCCTTGGCGCGAGCCAGCAGCTCATCGGGATCGAACGGCTTGGGGAGGTAATCGTCCGCCCCGGACCGCAAGCCGGCGATGCGATCTTCCCGCTCTCCGCGGGCGGTCAGCATGATCACGGGCACGTTGCTGCGCTTGCGCAACTGGCGCAGCAATTCGAAGCCGTCCATGTGTGGCAGCATCACATCGAGAATCACGAGATCGAACCCGCCCTCGAGCGCCTTCGCCAGACCCTTCGCTCCGTCGGTTGCGCTGACCGTGGCGATGCCTGCGCCGGCGAAGTACTCCGCCAGCAGAGCAGTCAAGTCGCGGTCATCGTCAACAATGAGAAAGCGCGTCACTTGTGTCGAAGCTATTTTACTGTGCCGGCGTCGTATGCCGGTGCGCCTGCACCTACACCCGGGGGCGCTAGAATTGAACGGATCTTCCAAATGCTAGGCCTTGTCGACTCCTCTATTATTCTTCTGAGCCTTGCCCTTGTCGTCGGCGCGGTACTGCGCGCGGCAGGCAAGAAGCAAACCGACGCCGAATATTTCCTTGCCGGACGCGATCTGCGCTGGCCCTTCATCGGCATGTCGTTGCTGGCATCGAACATTTCCGCCGAACATGTTGTGGGCCTTGCCGGCGACGGCTATCGTGTGGGGATGGTCACCGGAGGCTATGAATGGATGGCCGCCTGGTGCCTGATCATTCTCGCCACGCTCTTCGCGCCGCTGTATCTGCGCAACCGGATCTACACGATTCCGGAATTTCTGGAGCGACGCTTCGGCTGGGGCCTGCGCGCCTTCCTCTCGGCCAACCTGCTGGTGATGAACGTGCTCACCAAGAACGCCATCGACCTCTGGGCCGGTTCGCTGCTGTTCGTTCTGCTATTCGGATGGAATCAGATGGCGGTGATGATCGTGCTGTCGATCTTCACCGCCATTTACACGATGAAGGGCGGTCTGCGAGCCGTGGTCTACGCCGACATGGTGCAGGGTACGTGGCTCATCGCCAGCAGCATTGTTCTTACCGTTGCCGGACTGAGCGCCGTCGGCGGCTGGAGCGGGCTTACGGAGCGCGTGGACGCGCAGTTGCTCCATATGGCGAAGCCGCTCGATTCCGAGTTGCCTATTACGGGATTCCTCATCGGCAACCTGTTCGGGGGCATGTTCTATTGGTGCATGGACCAGACGAACGTGCAGCGGGTTCTCGGCGCCCGCTCCATCGATCAAGGCCAGAAAGGCGCGATCTTTGCCGGCTTTCTGAAGTTGCTGATCCCCTTTATCCTGGTGCTTCCCGGAGTCATCGCCAAAGCGCTCTATCCGAATTTGCCCAAGGCGGACATGGCTTATCCGACGCTGGTCAGCGATCTGCTTCCGGTTGGATTGCGCGGCCTTGTGCTGGCCGGACTCATCGCGATTCTGATGTCCTCAATGAGCGCCTGTTACAACGCCAGCGCCACGCTGGTTGTGCGCGACTTCTTTCTGCGCTGGAAACCGGGGCTTACCGATCCCGAGCAGGTCGCCATCGGCCGCAAGGTGACCATCCTCATGGCATTTCTGGGAGTGCTCGCCGCACCGCTGGTGGGGCTCTCTGTCACCATTTGGCACTACCTGCAAATGCTCTCGGCGTACCTTGGTGTTCCTCTCGGAGCGGTCATCTTCGTTGGGCTTCTTTGGAAGCGCGGCAACACGGCGGGCGCTATCAGCGGCGGCGCGGCGGGCTTTGCGCTGGGCGTATTTCTATTTCTCGACCAAACACTTGGATGGTCGATCGTTTCGCACCCGTACTTGACGTCGTTTCTGCATCGCAGCATTCTCGTATGGCTCTTCGCCGCCGTGACGATGATCGCCGTGAGCCTGGCAACGGCGGCGCCGCCCGAATCGAAGATCGAAGGTCATGTCTTCGCCTCTTCCGCCACGGAGAACCTGGGCGGCGCCACTTACCGCATCTGGGCAGCGATGCTCTTTGCGTGCACGCTGGTTCTTTGGTGGAACTTCCGCTAATCGCGTCGCCGCGCTTCAGTCGATAATGAATGAGAACGTCAGCACCGATGCCTCACACAATCACGTCCCTCGAAGTTCTCGACATCCGTTATCCGACGGTCCGGCTTGGCATGGCAGGTTCCGATCCGCGGCATCTCGCCCCCAACTACTCTTGTGCGGTGGCCATTCTCCGCACCAGTACGGGATTGGAAGGCCGCTCTCTTGTTTTCACCTGCGGCGACGGAACACAAGTACAGAAAGCAGCCATCGAAGCTCTCTCCCGCCTGGTCGTAGGGCGCAGCCTGGATGAGTTCATCGCCGAACCCGGCCTCTTCGCCCAATCCCTGGCTGAACATCACCAACTCCGCTGGCTGGCCCTCGGCGCTTACCGTATGGCGGTGGGCAGCGTGGTCAACGCGCTGTGGGATCTTTGGGCCAAACGCGATCGGGTCCCTATGTGGAAGCTCCTGACCAGCCTTTCACCTCAGACCATTGTCAAAGCGATTGACTTTCACCACCTGCGGGACGCGCTGACAGAGGACGAATTGCTGACCATGCTCGAAGCGCGTGACTCCGGCAGAGGAGAGAATCTCGCGCGCCTCGAACAGCAGGGCGTGCGTGTTTACAGCACTGCCGGATGGTCAGGCCGTCCGCTTGCGGAGGTGCACGAGCTTTGCGGCAATCTCTACCGGCAGGGCACGCGAGCCTTCAAAGCCAAAGTCGGCCGCGGCCAGCAATACGACCGCGCCCGGGCACTCGAAGAAGATCGCCGCATGCTGAACACCATGCGCGATGCCACCGGATCCGATGCGCTTCTGCTCACCGACGCCAACCAGAACCTCGGCGATTGGAAGAACGCAGCGTCCTACATGAGCGAACTCGCCGATTACCACCCGTTGTTCATCGAAGAGGCGATCGCCTACAACGATGTCACCGGCTACATCCGCCTGCGCGAGGCGCTCGCTCCGCTGGGCATCGGAGTCGCCGGCGGAGAACAGGCCCCGGATGCCGTCACGTTCAAGCAGATGCTGGCCGGCGGCGGACTCACCCATTGCCAGATCGACGGCGCCCGCGTCGGCGGTGTCAATGAGTTGTTCGCCATCATCGCCATCGCCGCCAAATACAAAGTACCGGTTTGTCCTCACAGCGGGGGCATTGGCTTGGGTCAGTTGGTCGGGCCAATGTCGGTCTTCGACCAAACGTGGTTCGGAAGCGAAGGGCGCTGGCTGGAATACCTCGAATTCTTACAACAGGGCGTATTTCTCCACCCTTTGCAGGTTCGCAACGGCCACTATGTGCTGCCGGACGCGCCCGGCTGGGGGCTTGAAATGCACGACGATTTCATTGCCCGATATCGCTATCCGGACGGTCCCGATTGCGCGCAGTCGGACGAAGCGGACCGCCTGGCCGCCGTCCAACCCGGAGCGCCACCCTACGTTCGCTTTTGGGTGTAGGCGATCTACTGCCTTCCGCGGCGGCTCCCCTGTGGTGTCGGATAGTAACCATCGGGCTCGGGCACGGCGGCGCCATCCTTGCGCGGCGACGATGCCGCGGAGTTCACTCCCGCCTCAACATCCCGCATCACCACTTGTCCGCCCCCCATCCATCCGGAAAAATCGCCCTGCACCTCCAAGCGGTGCCCTTTCGCCGTCAACGCTTCACGGACGGTGACAGGCAGGCGGTTCTCCACCATCACGTCGCATCCGCCGAAATTGAGCTTGGTGAAGCGAGGGGCCTCCAGCGCCATCTGGATATTCATGCCGTGATCGACGACATTGCTCACGAACTGTGCATGGGCCTGCGCCTGATTCAGTCCGCCCATGATTCCGAAGCCCATCCGGATGTTGCCCTTCTCCATCATGGCCGGAATAATGGTATGGAATGGGCGCTTCTTTCCCGCCAGAGCATTCGGATGCCCCTCTTCGAACTCGAACAGCCCGGCACGGTTATGGAGATGGAATCCGTAACCTTCGACGCCAACACCGCTGCCGAAGCTGAGATAGACGCTCTGGATCAGCGAAGCGATGTTGCCGGCCTTGTCGATCGCCGCCAGATAGATTGTGTCTCCGGCCCCCGGCAACGGCTTGCCCGCTTCAATATCGCAATTGGCCTTCTCCGCGTCGATGAGCTTCGCGCGCCCGGCCGCATACTGTTTGGACAGCAACCCGGCCAGCGGCACCTGAGCCTGGCGTGGATCGCCCAGATACTTCTGCAAATCCCGGTAAGCCAGTTTCTGGGCCTCAATCTTTACATGAAATGCCGCAGCGCTGTCAGCCGCATACTCATTCACCGGCAACGTCTCGAGAATATTCAGCATCTCCAGCGCGGCGAGTCCTTGCGAATTCGGGGGCAATTCGTAGACTTTCCATCCGCGATAGGTAGTCGTAATCGGGTCTACCCATTCGGCGGAGAACTGCGCCAGGTCTGAGGCCGTCATCAGCCCGCCCAGTTTCTTCGATGTAGCCAGTAACCCTTGTGCAATCGCGCCTCTGTAGAACGCGTCCGCGCCCTGTTCCGCAATCAGATCGAGGGTCTTCGCCAAATCGCGATTGCGCACGATGTCGCCCACATCTGGAGCGCGCCCATCCTGGAGCCACGTCTTGCGCGTATACTCGCTGAAATTGAGTTTGGCAACGCTTGATCGCCAGTGGTCCTGAATAATCTCCGTGAGCGGAAAGCCCTCCCTTGCGTAGAATCGGGCCGGAGCGAAGATCTCCCGCCACGGCAGCCGTCCGAAGGTCTGGTGCAGTTTCCGCCATCCGTCCACGCATCCGGGCACGGTCACCGAATGGATGCCGTCCTGCGGCATGGAATAGTTGCCCAGCGCCTTCAACTTCGCAATCGACATGGCTGCGGGCGCGGGTCCGCTCGCGTTCAGTCCGCTGACCTTCCCGGTCTTCGCGTCATAGTAGATCGCGAATAGATCGCCACCCACGCCGCAACTCATCGGTTCGACGACAGTCAGCACCGCATTGGCGGCGATGGCCGCATCCATCGCCGTGCCGCCGCGGGCCAGCGCCATCGCCCCTGCCTGCGAGGCACGGGTCTGGCTGGTGGCGACAATCCCACTGCGGGAAAACACCATCGAACGTGCCTGTGTGCGTTGTTGTGCTTGCATCGAGAACCCCGTCAGACCCATTGCCGTCATGAAGTCGCGCCGCCGCATCATGCCTCCACCGCCAGCGTCTTGGAATACAATCCAGTTCCTGTCATGTCTCGCAAGACAACGGTTAGTTCGCGGCTTTTACCGTCGATGCGGACATCGCCGAAGAACTGCATGCCGTCGAGCGGCGACAAGTTGGACTGCCCCTTGGCGGGCGCGCGCGCAAACTCCACGCGAGGCCCGAAGGTGTCGTCGAGCACCCCTGGACCGAACGTTCCGGCGTTCAGCGGCCCGCTGACAAACTCCCAAAACGGCAGGAAATCGGCAAATTTCGCCTTTGCCGGGTCGTAATAATGCGCTGCCGTGTAATGGACATCCGCCGTCAGCCACACCGTATTCTTCACCCCGTTCTGCTTGAGGAACCGCAATAATCCGGCGATTTCCAACTCACGCCCCAGCGCAGGCCCGTTGCCGTTGGCAATCGCTTCATACCTCGTCCGCCCCTGCGCGTCCTTGCCGTCGCCGACCACCAACCCCACCGGCATGTCCGCGGCTATCACTTTCCACGCCGCCCGCGACTGCTTCAGGTCCTGCTTCAACCAGTTCATTTGAGCACGCCCAAGGAATACGGTCTCCGCCGATTCCGCGGCCTGCAGGTTGAACGTGTTGGGCCCTCGGTAGCTCCGCATGTCCACCACGAACACATCGAGCAGCGGCCCGTAGGAGATCTTGCGATAGATCCTTCCCGGCTCCTTGCGATTCAGCCGCAGCGGAGCATACTCCAGATAAGCTTTCCGTGCCCGCTCCACCAGCACCCGAATGTTTTTCTCCGCATAACGCGCATCGCCGGAAAAATCCTTCGAGGGCGACCAGTTGTTCGTTACCTCATGATCGTCCCATTGCCATATCTGGGCCACGGATGCCGAGAACCGCTGCACGTTTTCATCCAGCAAATTGTACCGGTAACAGCCGCGAAACTCGTCCAACGTCTGTGCGACGCTGCTTTTCTCTTCGGACACGCGGTTGCGCCACTTGCGGCCATCGGGCAGCGTCACCTCCGCGGGCACGGGAGAATCGGCGTAAATGGAATCCCCGCTGTGGATAAAGAAATGCGGTTCCAATTTGCGCATCTCCTCAAAGATGCGGATTCCCCCCAAATCGGGATTGATGCCCCAGCCTTGCCCCACCATATCGCCCGACCAAAGAAACCGCACATCGCCGCCCGCACCCGGCGGAGTGACGAAATGCCCGCGCAAAGCAGCCCCGCCGTCGACAGAAACCTCGTACAGAATGCGCTGCCCGTCCGGCAGTCCGCTCAGTTCCACGCGTCCCGTGAAATCCGTCGCCGCGCTCAGTGCCGGCCCTTGCACGGTTCGGGCCGGTCCGCTATCCGATGTGCGATACCGCACCGTCATCTTGCCGGGCCGCGCCGCCCGCGTCCATACCACCGCGCGCCCGTGCGTCACATCGCCGGCCTGTACTGCCACGGGTTCCAGGCGGTCCTGCCCGCGCAATCCAATCGCCCCGGCCGGGGAAGCAGCCAGAGCCCGCAAGATATCTCTCCGCAGCATGCGTCCTATTCTCTCAGGCTCCGGAGGCTAAAATGAAATCAAGGATGTTGCGTTTCATTCCACTGTTCTTTCCGGCGGCTTTGCTTTCCGCCGCAACCCTGGAACCGGCCACGGACCGCTTCTATCTCAACTATCTTCAGTCCATCGAAAAGCGCATGGAGAAACGGCCGCAATTTCTGCTCATCGATCAGGTGTCCGGTCTCCGTCAGCGCGTGAAAGGCGGCGAGTTGTTCGCCGAAGAACGCCGCCCGCAAAGCGAACCTCCGGGAGGGCTCATCCACCACTACGAGGGCGCTGTCTTCATTCCCAACGCCACGGTCAGCCAAGTCCTGGAGGTAGTCCAGAATTACGACAACCACAAGCGCTATTACGCCCCCGAAGTAATGGATTCAAAAACCATCCAGCGCGATGGGAGCGATTTCCGCATTCGCCTCCGGCTATTGAAAAAGAAGGTGATCACGGTAGTGCTGGAGACGGAACACAAAGTCCGGTACAAGCAGGTCGATCCGCAGAAATGGGAAAGCGTCTCCAGGTCCACGAAGATCTCAGAGGTGGAGCACGCAGGCTCGCCGCGGGAAGAGCAGCAGGCGCCGGGTACGGGCCATGGGTTCGTTTGGCGGCTCGATAGTTTCTGGCGCTTCCAGGAGGCTGACGGCGGAACCTATGTCGAATGCACCTCCGTTTCGCTGTCCCGCGACATACCCTTCGGCATGGGCCGGATGATCCGCCCCATTATCGCCGATCTCCCCTTTGAATCCCTCCGCGGAGTCCTCGCCAATACGCGAAAAGCTGCCAAACCTTGACATACGGGCGCCTGCCACGCAAACTCAACGAATCCTTTTCCACCCCAACGCATCTGTTACCCTGTAGTTTTGTTCTTTCACTGGGACCATCGGGAGGGGCATGCAGGTCGTCTGTAAACGTCACACGGAACTGCCGCATACGTCGAAATTATTCAGCGATCTGCTGTACCGCTTCGACCGCGTATCGAGTTTTTATCCTCATTCCCCGTTCGATCCCAAGGCGCTCGCCGAAGCCGCCGCACAAATTCAATTTCCAGCCGAGCGCCGGTCCGCACTCATCGAGGCCCTTCGGGCACAGAACCCTGCGTCCCCATCGCTCGATATCCTCGCTCGACCCAATGCCGTCGCCGTCCTCACGGGCCAGCAAGTCGGCCTCTACGGCGGACCTGCTTACAGCATCTACAAGGCCCTGACCGCGGTCCGCCTGGCACGGGATCTTTCCGCCAAAGGCACGCCGGCAGTACCCGTCTTCTGGGTGGCCACCGAAGATCACGACTTGGCCGAAGTCAGTTCATGTTGGAGCTTTAACCAGGCGCTCAAACCGGTGCTGCTTCGCACTCCGCATGCAGATCACTCCGACCGCCCTGTGGGCTCGATCCCACTCGAAAACGTACCGCACGAAGCGCTACGAAATTCGCTCGAAGGCTTCCCTTTCGCCGCCGAGGCCGCCGGACTGGCGGAGCGCGCCTACGCCGACGGCAGATCCTTCGGGCAAGCATTCCTCGCTCTGCTGGGGGAACTGCTTGCCGCCTACGATTTGCTTTTCTTCGATCCGATGCATCCGGCCTCTCGACGTCTCGCCGCGCCTTTCCTCAAGCAAGCCGTCGAGCACGCCCCAAGCCTCACAGAAAAGCTCCTGCTGCGCAACCGCCAGCTCAACGACGCCGGCTATCATGCGCAGGTTCATATCGAAAAGGATACATCGCTCTTTTTTCTACTGGACGAAGGCCGGCGCCTGGCTCTGCGCCGCCGCGACGGCGCCTACCATCACCGCGACCGGCAGTGGAGCACCGCGGAACTGGCGGCGCGCGCCGAGTCGTTGTCGCCCAACGCCACACTTCGCCCCGTCGTACAGGACTTCATGTTTCCCACCGTGGCCTATATCGGCGGACCTGCGGAACTCGCCTATCTGGCCCAGTCCGAAGTCATCTACGAAACGTTGCTCGGCCGCATGCCGGTGGCATTGCCGCGGAACTGCTTCACCATCGTCGATGAACGCAGCGGCAAGCTTCTTCGCCGCTACAACCTCCAGTTGGACGCGCTGTTTCCCGGTGAGGATGCTTTCCGCGAAACGCTAGCCTCGCGGCTCTCGCCGCCCGAAGTCAACGCCGCAATTACGGAAGCCTCGCACGCGACCAAAGCGCAACTGGAACACCTTCTCGGCGTCGTCGGGCGGTTCGATTCCACTCTTGGCGCGGCGCTGCAGCGAAGTTCCGCCAAGATTCAGTATCAACTGTCCAAGATGCAGCGCAAGGTCGCCCGTGAATCCCTGCGCCGCGATCTTCGCGCCCAGGAAGAGGCGCATTACCTTTTCCACGCTCTCTATCCCCACAAGCATCTCCAGGAGCGCTTCTACGGCATCCTTCCCTTCCTCGCCCGCCACGGCATGGACCTCATCGGCCGGATTTACGATAACGTCCATACCGACTGTCCCGATCATCATTTGCTATTCCTGTAAGTACCGATGAAAACGAATCCCGTGAAGCAAGCCCTCAAGCAGGGACAGGTCCAGTTGGGAACGTCCTTTGGGATGCTCCGTTCCGCGGAGGTAGGCCGCATCCTCGCCGCGGCCGGATTCCATTGGGCGTTTATCGACGGTGAACATGGATGGCTCGGCTTCGAGTCGGTTCGCGACATCTGCCAGGCCTCCACCGAAGCAGGACTCATGCCCATCGTCCGTGTCGCGGACCTGCAGTACGATCTGGTCGCCCGAAGCCTCGATTCCGGCGCCATGGGCATCATGCTCCCTCGCGTCGAATCCCCTGAATTGCTGGAGAAGGCCGTCAGTTGGACCAAGTACCCACCGCTCGGCATTCGCGGCTACGGACTCACGCCCCATCACGTCGGCTACGCCAAAGCCACCATCCCCGACGTCATCGCTCACATGAACGAGCACGTCATGGTGGTCTTTCAGATCGAAACCGTGCGCGCATTGGAAATGCGCGATGAGCTGCTTGCAGTCCCCGGCATCGACGCGGTGATGATCGGCCCCGCTGATTTTTCCATCGCACTCGGCTGCCCTGGCGACTTCATGAACCCAAAGCTGGTCAAAGCGATGGAGCAGGTCCGCGACAGTTGCATCAAACACAAGGTTGCGCCCGGCACTCAGACGCGTCATCTCCAACTCGGGAAATTCTGGCGCGATAACGGTATGCTGTTCCTGGGATGTTCCAGCGAAGTAGCCATGATGTACGAACGCGGTTTAGAGCTCACCAAGGCCTTGGCTTAGCCCTCTGCGCGCTCTTTTTCTCCGTCAGTCTCGAGGCAGGTCCGCTAAGGGTCCTCGCCTCCAATCCACGCTGGTTTGAAGACGGAACCGGAAGGGCCGTTGTTCTTGCCGGTTCGCACGTGTGGCAGAACCTGCAGGACAACGGGCTAATCATCCGCGGCGCCACGTCCAATCCGCCGCCCGTCTTCGACTACACGGCATATCTCGATACGCTCTCCGCGCATGGCCACAATTTCATCCGGCTTTGGCGCTGGGAAACCACGCAATGGACCGACAAATTCACCGGTGAAGTGAAACACGCAACCCCGCATCCATGGGCGCTGCACGACGGCAAGTTCGATCTGACACGGTTCAACGAAGCTTACTTTCAGCGGCTCCGCCAGCGTGTCCAAGCCGCGGGGGCGCGTGGAATCTACGTCTCCATCATGCTGTTTGAAGGGTGGGAGATCCAGTTCAGCGATGGCTGGGCGCATCATCCCTTCCACTCCCCCAACAACGTCAACGGCATCGAGGCCGACGCAAGCAACGACGGCATTGCCATCGAATACAATACGCTGCAAGACACGCCGATGGGTAAGCGCGTGCTCGCCCTGCAAGAGGCCTACGTCCGCAAGGTCATCCAGACCGTAAACGATCTTGACAACGTCCTCTACGAAATCGCCAACGAAGCCACCGTAGCGTCCACCGCATGGCAGTACCACATGATCCGATACGTCAAGCAGACTGAGAGTACGCTCCCAAAACAACACCCCGTCGGTATGACCTTCCAATACCGCGGCGGCTCCAACCAAACACTCGAAGACAGTCCCGCCGACTGGATCTCTCCGAACCCGGGCAATGCGAAGGAGCGCTATCGCGACAACCCCTGCCACAACTGTTCGAGGAAGGTAGTGCTCAACGATACCGACCACCTGTGGGGACATACCGGAGGAGACAACATCTGGGTGTGGCGCACCTTCACACGCGGCCTGAACGCACTGCTGATGGAAGAGATGCTGCCTTCCCCCACCTGGCAGGATTCGGCGCGCACGGCAATGGGTCAGATCCGGCGCTACGGGGATCGTGTCAACCTCGCAGCCATGAAGCCCGAACCTTCCCTTTCGGCAACCGGCTATTGCCTTGCCAATCGAGGCCGTGAGTATCTCGTCTTCCAGTCCGACAAAGGAGAATTCACCGTGGATTTGAAGGACGCACAAGGCCGCTTTCTCGCCGAATGGCTGGATCTCAACGCCAACCGCACCGTTCACGCAAAGCCTACGAACGGCGGTGCCGTCCGCACCTTCACCACGCCGTTCCCTGGACCGGCCGTCCTCTATCTGCGAAAGGAGTAGCACCCATGTCGAAGCGTTTCGGCCTCATTCTCTTCGCACTCCTGTGCGGCGCCGCGGCCCTGTCTTTGTATCCGCAGCGACGCCCCGCAAATGCGGTCCCGGCCTCTAATGGCGGGACGCTCTCCTTCCGTATTCTGCTCGGAGTGAACGACCGCAGCGGACAGCGTTGGGACGGCTCCATCAAAGTCTCCTCCGGCCGTATCACCGAGATCCGAGGCTGGCGCTTCAACGCGACAGACTCCGCCGATCTCACCGGGTGGAAAGTCGCCACGCGAACCGCCGAAGGAAAGAAAGGCAAGGCCGCGGGCATCCTCGAGAACGGAGTGGTCGTCACGGCGGCCGCGGGTGAAGATGCGCGCTTCGACGTTCAACTGGCGCAAGGCGCGTTTTCGTTTCAGGCCCGGGATCTGCCCTACGGAACAGAGCGGACATTCCTCGATGGCAAGGTCGCCGTGGACCGTGCGCCGGCTATCACACAACTCACCGAATCGGACGAAGATCAGGATTTTCCGGCAATCGCCGCCTCCGGAAGTTCCGTCTACGTAACCTACATCGAATTCCGCCACTCCGACCGCGCCGCGGAAGCCCGCCGTACCTTTGAAAGCGAACCGAAGGATTTCTCGTTTCTTGCCCGTCCCGCCGGCGGCGATCAGGTGATGCTCACCGAGTACTCGGGTAGCACCCGCAAATGGAGCGCTCCCATCGCCGTCTCGGCGGCAAAGCAGGACATCGTGCGGACGGCTGTAGCCATCGACGGCCAGCGCCGGCTTTGGGTCATCTGGGCCGCACAACAGAACGGCAACTTCGATCTCTACGCCAAACACCGAACGGGCGCCGCATGGTCGCGGGAAATCCGCATCACGTCGAACGAAGGCACCGACATCAACCCGGCCGCAACTACCGATTCCCAAGGCCGTGTCTGGATAGCCTGGCAAGGTTATCGCAACGGAAGCCTGGACATTCTCACCGCGGCGCAGAATGGCGACGGGTTCACCGCGGAGTCCGTCGTGTCCAACTCCAAGCTCAGCGATTGGGACCCATCGATTGCCGCGGGATCGAACGGTGAGATCGCCGTCAGTTGGGACACCTACGACAAGGGCGATTACGACGTGATGCTACGACGCATGCTTTGGGAAGGGTCGCAGGTCCGCATGCAACCCGTCCAGGCCGTCGCCAACAGCCGCAACTTCGAGGCACGCAGTTCCATCGCCTACGACGCCAAAAACCGCCTTTGGATCGCCTACGAATCCTCGGAAACCCAATGGGGAAAGGATTTCGGAGCCTACGAAACCACCGGAGTGGCTCTCTATCAAAACCACAATTTGAAGGTGAAATGTTTCGACGGCAACCGCGCCCTGGAAACCTCCGGCCCGCTGGAGGAGGCCCTGGTTGGCTCGCCCGCCGGAGCAGCTGCCCGCCGCCGCCGTCCCGCGGCTGAGGCGGCGGGCAAGCCACTGCCGAACCCGGACCTTGTCAAACTCCGGCAGCCAAGCGCCACGCCACAGCCCCCGCCGCTCCCCATGAACAGTTTCCCGCGCCTTGCCGCCGATGGCGACGGCGGCGTGTACTTGAGTTACCGCGCCGCCACCAACGCGCGCGGCCCCATGGGCACGACATGGCTGCAGCAAATCGCCCGCCTGCGCGGCGATCGGTGGGAAGGCCCTATCGCCGTCCCTGATACCGATTACTGGCTCGACAATCGCGTCGCAATGGCGATCACCGCGCCAGGAAATCTGATGCTCATCAGCGGTACTGACCACCGCATGAATGCCGCCCGCGCCAATCGCCGCCGCGCCGCCGGCAACGATGCACCAACAGCGATCAACGCCGATCTCATCGCCGCCGAGCTCGTGTTCCCGCCCGCCCCCACGCCGCAACTGAAAACCGCCACCGCCATCCCAGCCTCTCCCGATCCTTCTGTTGCGGCCGAGCGCAACCAAGTCGCTCTGATGCGCAACTACCGGGCGAACCTCAGCGGCGCTCCGTTGCAACTCCTTCGCGGCGAATTCCACCGCCATACCGAAATGTCCGGAGATGGCGGACGCGACGGCCCGCTCATCGATGCCTACCGCTACATGATCGACGCCGCCTACATGGATTGGGGCGGCTGCTGCGATCACGACAACGGCGGCGGCCGCGAGTACTCCTGGTGGATCCAGCAAAAACTCACCGACGCCTACAAACTCGGCACGAGCTTCGTTCCCATGTTCAGCCATGAGCGCAGCGTTCGTTACCCCGAAGGACATCGGAACGTCGTCATGGCGCAGCGCGGTGTACGTCCGTTGCCTCGCTTGCCCATCTCTTCGGAGGCGCCGCCCGCTCCCGCCCCCGATACGAAGATGCTCTACCGCTACTTGCATCAATACAAGGGCATCGTCGCTTCGCACACCTCCGGAACCAACATGGGGACCGACTGGCGCGACAACGACCCCATCGTCGAGCCCGTCGTGGAAATCTACCAGGGCGACCGGCAGAACTACGAGATCCCCGACGGTCCGCGTTCCAACAACGCGAACGACTCTATCGGCGGATGGCGCCCGCTCGGCTTCGTCTCGCTCGCTCTGCAGAAGGGTTACAAACTCGGCTTCCAGGCTTCGAGCGACCACATCTCCACGCACATGTCCTACTGCAATCTTTGGGTCACGACACCCACGCGCGAAGGCATCATGGAGGCGTTCCGCAAACGGCGCGTCTATGGCGCCACGGACAACATCCTCGCCGATGTCCGCTCCGGCCCGCACTTTATGGGGGAGGAATTCACTGTCTCCGAGCCTCCGTCCATCTCCGTCAAATTGTGGGGTACCGGCAATTTCGCAAAAGTCCACATCATCCGCAACGGGCAGTACGTCTACACCACCGAACCGCGCGGCAAACAAGCCGATTTCGCCTGGCGTGATGCGCAAGCCGTCAAAGGAAAGACGTCCTACTATTACGTGCGCGGCGAACAGGTAGATGGAGAAATCGTCTGGGTGAGCCCGATGTGGATCACCTACCGTTGAGACCGGAAGCTACCGCTCCGCGGCTATCCGGATGATCGTCTCTTTGCCGTCCAGATGGCGGCCGATGAAGTAGCCGGCGGCGGTGGCTGCGGCAGCAATGCCGGCCCATTGGGCAATACGTGCGCCGTCAGACACATTGATGCGCGAATCGCTGATCGCCCATGGAAGGGTGGCGAACGCCGTGCCCGCCCCTATTCCCGCCGCGAAGATGGCGCGGCGCGGGCCCTTGATGCGCCGCACCCGAATCTCGCGGATTGCGCTGCGTTCGATCCGGCCCGAGGGAACACGGTCCATCGCCAGCGCTTCGGCATTGACGGACCGCACAACACCGGTGAAACGCCGATCGTCGGTAAGGGTCACCGTTGCCGTGCGGTTCGCGAGCGCGCCATTCAGTTCGTTCCACCGCAGGGTGATCGTTTCTTCCGCGAGCACTGGGCCTTTGAGCAGCAGCAGCATGAAGAGGACGGTTCTCATCCCTTCATTGTGACGAAAGGTTCAGGCGATTGGAGGCGCGTCCACGTTTACTTTTGCCGCTGTGCGCGCCAACTCTTCCCACACTCCCCTGGCGAGCGGGATGCCTTCCACTTTGCGAATGCGCGCCATGCGCCATTCGGGTTCTCCGGCTACCAGCACTTCGTTGTATCCGGCCGAAGGAGGAGTGGAGCGAGTGCTGTTGACCAGCCAGTCCATGCGGGCGTTGAATTCCTCGACCGGCATGTAACGGGCCACGTCGATTCCAAGGAATGCCTGACCGCAGCGCATGGGTCTGGTCCGTATGCGGACCCCGCCGACCTCAGTGGACATGGCGCCGCCGCTCAACACGGCGACAAGGATCTCCACCATGAAAGCCAGACCGCTGCCCTTGTATCCGCCAAGCGGCATAGGCATGCCTTTGATCGCTTTGGCTGTATCGGTGGTGGGGACGCCTTCGGAATCGTAAGCCCAGCCTTGCGGGATGCTCGGCTCGCCGCTGAAGTTTGCTTTGAAGATCTTGCCCATGGCCACCGTGGTGGTCGCCATGTCGAGCAGCCAGGAGGTTTCCGCCGCGCCAGGCAGCGCCATGCAAATAGGATTGGTGCCGAAGCGCGGCTCCTTGCCCTGCCATGGCGGCACCAGCGGCGTCGCGTTGCAGAACGAGAGGCCGATGAGCCCGGCCCGTGCAATCTTCTGGGACCAAAACGCGGCGGCGCCGAAATGATTCGAGTCGCGCACGGTGACCAGGGAAATGCCGTTGGCCTTGGCGAGACGAATGGCATGATCGCAGCAGATATCCGAGACAATCTGGCCGATGCCGTTGTCGGCGCTGTACGTCATGGTTCCGCCCGATTCCGTCACCACATGCCCGCTGGTCTCCAGATCCATGCAGCGCATGGCCATGTGCTCGACATAGAAATTGAGCAGTTGCACCCCATGGGAATCGACGCCGCGCAGGTTGGCTTCCACCAAAGTGTTGGCGACGAAAGCAGCGCGCTGCTTGTTGACGCCTGCGCCCTCCAGCATCCTTGCGGCGTAGTCGCGCAACGGTTGCGCTTCAATGATGACGTAGTCTTCGGCCATGAGTGATTACTTTTTCTTGTCGATGAGGAGCAGCTTCCGGATCTCCTCTTTCTCCAAATCCTCTTTGTGCACGACACGGGCGCTCAGATCGATGCGCTTGGGCGGCTGCTTTCCGTTCAGTTTCTCCACAATGGTGCGCACCGATTCGTAGCCGATCTTGAAGGGATCCTGCACGACGAGGGCGTCGACGGAGCCTTCCTTTAGATCTTCGATCAATCCGTCGCTCGAATCGAAAGCCACCAGCATCACCTTACTCTGCAACTCACGCGCCTTGATGGCGAGCGCGGCGCCGACGCTGCCCGGTTCAGCGGAAGCGAACATGCCCTTCAGATCCGGATAGGCCGCCAGGAAATTCTCGGCGGCGGCGCGCCCTTTTGCCCGGTCGGACTGGCTGAACTGCTTGGCTACGATCTTGATGTTGGGAAACTCGGCCGCGATTGTGTCCTCGAAGCCTTTCTCGCGATCCATGGTGGACTGGCTCCCAGGAGCATGCATGAGGAGCGCAACCTTGCCTTCACCGCCGATGCGATGTGCCAACTCGCGGGCGGCGATCTTTCCTCCTTCGACATTGTTCGTGGCCACGAAGGTCATGTACTTCTCCGAATCGAGGCCGGAATCGAATACCGTGACCGGCATGCCGGAGTCAGTGGCACGCTCAACGGCTTGGACCAGCGCTTTGCGTTCGGCCGCGGCAATGGCAATGCCATCCACATGACGGGCCACCATGGAGTCGACAATTTGGATCTGGCGGCTGTACTCGGTTTCCGAGGAGGGGCCATTCCACAGCACCTCAACGCCAAGCTCCTGGCCTGCAGCCATCGCTCCCGATTGGACGGCGATCCAGAAGACGTGCGATGTGGCTTTCGGGATGACGGCAATCTGTTTTTTGCGGGGGCCCGCGGCACAGCCTGCCAGAAGTAGGGCAAACAGGACGAGGCTACCCCGCACACCAGCCTCCGTCGATGAGGATATCGGTGCCGGTGATGAAACCGGCATCGGGTGAGCAAAGGTAGAGCGCAAGCTTGCCGATTTCTTCGACGCGTCCCCAACGGCCGACGGGTATCTTCGAAAGGAACTGGGCATTCAACTCGGGGTTTTGCATCAGCGCCGTATTCATTTCCGTGCCGAAGGGTCCTGGGCTAATGCCGTTCACTGTAATTGCATCGTGCGCCAGTTCGAGCGCAAGAGCACGAGTCAGACCAAGCAACGCCGTCTTGCTGGAGGAATAGGCAGTGCGCCCAGGCAGAGAGACATGGCTCATGATGGATGTCATGTTTATGATGCGCCCGTAGCCGTGACCTTTCATGTGAGGCACGAAAGAGCGGCACATGAGAAACACGCTGGTGAGGTTGCTGTCCATCACCTGGTTCCATTCGGCAAGTGTGAACTCGGTGATGTTCTTGCGCAGATTGATGCCGGCATTATTGACGAGAATGTGGCATGCGCCGAAACGTGCGACAACCTTTTCCTCCAAGGCGCGCACGGAGTCTTCTTTGCTGACGTCGGCGACGAACAGTTCGCACTCGGCGCCCAGGGCGCGCACGCCTTCCGCCGTTTCTTCGAGTTTGGCCAGGTCGCGGGCAACCAAAGCCAGCTTGGCCCCGGCTTCCGCCAATGCAAGGGCCATGGCGCGTCCCAATCCGCGGCTTGCGCCGGTGATGACCGCGATTCGATCCTTCAGAATTTGTTCGCTCATTTCTTGTTTTCGTTCAAACGGGCAACGATGTCGAGGATTTGTTCCGCCACCACGCGCGGCGATGCGATTTGCTCAATGGTGAGCCGGCTGGTTTCTCCCGCGGTTTCAATCGAGAGGTCGCCAAGTCCGAGGATGCGCTGGCCGAAGGTCTGTTTCACCGTCACGTCCTGCACTTTGTGGAGAGGAATGGAGCGTGAGGTTTTCGATGCCATGCCCGCTTCGTACTTGAGGCGGTCCCCGGATATCTGCATTTTCACGAAGCGGTTTCGCACCAACTGCGCCGTTGCGGTAAGCGCCAGGTAGAGAGGTACGGCGAGAAGGGCCAGGAAATAGACCTGGTCCCGCGCTTGCCAAAGGTAGACCACCACTCCAGCCAGTATGGCTGCAAGGGCGTATTTTGCATTCATCAGCATTGAGCTGGGACGGATATTGATTTCTGCCATGCGGAGTAAACCTGAAAAGGCTTATTGTAACCCCGCGAGCCTCCGCTCAAGAAATCGGCGCTCCGCGGCGTTGCACGGGCAGCCCAGTGCGTCCATATAAAGCGCTGCCGCCTGAAGCGTGTCGCCCGTCTCCATGTGAAGGGCAGCTTTGACCGCGGGAAGCAGGTAATACCGCGCCAGCGCCGGGTCGAGTGCGATCGTTTCGATCGCGGCAAGCCCTGCCTGCGGGCCATCGCGGCGTGCCACGGCAACCGCCCGGTTGAGGCGAACGACAGGGGAAGACTGCAACTGGCACAGTTGATCGTAAAGTGCGACGATGGCGTGCCAGTCGGCTTGCCCCTTGGCATGCTCCGCCGCAATCGCCGCCTGTATGTGGTAGGCGCTGATCTCATCGCCGGCGGCGCTCAGATCGAGGTGACGGAAGCCAAGCGCAATCGCATGATGGTCCCACCGCACTCGGTCCTGGTCTTCGAGCAGCACCAGATCGCCGGAGGCGTCGGTACGTGCATCGAGCCGGGCGGCGTGCAGGTACTGAAGGGCCAGCAGGGCGTGGACACGAGGCAAGGCAGTTTGCGGATTGGCCACCAAGAGCGAGGTCAGGTAGATCGCTTCGTCGCAAAGAACCCGGCGTAGCAGCGACTCACCGGAACTAGCACTATAGCCTTCGTTGAACATGAGGTAGAGAGCCTCCAGAACCGAATCGAGGCGATCCGGCAGCACGCCGGCTTCAGGCATCGCGATAGGAATATTCTCTTCCCGGATCTGTTTCTTGGCGCGAACAATACGCTGCGCGACAGCGTCCTCGCGAAGGAGCAGAGCGCGCCCGATTTCGGCGACGCTGAACCCGGCCGCCAGTTTCAATGTCAAACAAAGCCGCGCCTGAGCGGGGAGACTGGGGTAGCAACAGAGAAACATCATGGCCAGATGCTCGTCCACCGGAGGTGCCTCGGCAGCGGAGGCGTTCAGGCGCCGCTCCAACTCGGGGATCTTGGATGCAAGCGATGCTTCGCGTCTCAACCGGTCGTGAGCCAGATTGCGCGCCACGCGCAGCAGCCATGCCTGCGGCTGATCCGGAACACCCTGGAACGGCCATAGCTCCAGGGCACGGAGCAACGAATCCTGCACCACCTCCTCCGCCAGCGAGAGGTTTCGCGACCCCAGAATCGAGGTCAACACCGCGACCATCCGTCCCGATTGGCGGCGGAACAGATGGTCGAGAATCTCGGTGACGGGCTGGCTCACTCCGTAGGCTCGATCTCGCGGATTTCGATCTTGCCGAAATCGAGATGCGGGCAATCGCCCGCGACACGGACAGCCTCATCGTAGTCCGAAGCCTCGATCAGAAAGTAGCCCCCCAACACCTCTTTGCTCTCGGCATAGGGCCCGTCGGTGACGGACAACCTTCCGGCGGAGACTTGCATCACTCGTCCGGTTCCGTCCTGGAGTTTGTTCCCCCCGCGCATGTGCCCTTTCGCGGCAACGTTGGCGCTCCAGGCGCCGTAGCGTTTGATGATGGCTTCCATCTCACCGGGGCTGATTCCGGCCGCCGCGGTGGAGCTTTCGTGTAGTAGGAGCAAGTACTGTGGCATGTCGATGAATATCCTCGTTTCATTTAGAGTAGCGAGCCCATTCGGGCCGCGTCACCGGTATGACGAATGGCTAGGGTCAAAATCGACACGTGGACTGATGGATTTGCTTACTTTCTTGCACGTTCCCCGTTGTACGCTTTTAGAAGGAGGGATTTGCGACACATGAAGCCGATACGAGTGCTGTGCGGCATGCTTGCCCCTGCGTTGCTGCTGGCTGACTTTACCTATACGGATACCACTCGCATCACGGGAGGCGTGATGGCGAGCATGAGCCGCTCACTGGGCGGACTATCGAAAAGCATGCGGAAGATCACTGAGCCGCAGACCAGAACCCACATCATCAAAGGCAACAAGATGGCGGACATCGGGGCCACCGACGGCGCCATCTACGACCTGGACGCAGGCTCGATTACCACCATCGACTTCGAGAAGCGAACCTATTCCACCATCACCTTCGAGCAGATGCGCCAGGCGATGGATCGGATGATGGCGAAAAGCAAAGGCAGGATGGACGAGTCGAAGGCCAAGGGAAACTCCGACGTCCAGGCCGATTTCAAGGTGGACATCAAAGAAACCGGGAAGACTCAAATGATCTCCGGCTTCAACTCGAAGGAAGTGATCATGACGTTCATCCTCGAAGGGAAGGACAAGAAGTCGGGTCAGACGGGCGCCATGGAAACGATGAGTTCCATCTGGGTGGCGCAGGAAAAGATCCCCGGCTATGAAGAGGTTCAGGAATTCCAGAAGAAGCTGGCGATGAAGTACGCCGGCGCGTTCGCCAACTCCTCCATGGCCGGACTGGGCGCAGCCATGGCCAGCGATCCGCGCATGCGCGAAGCAATGGAGAAAATGGCCAAGGAAGCCGAGAAAATGCAGGGCGTGCACGTGCGGCAGATTACCAAGATGGGTACGGGCCTCGATCCGGCTAAGGCAAGCGAGATTTCCGATCCCAACGCAACCCCTGAAGGCCCCACCGCTGGGGAAGTGGCCGGCAAGGCCGCCGAGAAAACCGCTACGGAATCGGCGGAAAAGCAGGTTTTGGGTCGGCTGGGAAAAATCGGCGGATTCGGCGGCTTCGGAAGGAAAAAGCCCAAGCAGGAAGAAGCGCCACCTCCGTCTCCGCAGCAGTCCGGGCAGAACCAGCAAGGTCAGGCAAGCGGATTGCTGATGGAGATGGTCGTGGATTCGGCCAATTTCTCCAACGCCCCCGCCGATGGATCGAAGTTGGTGGTGCCGGATGGTTTCAAGCAGGTGGAACATCCGATGCTGAAGGAATCGCGGTAACGAACCAGCTTTCAAACGCACAAAAGGGCAGCCCCGCAAACGGGCTGCCCTTTCTTTTTCCTGAAGGTCAGGAGGAAACTACTCGATATCGCGGCTCTTGCGCTTGCGGTTCCGCTTGCGTGCGAGCGCTTCCTTCACACGCTTCTTTTCGCCGGGCTTCAGGTAGAAGGAGTGTCGCTTAATCTCCTTAATGATGTCTTCCTGCTGCACCTTGCGCTTAAAGCGGCGTAATGCACTTTCGAGCGTTTCGCCATCCTGTACGATGACTTCGGCCAAACCGAATCACCCCTTCCTGGTTCTGAATTTCGGAAATTTTTCCGGCTGAACAGCCACTACCTATCTTCGCAGGTTTGCGCTTGCGGAACAACTTGCATATCATCGGAGGTAGGTTACCCATGCGCAGTACGCTGGCGATCCTTTTGGCTGGTGGCGCTGGAGAGCGTTTGTTCCCGTTGACCCGGAACACGGCCAAACCCGCTGTGCCATTCGGCGGCATGTACCGGATTATCGACTTCACACTCTCCAACTGTATTAACTCGAACCTGCGCAGAGTTTTCGTACTTGCTCAGTACAAGGCGCTCGATCTTATCCGGCATATCCGTGCCGGATGGAGCATCCTGTCGCCGGAATTGAACGAGTTCATCGAAGTCATTACGCCGATGAAGCGCATTCACGACGACTGGTACCTGGGAACCGCCGACGCTGTGTATCAGAACATGGAGTCGATTCTCGCCGAGGCGCCCGAACATACCCTAATCCTCTCCGGCGATCACATCTACAAAATGGACTACCGGGAGATGGTCGAGTGGCACCAGGACCGCGGCGCCGATGCCACCATCGCCACCCTGCAAGTGGATCCGGCCGAGGCGTCGCGGTTCGGTGTGGCCGTCATCGATGACAACTACCGCATATCGGGGTTTGAGGAGAAGCCGAAGCACGGCAACCCGGCACGCAGCATCTTCAATCCGGAAATGGTCAGTGCCTCGATGGGCATCTACGTGTTCCGCACAGAAGCCCTGTTGGACGCGCTGCGCGAAGACGCCGAACGCGTGGACTCCTCGCACGATTTCGGTAAGGACATTCTGCCTCGGTTGGTGGCGCTCGGAAATACCTTCGCCTACGACTTCCGCGATTTGAACGACAAGAGCGTGCGCTATTGGCGCGACGTAGGAACCCTCGACGCCTACTACGACGCCAACATGGATCTGGTTTCCGTAACCCCCGAGTTCAATTTGTATGACAGCCGCTGGCCGATTCGCACGCACATGCCGCAACAGCCGCCGGCAAAGTTCGTCTTCGCCCAGGAAGGGCGCCGCATGGGAGCAGCCATCGATTCAATTGTTTCGCCAGGCTGCATTGTCTCCGGCGGACGTGTCATCCGCAGCGTGCTCTCACCAGGCGTCAGGGTGAATAGCTACTCGGACGTGGAGAACTCGATCCTGCTGGAGGGTGTCGACGTAGGCCGGTATTCGCGAATCCGTAACGCGATTGTCGATGCCGGCGTGAAATTGCCGGAAGGAACCGAGATCGGAGTCGACGAAGAGGCCGACCGGGAGCAGGGATTTACGATTAGCGAGAACGGAATCCGGGTCGTATCCCATGGCATGGTGAAAAGCCTGTCCGCCCGCGCCTAGCCTTTGCTAGCCTCACTGGGCGAGTGAAGCCAATCGAGGATTCGCTGATTGGCCTCCCGGAACTTTGCAGCGGCGGAAAGCCCTGCCTGCAAGTCAATAGAACTTAGGGCTCCACCCACAACCAGTTGCCGCTGGATGCCGCGTAGTTCCTCCAGGGCACGCCGTCGCTGATCGTAAGAGTCCGCAATCGGGTCCGGAGAGGGCATACCTTAACCATAGCAGGGGCTCACTACCGAGGCAGCGGCCCCTGCTATGGCATTGAGAAAGCTAGCTCGGTCGCGGAGCCTCGCCGGCAGCGTGCAGCCCGTTGTGGACTGCAAACAGAGCCAGTTCCAGACGATCAGCCACGCCCAACTTCTCGAAGATATTATGCAGGTGGTTCTTCACGGTCTGCTCGCTAATGAAGAGCTTCTCGGCCATCTCTTTATTGCGATAACCCTGAGCAACCAGTTGCACAATCTCGCGCTCGCGGTTGCTGAGCGGCGAACGCTCGCGCACCTTCGTCCCAGTGGTGCGAAGCCGGTCGGCAGGATTGGCGAATTGCTTCATGACGGCAGCGGTCGTCGAGGCATCCAGCCAGATCTCGCCTTCGTGCACCTTGCGGATGCTATTGGCAATCAGTTGCATCGGACCCTGCTTGAGAAGAATGCCCGAACAACCGAACTTCATTGCCTGCACGAATTCATTGCGATCCCCGGCAAAGGTGAGCAGGATGACGCGCGTGGGCGAGCCGCTCAATTGCAGGTTCTGCAGGATCGTCATGCCATCGACACTGGGCAGGCGCAGTTCCAGCAGAAGGATGTCGGGGTTCAGTTCCTGGGTCATTTGGAGAACTTGGCGGCCGTCGGTCGCTTCGCCGACGATCTCGATGTCCTTTTCCTTGCCCAGAAGTTCCTTCACTCCGAGTCGAACAATGGGTTGGTCATCGGCAAGCAGAACCCGGATCCTGGCGGATTCCTTCTTACCGATGATCTCCTCTACCGGTGGTAGGGGATTTGAGGGGAGAGAGACTGCGTGAAAACTCATAGCTAGGTATTAGGTACCATGCATTCGATTTTCCTTTCAAGTCCTAGTACGCGCCATCCGGCCTACCTAAGGTACCAGTACGTTGACCGCATGAATTCGTACTTTCCATTTGAGCAGTAAGCGAAGCTCTTGTAATGCAATGGAATACCACATGTAGTGGGTAACAGGTACCACGCCGCAATTGCGCCCTCCAGGAAGAAAAAAATATTTTGGTCATGTACCCTAGATTGGGCTTCCGAAGGGCCTTAGGACCCCAAAACGGAAAGTACGACATCTCGCGGTCGAGCGCTGCAAAG
>JAEUQG010000098.1 GCA_016789755.1 Bryobacterales bacterium
CGAGGATTCGTCCATGGCCACGCTGAAAAAGCGCATCGAGACCGCCGAAGAGATGGCCAACCCCAACGTCGTGAAAGTGGTCTGCGACCTGCGCGGCAACGCCATCTACTTTTCCCGCTGTACGATTCCTTACAACCGCGGCGGCGTGGAGATCTCTTACTGGAAACACATCGGGCTCTATGTCTACCGCAGAGATTTTCTGCTCGGCTATTCCGCATTGCCCGTTGGGCCGCTCGAACAGTCCGAGCGCCTGGAACAACTGCGCGCGCTTGAAAACGGTCATCGCATCCGGGTGATGGAGACCGGCTACGATTCCATCGGCGTCGATACGCCCGAGGATCTCGAGCGCGTCACGAAATTGTACGAAGCTATCTTGAGTGAGAATTGAGGGGGGATGAAATGGTGAAGTACATCTTTGTCACGGGAGGTGTGGTCAGTTCCCTGGGGAAGGGAATTGCCGCGGCTTCCATCGGGTGCCTGTTGGAGTCGCGGGGATTGCGCGTTACGCTGCAGAAGTTCGACCCGTATCTCAACGTCGACCCGGGAACCATGAGCCCGTTCCAGCACGGCGAAGTATTCGTCACTGACGACGGGGCGGAAACCGATCTTGACCTGGGGCACTACGAACGCTTCACCCACGCTCCGCTGACGCAAGCCAACAATCTCACCTCGGGGCGCTTGTACGAACAGATCATCACCCGCGAGCGCCGCGGCGATTACCTCGGCAAGACGGTGCAGGTCATTCCCCACGTCACCAATGAAATCAAGGCCGCCATGCGGCGTGTGGCCGCCGGCGTGGATGTCATCCTGGTCGAAATCGGCGGAACCGTCGGCGACATCGAATCGCTTCCCTTCCTCGAAGCCATCCGCCAGATGCGCCATGAGGTGGGCAAAGAGAACGCCATGTTCGTCCACGTCACGTTAGTACCGTGGATCGCCGCCGCGCAGGAGCTCAAAACCAAGCCCACACAGCATTCGGTGAAGGAACTGCGCGCCCTTGGCATTCAGCCCGATATCCTCGTCTGCCGTTCCGAACGCCCGTTCGGCAAAGAAGTGAAAGAGAAGATCGCCATGTTCTGCGACGTGGATGTCGATGCCGTCATCTGCGCCAGCGACGTTTCCTCCGTCTACGAAGTCCCTCTCGTGTTCGCCGATCAGAAGGTGGACGAGTTCTTGCTCAAGCAACTGCATCTGGACGCCCCGCCTCGCGATCTGCGCCGCTGGAGCAACATGCTCACGCGCATGCGCAACCCCATCGACGAAGTGAAGATCGCCCTGGTGGGAAAGTACGTCACCTACGAAGATGCCTACAAGAGCCTCAAGGAAGCCCTGCTGCACGGCGGACTGGCCCATGGAGTGAAGGTCAACATCGAATGGGTGGAGGCCGAAGAGCTCCAGTGGCCCGATTGCATCCACCGCCTCAAACCCTATGACGGCATCCTCGTTCCGGGCGGCTTCGGCAAACGTGGCATCGAAGGCATGCTGCACGCCATCCGCTATGCCCGCGAGTTCAAGATCCCCTACTTCGGCATCTGTCTCGGCATGCAGACCATGGTCATCGAGTTCGCCCGCAACGTGTGTGGATTGCCCAATGCCGACTCCACGGAATTCGACCCGGCCACGCCGCACCGCGTCATTTTCAAACTGCGCGAGTTGAAGGGCGTCGATGAGTTGGGCGGCACCATGCGCCTCGGCGCCTACCCCTGCAAGCTGTCGGAAAGCAGCTTCGCCCGCGAAGCCTACGGTGTTCCGGAAATCAGTGAGCGGCATCGCCACCGCTATGAGTTCAACCGCGAATACGAGGGCATCCTCACCGCCCACGGGCTCCGGCTCACGGGGCAGACTCCGGACGGGATGTACGTGGAGATCTGCGAACTGCCCGATCATCCTTATTACCTCGGCTGCCAGTTCCATCCCGAGTTCAAGTCGAAGCCGCTTGAGCCGCATCCGCTCTTCCGCTCCTTCATCGGCGCAAGCTACCGGCACAAGAAAGAGATTCTGGGGAAATCGCGTGCGGATCGAACTGCTTCCGTCACTGTCGATCGGTGATGGCGCTCCGCTCGCCGTCATCGCCGGGCCATGCGTCATCGAGAGCGAAGCGCATGTGCACATGCTCGCCGATGCCATCGCCCGTGAAGCCGGCGGCCCCTTCGTGTTCAAAGCCAGCTACGACAAAGCCAATCGCAGCAGCGCGGACTCCTATCGCGGACCCGGCCTGCGCGAAGGCCTGCGCATTCTCGGCGGCCTGAAAGCGCGCGGCTTCGCCATCCTCACCGACATTCACGAACCCGCGCATGCCGAACCCGCCGCCGAGGTGGCGGACATCGTGCAGATCCCCGCCTTCCTTTGCCGCCAGACGGACCTGCTGCTCGCCGCTGGCCGCACCGGACGCGTGGTGAATATCAAAAAGGGGCAGTTCGTTTCGCCCTACGATATTCACCTCGCTGCGGAGAAGGTGGCCTCCACGGGCAACGATCGCATTTTGCTCACCGAGCGCGGCGCCTGCTTCGGCTACAACAACCTCGTGGTCGACATGCGCGGCTTGTCCGTCATGCGCAAACAGGGATGGCCCGTGGTGTTCGACGCCACCCACAGCGTACAGATGCCGGGAGCCGCAGGCAAAGCATCCGGCGGCCAGCCCGAGTTCATCGAACCCTTAGCCAAAGCCGCCGTCGCCGCCGGCGCCGATGCCCTATTCGTCGAAGTGCATGAAGAGCCATCCCGCGCCCTCTCTGACGGCGCCAACGCCCTGCGCCTGGACCTGTTGGGCCCCCTCATCCACAAACTGCGCCGCATCCACGCCGCGGCCGCCGGAAGCTGAAAGCCGAAAGCTTTCTCACGCCGCCATCGCGCCATCCTCGGGCAGACAGCGGATGGTCAGTGCATCGGCCCCTTCCTTGTAATCGACGTGAGCGGTGCCGCAGGGCTCCAGTTGCCCCTTCGCCACCAGTGTCGAAACGGGTTGGATCAGTTGCCGGTGCACGGTACGCTTCAATTCGCGCGCTCCGTATTCGGCGCTGGTCCCTTTGTCGATGAGATAGTTCTTCGCCTTCCGGGTCAGTTCGAGGAAGAAGGCGCGTTGTCCCAAACGGCTCACAATGTGGGCCCGAAACTCATCGAGCTGGTGTTCCAGAATCTTTTCGAGCGCCGGCCGTTCCAGCGGATAGTACGTGCTCACCACGTCGATGCGGTTCACGAACTCCGGCGAAAATTTGCGCCGCACGGCATTCATCGCGATGCTTTCCAGTTTCTTCGGAAGATTCGCCTTCGGCCGGTCGACGATTTTGTCGAAGCCGAAATCGGGACGCAGTTCCCGGCTCATGCCGCGCGCGCCGAGATTGCTGGTCAGGAACACGATGCTGCGCTCAAAGTTCACGACAGTGTTGTCGCCCAGACGGAGCACGGCTTTGTCCAGCACACCCAGCAACAGCCGCTGCATCGAGGGGGCCGCTTTTTCGATTTCATCGAACAGCACCAGCGACAGGTTGGAACGCTCGCTGGTGACGGCGTTCAGCTTCTGTTGCGTCAGCAGCGGAGTGGTTTCGCGGTGGCCGAGATAACCGGGAGGCGCTCCGATCAGTTTCGCCACTTCGTGTTCCAACTGGAATTCGCCGCAATCGATGCGCAGAACATTGCGCGAGCTGCCGTGAATCGCTTCCGCCAACGCTTCGACGGTTTTCGTCTTCCCGGTGCCCGTTGGCCCGAGAAGAAGAAACACTCCGACGGGCCGCCCTTCCGGCGAGAGGCCGGCGTTGTACATGTAGACATAAGGGACAATCGCTTCAATCGAGCTGTTCTGTCCGACGATCCGCTCCGATAGCATCGGCAGTAGATCGGTGGGGTCGGTGGCGGGTTTCCGGCTCCGTGTGGAGTTGATGTAGGTGGTGTTCGTGTTGGTGGTTCTCATCGAATGACGCAAGCCTCTGCTCGCGATTTGAGTGTATGCCCGCTGGTGCCGGAAACCGGTCCGCTTTGCGCCGTTGTGCCGCGCGGCAAATCGCACCGGGTCCGCGACTAATTGAAAAGAAAAGAAATAAAGTTTCCAGAAAAATGCGCAAGGGGCGGCGAGGGTTGTGATCGCCGGTCCGTCAGGACGAAATCGCCACCAGTTCGGACTCCATCCGCTTCAGTTGTCCGCAGGCGGCGAAGATGTCGCGCCCGCGCGGTTTGCGCACAAAACAGGGCATCGATCGTTTCACGATGCTCTGAAAGCTGTCCACACGCTCCGCCGCGGGAGTGCCGTAAGGAATCTCCGGGCCGGGGTTGAGCGCGATGAGGTTCACCTTGCAATGCAGATTGGCCAGCAGCCGCACTACGCGGCGCGCGTCGGCGTCGCTGTCGTTCACGTCTTTGAGCAACACGTACTCGAAGGTGAGGTGCTCCCAACTGCGCAACGGATAGGCCCGGCAGGCTTCGAGCAAGTCCTTCAAATGATACTTGCGCGTGATGGGCATCAACTCACGGCGCTGCTCTTCGGTCGAGGCATTGAGCGAAATGGCGAGCTTGGGCCTCACCGCCGCGCGCGCCAGTTCTTCGATCTTAGGCACGATGCCGGAGGTGGAAAGCGTGAGTCGGCGCACGCTCAAGCCGGCGCCTTCTTCGTCGGTGAGAATGGCGGTCGCTTTGAGGACGTTGGGCAGATTGAGCAGCGGCTCGCCCTGGCCCATGAGCACGACGTTGAGCTTGCTGATATCGGCCGACAGCCCGTTGCGCGCGGCCACATAGAGCACCTGTCCGACGATTTCCCCCGCCGTCAGGTTGCGCTCCAACCCGAGCAGCGCGGTCAGACAGAACCGGCAATTCACCGGGCAGCCCACCTGCGAGGAGATGCAGAACGTGTAGCGCTCCCCTTCCGGCATGAGCACGGTTTCCACCGACTTGCCGTCTTCCAACCCGAGCAGGTAGCGTTGCGTGCCGTCATTCGACGTGAACTGCTGCACGGCCGCGGGAAGTCCGAAGGGGACCTCGGCTGCCAGCTTCGCCCGCAGTTCGCGCGGAAGCGTGAGGATACGGTCCGGCGATTCGACCCGCTGCCGGTAGATCGCCTGGTACACCTGGCTTGCGCGGAACGGCGGAACATCGGCCGCGGAAAGCGATGCGAGTAACCGCGCGATCTCCTCACGGTCCATTCCGATCAGACTCGAAGGCATACTGTTTTCAGTGTAACGGGGCGAGGCGCGCCGCCGCGATACAATACATCTAAGAATGGCCATTTCTCACACGACGGAGGGTATCCTACTCACCACCCTGCCAAACGGTGTCACCGTGATCAGCGAACAGATGCCGCATGTTCGCTCCGTGGCGGTAGGTGTATGGGTTAACGCGGGCTCGCGCAACGAAGGGCTTCCCCAGAACGGCATCTCGCATTTCATCGAACACATGTTGTTCAAGGGCACGGAGAACCGTTCGGCGGAGGACATCGCCCGCCAGGTCGATTCCATCGGCGGGCATCTGGATGCGTTCACATCGAAGGAACTGGTCTGCTTCAATGCCAAGACCCTCGATGAGCACTTGCCGCTCGGCTTCGATATCCTCAGCGACCTGGTGCTGAATCCGCTGTTCCGCGCCGACGACGTGGAGAAGGAAAAGGGCGTCATCCTGGAAGAGTTGAAGATGGAAGTGGACAACCCGGAGTACATGGTCCATGACCTGTTTTCTTCCAGCATGTGGCGCAACCATGCCCTGGGGCGGCCCATTCTCGGCAGCAAAAAGAGCATCCGGTCGTTCAACGTGGACAACTTGCGGCAGTACTATTCGAACATGTACGTGCCGTCGCGGATCGTGATCACCGCGGCGGGGAATCTGACGCACGCCCAGTTGCTGGAGTTGTCCGAGACGCGCTTCGGAAAGCTGGCGCCGAGGGATGGGAGTGCGCCGGTGGAGGCGCCGGTGCCTCACGCGGCGTTGACGCTGAAGACGAAGCGTTCGCTCGAGCAGGTGCATTTGTGCATGGGCGTGCCGTGTCATGCGCTGCCTCATCCGGACCGCTTCGCCGCGTACATTCTGAACACTGTACTAGGAGCGGGCATGAGCAGCCGTCTGTTCCAGAACATCCGCGAGAAGCGCGGGCTGGCTTATACGGTGGGTTCGGAGCAGTTCCTCTACCGCGATTCCGGCTGTTTGTCGGTCTTTGCCGGCACATCGGTGGAGGGGGCGAGGGAAGTGGTGGATCTGGTGCTGAAGGAATTCCGGTCGTTGAAGGAGTCTCCGGTCAGCGATGAAGAGTTGAAGCGGGCCAAGGACAATCTGAAGGGTTCGTTCATGCTGGGGTTGGAATCGACGGTGAACCGCATGTCGCATCTGGCGCGGCAGTACATTTACTTCCGCCGGTTTTCGACGATGGACGACATTCTGCGGGACATTGAAGGGGTGCGGACGGAGCAACTCCAGCAGATGGCGAACGAGTTTTTCATCGCGGACCGGATCAATCTGACGATGCTGGGGCGGTTGAACGGAATGAAGCTGACGCGGGAAGATTTGGCGTGTTAGCGGGCCGATGGGATATACTGAAGAAAGCCACTGTCCGATAAGCCGGTGAGGTGCGAGAGTGGTTGAATCGGGCGGTCTCGAAAACCGTTGAACCTTTACGGGTTCCGTGGGTTCGAATCCCACCCTCACCGCCATCCCCTTCCAAGCCTTCTGCATCCGCTGAATCCACCCCACAGCCCCAGTGCGTCGATTCTCCGGAGAATTCGCCCCGTTTTTCCGCCACGGACACTCTGGGGGGAACGTTCCGGCAATGCTTCGATTCACTATCGCGATGGGTGCAATTCTTCTCACACCCAGCGCCCATGCATCTCAAGAGATTCTCTGGGCCACTGTATCGGCCGGAGCCCTAAGCGAGGCCAGCTCCTTCAATCCGCTGGGAGCAACGCAAGTCATCAATACTTCCACCGGAAACTACACAATCCTTTTCACCGGCGCAACCGCCGAGGCCGGAGACGGCAGCAACGGGTACGTCCACGCGGTCTCCCGCGATGAGGGCGTTTCCTGCCATGTCTCCGGTTGGGGCATTCCCGCGGCAAGCGTGCAGTGCCGCAACGCCGGCGGCACGCTGGTCAATGCCGACTTCCGCCTGGCGATGATTCCCGCCAATAACGAGAAGCGCATCGTGTTCGCCCTGGCGCATCAACCCACCACGGGAAGCTATGCGCCCGCCGCGCCGTATTCCTGGAACGCCGGTCAAAGCATCAACATCACGCGAGTCAACACCGGCATCTACACTGTGACCTTCACAGGCAGAGACACCAGCGGAGGCACGTTCCTGGCCTCCAGTTTCGGCAACAACAGCAATCTCTGCCGCGTCCAGGATCTCAGCAACGTGCGTTGCACCACTCATGACGGAACACCCGTGGATTCGCAGTTCACCGTGGCCGCCGTCTCCGGCGGCGAGTTTCCACGGGCCATGGGATTCGGTTTCAAGAGCGGCGCCGCCGATTCGTTCAATAGCAGCTACACATACAACTCCGCCGGCCAATCGCCGTCGATTTCCAAGCTCGCCACCGGTGTCTACACGGTGCAGTTTCCCGGACTCACCACCAACGCCAACCGGCGCAACATGGTGCTGGTCACTGCCGAGACCGCGGCGCGCTTCTGTTCGGCCAACAGTGTCGGGGGTAACGACACCGATCATATCGCCAACATCCGATGCTTCGATCTCGGCGGCGCCCCGGCCGATTCCACCTTCTACGTGCAAATGCTCAGCCAGGAGCTGTTGCGCAACTCCGGTTTCGAGCTTCCGAACGTGGCCGCCACCACGGCCAACATCACCCCGGTTGGATGGAGCGTCGAGGGGAGCACGGCCGGACTTACCTCGGTTGCCGCCAGTCCCGCCAGCGACGCCGACGGGCGGCACCGGCTGCGATTCACCAGCAACTCGGTCTTCATCTTCCAGGATGTTCCCACCACACCAGGGAGGATTTACCGCCTCTTCCTACGGGCGAGCTACGTCAACACGCAAAGCAAGCTGCGGCTGGATTGGGGCGACTACAGCACGCTGATGGATCTGACTAATGTTATGGAAGTGCAAGCGATCGGCCTCCCTGCCACGGCTACGTCCACGCGGCTCCGCCTGTCGCTCAACTCAGGAAGCACAGTGGATATTGACTCCGCCATTCTTTACCTGCAGAGCGAATCGACGACCTGCAACTTCAGCGTCGCTCCCAACTCGCTGGTGTTCGATGCCTATGGGCTGCCGAAGGCTGTCTCCGTCAACTCCAGTTCGTTGTCCAGTTGCGTCTTCCAGATCGGCCAGGTGCCGGACTGGATTGCGCTGCCGGCCCTTGGAAAACGGCATAGCCCGGCCACCGTGGAACTCGATCCGAGCCGCCTTACGTTTCCCGCAGTTCCCCGATCGGGCACAGCCACCATTGCCGGCCAGACGGTGCAGGTAAGCCAGACGGCGGCATGCGACACGGCCATCTCGATGACGCCCATCCCAGCGCAAGGCGGCGCCGGCGCGATTCAACTGCCGAACTCTCCTTGCACCTACTCGCTGACGCTGCCGCAGGGCAGTTTCCTCTCGTTCACCGGCGTCTCCAGCGGAGTGGGGGGAACCTCCATTCCCGTCAGCGCGACGCCCAATCCTTCCGCTTCGCCACGCAACGTTACGGTTGGGGTCACCTTGATCCTCGATGGATTCCAGCCACAGCCGCTCAGCGTGAATCTCACGGCGCAATTGGGAGCAGGCTGTTCCTTTACTCTTTCCAACAACCCGTACAACGCGCCGGCTTCGGGCGCGACAGCGATCGTCGATGTGACGGCGTCCAGCGGCAGTTGCGCCTGGAGCGTTCAGAATCCTTCCAACTTCGTGACGGTCAACGGAGGCAGCGGCACGGGCAGCGGATCGTTCCAGATTGCCGTCGCTCCGAACACGGGACAGCAGTCGAGAACCGCAACGCTCACCATCGGCAACGCCACGTTGATCGTCAATCAGGCCGGGGCGTCCAACTGCAACGTCACATTCTCTCCCAGTAGCGTGAACGCCGGGGCTTCGCAGACCCGCACCTTCGTCACGGTGACGAACAACACGGGTTCCGCCTGCGTTTGGAGCGTGGAGAACATCCCCTCGTTCGTGCGGTTCGAAACACCATACACAAACCTGGCCGGATCGGGATCGTTGGGTTTTGTGGTGGAGGCGAACTCCTCTCCCGGCAGCCGCACGGCAACGATGCAGGTCGCCGGAACGCCCCTCACCATTCACCAGGCGGGCGCCAGCGGCTGTGTCTTCGCGCTCTCGCACCCGTTCCTCTTTGTTCCGGATGCGGGGGGCGCCGATATCCGAGTGAATGTCCACAATCTGGCGGGAACGAACTGCTCCTGGGATGCCACCGGCGCGGCGTTCGTAAGCATAGCGGGAAGAAGCACCGGCCCGGGGCCGGGTTGGGTTTCGCTGAACATCGGCCCAAAGCAATCCACCAGCATCTACCGGACTACGTCGATCAACGTCGCTGGAATCGATCTTGGGGTCTATCAGTACTCGGCGGCTTGCACCTACACCGTGTCTCCATTGAGTACGCAAGCCTCGGCGAACGGGTCCACCGGGCTTGAGATCAACGTCACGCAAACCGGCGGGCTGAACACCTGCGGATGGAGCGTCACCAACATCCCGCCGCATGTCACGGTGACCTCGCCGGCGAGCCTCTATTCCTCGGGCAAGGTCCAATTCAACGTGGCCGCAAACAACACCGGCAGCACGCGGATCGACACGATGTTCGTGGCGGGACAGGCGGTCCAACTGACGCAGCCATCCACGGTGCAGCCGTGCGTGTATGCGGTTTCTCCGCTCACCCATAACGTGGCATCGGGAGGCGCCACGGGCCTGACGGTGAACGTCGCCACAACCACCGGATGCTCCTGGACCGTCACCAATCCTTCGCCGTTCGTGACGGTGAACTCGGGCAGCGGCGGAGGGACGGGCAACGGCACGGTCACCTTCAGTGTTCCGGCGAACACCAGCACGACAGCCCGCTCGGCGCAATTGACGATCGCCGGGCAGACGGTGACCGTCAATCAGGCCGGCGCCACCACGGGCAATTGCGCGTTCACGCTCAGCCAGCCGAACATCAGCGTGCCCGCCACGGGCGGTAACGGCTTCTCCGTACAGGTCAACAACACGGCCGGATCGAGCTGCAATTGGAGCGTGCTGAACTCTTCTTCCTTCGTGGTGGTCACCGCGGGAGCGCAAGGGGGAACAGGATCGGGCACGGTTGCCTTCAACGTGCTGGCCAACACCGCTGCCAGCGGGCGGACGGCCACCCTCACCATCGCCGGTCTGTTCCTTACCGTGACACAGGCGGGCATCACGCCTCCGGCGCCCAACACCAGCGGACTGCGGTTCGTGCCGTTGGAGCCTTGCCGCGTGCTGGAGACGCGCCAGGAGTACAACTATCAGGGGCGCACAGGATCCTTCGGGCCGCCGTTCTTCAACGCGGCCGAAACGCGCACCATGAACCTGCCGCAATCCACCGTGTGCAACGTGCCGGCGGCAGCCAAGGCCTACGTGTTGAACGTGACGGTGATCCCGCGCGGCAGCGGCGTCGATTACCTCACGGTGTGGCCGGCGGGGGAAGCGCGGCCCGAATACTGGACCGTGCGCTCGCCCGACGCGCAGATCGTGGCCAACTCGGCGATTGTGGCGGCCGGAGCCAATGGAGGCATCAGCGTCTTCGCCTCGCAGGCGACCGACATGATCATCGACATTGCGGGTTACTTCACCGACAATGCGGCGCTTTCCAACCTGGTGTTCTATCCGCTTACGCCTTGCCGCGTGGTGGATACACGCGCGCTGTACCGCCAGGCAGGGACGCCGTTCGGCCCGCCGGCACTGGCGGCGCGCGAGACGCGGAGCTATCGTTTCCCGGCCACACCGTTCTGCAACATCCCGGAAGGGGCCTCGGCCTACTCCATCACCATCACCGTCGATCCCAACTCGCAGCCCTTGCAGTTCATCACCACCTGGCCGTCGGGCCAGGGCATGCCCAACGTGTCGAGCATCAACTCGCCGTCCGGGCGCATTCTCGCCAACAGCGTCATTGTCCCGGCCAGCGCCAACGGCAGCATCGACGTGCATGCCTTCAACCAATCGGACCTGATCCTGGACATCAACGGCTACTTCGCTCCGGACGACGGCGTGAACGGCCTGTACTTCTTCACCGCGCCGCAGTGCCGTATCTCCGATTCGAGCAACGCCACCTTCAACGGGGCGTACGGACCGCCCATCTATGAGAACGAATCCACACGCAGCATCGTGTTGCCTGGGCAAACGCGGTGCAGCGGATTGCCGTCCAATGCCAGGGCCTTCGCGCTGAATACGACGGTGCTGCCCGGGGGCAGCCCGATGCCGTTTCTGACCATCTATCCCACCGGTCAATCCCGTCCCAATGCGTCGGTGATCAATGCCTTTCAGGGGCAGATTGTGACCAGCGCGGCAATCGTTCCGGCGGGTCCCAATGGCTCCATCGACGTGTTCGCATACCGCCGCACGCACGTGGTGGTGGAGGTCAGCGGGTACTTCGGCCGTTAAGTCTAAGGCGTGAGCAAAGCGCGCACCGTGAACACCGACATCTGTCCCTTGGTCACCGGCGAATCGGGGCAGTAATGGGTGGCGCTGCACCCCGTGGTGATGCCCAGTTCGCGCAGCTTCTGGATCGAAGGGAAGAACAGGTGCGCCGCCGGCACATCCTCGAAGTAGGGGGCCAAGGTCACGGGGAACGTCTGATTGCCGGCCAACCCCAGCCGCGCGCGGATGAGGAACACCGCCATTTGGCCGCGATTGGTTTCCGCCGCCGGGCAGAACGTCGTCGCCGTGCACCCGCTGGTGATCCCCAGCTCCCGCAGTTTCTGGATGTAGCGGAACTGCGGGTGGAAGTTCGTCACGTCGGTGAAGTACGGCGTCGCCGGGAAAGCGAAGTTCCCGCTGGGATACAGACCCTTGATCAGGAACTCGGCCATCTCCGCCCGCGTCAGCGGCACATCGGGACAGAACTGCCCGTTACCGCATCCCTGTGTCCCAAGCCGGGCGGCCGCCAGTGCGATGTAATCGGCAAACAGGTGGGTGGCAGGCACATCCGGGAAGATCTGCTGCAACTGCCGGGTCTTCTGCAACACAGGAAGGATCTGGCCGCCGGCGCTGATGGCGCCGATGCGCGGCAGCAGATCGAAGTTGTCGCGCACAGTGTAGGGTAACGTCTGCGGCCCGGTCCGCAGCGCGCCGCCGACCGTCAGCCATGACGGAGCGCCGGTGGCCGTCCACTGACACCCGGGAGGCGCTGTCACCTGGGTGCTCTGTTGCGATTCGACCGCCGGCGCCGTCTGCGAAGCAGGGGCCAGCGTGAACGTGCATCCGGCGCCCGATTGGTGAATCGTCAACGTCGCCCCGCCGGCCTGAATGCTTCCCGTACGGGCGTTGGGAGAAGTGTTCTCGCCGACCTGGAAGCGCGCGACTCCGGCACCGTTCCCCGTTCCCGCCACCAAGGTGATCCACGGCACCGACGCCGTCGCCGTCCACGCGCAACCCGCCGAGGTCATCACGTCCACCCGCCCAATGTCACCGCCCGGCATCACGGAGGCGGCGTACTTCGACAACTGGAACGCGCACTCCGCGGGGCGGAGGAATTCGACAAACACCGAGCGCGGTCCGGCCATGGCCAAAGGCGCCGGGTTTGACGTGGTGTCCAGATCTCCGCTGAAGCGTGAGAAGGTGGAAGGGCCACCCGGCACGGCCTGAACCTGCACGTTCGTCCCGGCGTCATAGAAACCGTCGGGCGACACGGGATTCAGATTCACCGCCCCTTCGCCTAACGGCCTCACCGAGACCGTCAGCAGGTGTTGCACGGTGTAGTTCACCGTCAGCGCCGGGATGGCGAACGACATCGTCACGTTCTGCGCGGAAGCAACGTAGCGCGTGCCCGGATTGCCGCCCTGCAACATCACGCCCGCAATCGTGTGCGCGCTGCCCACCGCCCAATTACGGTTCACCGGGCTCTGCACGGTCTGCCCGTCCACCTGGATCAACAGGCCCGGAGGATTGGAACTGATGGTTACGGGAAGGATGGCCGTCTCGATGATGGCGACATCCGTTACGGCGTTGTTCAACGTGTTGAGCTCCCCTCCGCCGCTGACGGCGGCGACGTTCACGACGGCGCCGGTGGCCGATTGGGACACGTTCACGGTGAGTGCGATGGGCGGATAGGACGCGGCGGGTGCAAGGGCATCGGCGCGGGTGCAGGTGAGGTTCGCCAGGGTGCAGGTCCATCCGTTCCCGCCTATCGAGACGGCGGTGAAGGCGGAAGGTAGAGCATCTACCACGGTGACCGTACCGGTGGTGGCTCCTGCGCCGCTGTTGGTCACAGTGAGCGTGTACTGCGCGCCGTTCTGGCCTTGGGTGAAGTTGCCGCTGTGTGTCTTGCCGATGGTGAGGTCTGCGATCTGGATGATGGTTGTCGTATCCGGGGCCGTGTTGTTCGATGTCGTGTTGTCGCCGCCTCCGGACACGGTGGCCGTGTTGATCACGCTCGCCGCGGCATTGGCCGACACGTTCACGGTAAGAGTGATGACGGGATAGGAATTGCCGGGCGCCAGCACATTGGACCGCGTGCAGGTCAGAGTGCCAAGCGTGCAGGACCAGCCTTGGCCCGACATCGACGAGGCCGTCAAGCCGGCGGGCAAGGTATCGGTGACGGTGACCGTGCCTCCGGTGTTCGCCACGCCGTTGTTGGTGACCGTGATGGAGTACTGCGCGCCGTTCTGTCCTTGCGTGAAGTTGCCGCTGTGGGTCTTGCTGATGGTGAGATCGGGCCGGGTGGTTTCGAAGGTCAGGCACCAACTGCCGATCAGCCATGTGGTGCCGGAGGTATCGTCGGTAGCGAAGAGCGACCAGTAGCCGTTCGGAGCCGTATTTCCGAAGACGCTGGCGAAGGTGGCCGTTCCGCTGGGAGCCGCATGCACCACGTTGCTCGCCGGCGCCGGCGAAGCGAAGGAATCGGTGGCATCGGGAAGCGTCCCATTGGCGGTGGGCCGGAAGGTGCCGCTGAGCGATCCGGAGACGGCATTCTCCGCCGCATCCGACAGCGTCAGGTTTGTGCCACTCTGCAAGCCGCTTCCGGCGTCGGAGAGCAGCACGAAGTTCTGATTGGCGTTCGGACCCACCAGCATGATGTCGAAGTCGGCGGGGAACGCCTGGAGGATCCCATTCAATGTGGCAGTGACATTGGTGATGACGCCGGGCAGGCTGCTGACCAGGATCCGCGAGGGGTACTCCGGCGGAAGTCCCGACCCGTTGTTGTTCGTGATGGAGCCGGGATTGCAGAAGGTGTTGCCGTTCACCGTGGTCGGCGTGTCGACCTGGATCGACAATGAGCCGTTGCTCACGTTGAACGCGCCGGGAACGCCGAGGTATTCAGCGGTGACGGTGAGGCTCCCGTCCGTCTGCGCGGGCACGGATGTGGACGCCTGCCCGCTACTATTCAATCCCACGCTGGCGAGGCTGGTTGCGCCTCGCTTGAAGATGACGGTGCCGGAGGTCGCCGGCTGGTTGTTGCCGGCCCGGAGCACGGTGGCCGTGAACGTTACGTTCTGCCCCTTCGTAGCCGGATTCGCCGATGCCGTTACGGTGGTCGTGGTAGGTACATCGGCCGTGGTGGTGAACTCCAGGCAGTAGCCTCTGGTGATCGATCCGGCGGAAATCTCATCGTTCACAGCAAAGAGCGTCCAGGTACCGTTGGGGTTGATGCCGCCGAATGTGGAAGCGAGCGTCGCGGTCCCGGTGGGCGCGGGGGAATTGTAGGGACCGGATGGCGCTGGGGCGGGGAAGGTTTCGCTTCCGCTGCCGGAGAGGTCTGTCGGACGGAACGTACCGCCATTCACCGTGGACGCCGTCAGTTGGTTCGCAGCCGCGTCGTCAAGAACGATGTCTCCGGTGGCCCCGGTGTCGGATAGTACGATCATCTTGTTTCCGTTGGGAGCGGCCAGCAAGGCGTCGATACTCACGGGAGAAAAGTGGCTGATCCCTTTGAGCTGCACTTTCAGGCCGGTGATGGTGCCGCTCAATCCGGAAACAAAGATCCTCTGCGGATAAGGGATCGCAGTGGACGTCAGGAGGATCGCGCCCGGATTGCAGAAAGTGTTCCCCGATACCAAGGTTGCGTTATTCACTTCCTGCTGAAGGAAGCCGGAACTGGGTCCAAAGCCGGTTGCCCCCGTGTAATTGGCGCTGACGTTGAACAGGCCCTCCAGGTTGAAGGCTGTGTTAACCGACGCTTGTCCGGATGCGTTCAGGGCGACAGTCGCCAACGCGCTGTTGTCGATTAGGAACGACACGCTGCCCACGGTAACCGGATTGCCCGCGCTGGTTACGGTTGCCGTGATTGTCGTAGAGCCGAGGGGGAGGCTGGGGTTCACCGAGGAGGTGAGCGACGTGGCCGTGGCCGCACTCGCGGCAGTGGTGATGGTGAGCGACCAGCCGCCGGCGATCGAGGTTGCCCCCGCGTCGGGGACGTCGTCCACTACGTAGAGCGACCATGTGCCGTTGGGATTGATTCCGTTGAACAATGCCAGCGTGCCTGTCGCGGACGCATTGCCGCTGCCGTTGGCCGATTCGGTGGCCGCGTTGAAGGCCGGGGCGGGAGAGGCGAACGTGTCGCCGGTAGAGTGATTGGCGGGACGGAAGGTGGCCCCGTTGGTCCATGCGCCGAGCCCGGGCGCCGGGGCCTGATTGGCCGCCGCGTCGTCGATGGTGAGCGACACGTTGCTAACCAGGGCGCCATTGCCGGAATCGGAAAGGAAGACCAGCTTCTTGCCGTCCGGCGCGACAAGCATCATGTCCAGGTCCGGCGAGTTCACGCTCATGTTCTGGAGCCGCACCACTACCTTCGACACCGTGCCGGTCATGCCGGATACGCTGACGTTCGATGGGTAGAGGTTGGGCGTGATGGGAGCCGTACCCCCGGCGGGGATGCTGATGGCGTTGGAATTGAAAAAGGTGGTTTGGCCGTGGAGGGCGGCGCTGCTGAGAACGACAAGCGCAAGTGTCCCGGTGAGGAGTTTCAGCGTAGACATGGGGTCAGGACAGGATATCAAATCAGCGCTATTAAGGGCGCCAACAGTCGTCCGGGTCGTCCGGGAATCTTCAGCGCGGCAGGGCGAAGGTGAGGATGCTGGAACCGGCGGCGAGCGTGACGTATTGCTGCCCGTCGATGAAGGAGCCGCACCCTTGGGGTGATGCTGGCCGATGGGCGCGGCGACTCGACCCCGGCGGTGTCCGGTGTGCGAGGATGTATACAGGCGAGCACACCATATGACAGAGACCCTCTCTATTCGCATTGATTCCGAGACCAAGAGACGCCTGGACACCCTTTCCAAGCGGGCGCGCCGGTCAAAGTCGTTCCTCGCCGCTGAAGCAATCGCCGCCTATGTTGAATCCGAGGAGTGGCAGTTGGGGGAAATTCACGCGGGTGTGGCCGAACTCGACTCGGGAATGCGCGTTTCGCACGAGAAGGTCTCGAACTGGCTGAAATCCTGGGGTAAACGCGGCGAGACGAAAGCTCCACGATGAAGGTCGTCTGGTCCCGAAGGGCGGTCCGGCACTTGGTTGCGTTGCGCGAGTACATTGCCAAAGATTCCGAGCAGAGTGCGGCGCTGGCGGCAAAGCGCATCCTGGATGCCATTGATCTCCTTCAAACCCAAACCGAGATGGGCCGGCCGGGCCGTGTGGTGGGTACGCGCGAACTCGTGATTCCGGACACGCCCTACATCATCCCTTATCGCATTCGAGATGACCGGCTGGAACTGGTTGCCGTGTTTCATGGCCGCCAAAAGTGGCCGAAGAAGCTTTGATCGGGTGGTGCTGCAACGGTCAGCGCGGCAGGGCAAAGGTGAGGATGCTGGAACCGGCGGCGAGCGTGACGTATTGCTGCCCGTCGATGGAGTAGGTCATCGGCGATGTTTTGATGGTGGCGTTCAACGGGACGCGCCAGAGGGTTTTGCCGTCGCGCTCGTCGGCGGCGAGGAAGTAGCCGCTGGGGTCGCCGTAGAAGAGCAGGCCGCCGGCGGTGCCGAGGATGCCCGCTACTCGCTTGCCGTCGATGGGTCCGGTCTGCGCTACTTCCCAGGCGATCTCTCCGGTTTCGATGTTCAGGGCGCGGAGATACTTGCGGCCGGGAGGCACGGGAGGGAGCGGGTTCTTCCAGCTTCCCGGGCGGAGGCGCACGGTGCAGCTTTCGGTGGCCATCACGTAGTAGAGCTTCGTGGTTGGGCTGAATGCTGTGCCGTTCCAGTTGGTGGCGTGATCGGGACAGGCGAGGTCGGATGGCGGCAGCTTGATGGGGCGGCCATCGGCGCCGATGCCGCTGGCCCAGGTGACGCGGTGCATGAAGGATTTTGCGAGCAGCAGCTTCCCGTTGGTGCGGTCGAAGACGTAGAAGAAGCCGTTGCGGTCGGCATGAAGCAGCAGCTTGCGGGGCTCGCCTTTGTAGATGGTGTCGACCAGCACGTTGGGTTCGGTGGCATCCCAATCGTGGGTGTCGTGGGGGGTGAACTGGTAATACCACTTCATCTTGCCGTCGGCGGGATTGAGAGCGAGGACGGAATCGGTGTAGAGGTTGTCGCCGCCGCGCTGGCTGTCATCGGAGTTGGGATAGGGATTGCCTGTGGCCCAGAAGAGGGTGCCGGTGGAGGCATCGTAGGAACCCGTGAGCCAAGTGGAGCCGCCACCGAGTTTGTAGGCCGTGCCTTGCCAGGTTTCGATGCCGGGCTCGCCGTCGGTGGGGACGGTCCAGGTCTTCCAGACACGCTCGCCGGTGGTGGCTTTGTAGGCTGCGATGAAGCCGCGGATGCCCCAATCGCCGCCGGCGACTCCGGCGATGACGAGGTCCTTGACGATGAGGGGGGCGACGGTGCCTCCGTACTTCTGCGGCTCATGCGGCATGACGGCTTCCCAGACGAGGCGTCCGGTGGTGCGATTGAGAGCGAGGAGGCGGGCGTCGTCGGTGACGAAGAAGATGTTGTCCCCGAGGATGGCGACGCCGCGGTTGGTGCCGAGCGAAGGATCGGAGACAAGGCCGGGGGTGCGCGGGCGCGAGTATTGCCAGATCTGGGTGCCGGTCCTGGGATCGAGGGCGTAGATCTGGTTGGGTCCGGTGATGTACATGATGCCTGCGGCAACGATCGGTACCGTTTCGAGGCCGAAGTAGCGCATGTTCTCGCGGAAGTAGGGGGTGTCGGGAAGGAACTGCTGCCAGAGGGGAATGGTGAAGCTCCACTTCATGGCGAGCTTGCCGACGTTGGCGCGGTTGATCTGGTCGAGCTTGCTGTAGCGGTTGGCGCTGAGGTGGCCGTTATAGGTGAGCCAGTCGTTGGGGCTGGGGTTGAGGAGCTGCTCGAAGGTGATGCCGTCCGGGCTGGGTGGCTGCGGGATGGCGGAGGTTTCGGGCTTTATTCCGGTGAGGCTGCCGAGGTAGGCGAGGAGGTTTTGCAGATCGGCTGGCGCGGCCTTGAGGGCGGGCATGTGGGAGGCTTTCGCTTCGTCGATCTTTGCGACCTGATCGAGGGAGAGCGGGTGGAGGCGGCCGGTGAGGTCCTGTACGGCGATGTCAAAGCGGGTGCGATTGCGGAGGAAGCCTTTTATGGGAGCGCCGTTGCGGAGGTGGACAGTGGCGAGCGTGTAGCCATTGGCAATGGAAGAGCTTGGGGTGAGGAGGGCGTCGCGGAGCTGGTCGACAGTGAGTTCGCGGGCGACGTTCGAGAGATCGGGTCCGATGGGTGAGCCCGTGCCTTGGGCCATGTGGCAGGCGGTGCACTTGCCCTGGTTGCGGAAGAAGGCCTGTCCCGCGGCTTTGTCGCCGGGGATAGGGACGCCGGCGGCGGTGGTATTGAGCGAGACAACGAGGGCGACGAGGGCATCGAGTTGGGCATCGGGGAGATTGAAAGGGGGCATGCCCGCGGAGGGGACTCCTTTGACGATGATGTTGCGGAGCTGTTGATTGGAGCGGCGGCGGAGGCGGAAGTTGCCGGATAGGCCGGGGCCCTGTTGGGTGCCGCGGGCATCGAGGCCGTGGCAGCCGGCGCAAAGCTTATCGTAGGTGGGACGGATATCGGGGGTCTGCGGAGTGGCGAGGGGGAGCAGAGTGAGCAGGAGATGAGCGGCGGTCATGGCGATTGAAGTGATTACAACACAGCACCCCGGTATGATGGGGATTCATGTTTTTGCTGCTGATGTTCTGTGGATCGCTGTTCGGGCAAGCTCCGGCGGAAGGGGACTCGCGCAAGCGGGTGGAGTTGAATCTGCTGGGCAAGGCGGATACAGGGGCCGGGGAGAGCCGGCGCAATGAGAACGTGCAGTTCAACCTGATCGACAACAATGCCTTAAAGGAGCTGAATATCCGATTGGGGGCGAACGCCACGATCGTGGAGGAGTTTCAGCCGGGGCGGACGTACTTCAGCAGCGAGTTCGGGAATGCTCCTTCGGCGGTGCTGGCGCTGGGGCGGACGGCGAAGGCGGGGTGGCACGGGAACCTGTTCTACAACCATCTGAACAGCGTGTTCAGCGCGCGGTCGTTCTTTCAGGTGGGTCCGGTGCGTCCGGCGGTGGAGCATCGCTACGGGTTTCAGACGGGGTGGCGTCCGTGGAAGGGCGGGTATGTGTCGCTGAACGGCGGGCAGGACCGGCTGCGGGGGAATGTGAATGGGAACGTGCTGGTGCCGCTTGAAGAGGAGCGCACGCCACTGACCACGAACCCGGCGGAACGGGCTCTGATTGCGCGGTTCCTGGCGGCCTATCCGCTGCCGAACCGGGGCGATGTGTACTCGCGGGCGCTGAATGCGAACGCGCGGCAGGTGATCGACAATGCCGAGGGCGGGGTGCGGTTGGAGCAGGATGTCACGAAGCGGGATCGGGTGTTGCTGCACTATCAGTTCATCGGGCAGAGCGTCGAGGCGTTCCAGTTGGTGGCGGGGCAGAATCCGGATACGAGGACGAAGTCGCACCGGGCGCGGGTGACGTGGCTGCGGCAGTGGAGCGCGGCGACGGCGATGTCGGTGACGGCGGGGTTCGACAGGGTGGGCTCGTTGCTGGCGCCTGATGAAGGGGCGGTGGGACCGATGGTGTCGACGGCGGGGCTGACGACGCTGGGGCCGACGGGGAACATTCCGATCGACCGGGCGCAGAACGTGTTCCGCTATGGCGGGGAGATGACGCAGACGAGGGGAGTGCATCAATGGGTGGTGGGGGCGTCGGTGGGGCGGCGGCAGTTCAACGGGATCGAGACGGATACGCACCGGGGGTTCTTCTCGTTCAGCAACGACTATGGGCGGACGGGGATTGAGAATCTGAGACGGGGGACTCCGACGCAGTACATCATCTCGGTAGGCGATGTGTATCGAGGGATGCGGCAGCGGATGCCGGCGGTGTACGTGGGGGACCGGTGGAAGGCGACGGCGCGGTTGCAGGTGCAGATGGGGCTGCGGTGGGAATGGATGCCGACGCCGTTGGAAGTGAACCGGCGGGACAAGGTGGCCTACGATTGCGACTGCAACAACGTGTCGCCGTCGTTGGGGCTGGCGTATGCGCTGCCGGGGGCATGGGGCGTGCTGCGGACGGCGGGGACGGTGCAGTATGGAGAGATCATTCCGGCATCGTATTCGCAGGGGCGATTCTCGCCTCCGGGGAGCGTGAAGTATGCGATTCCGGCGGCGGATCTGCTGGATCCGGTGCGGGCGCTGACGACGACGGGGGCGCGGCCGGATGTGCTGGGCAACCTGTATTTACTGGATCCGGAGATGGCGTCGCCCTATGCCTATCAATACAACTTCAGTTGGGAGCCGCGGTTTTCGAGCAAGTGGCGGGTGCAGTTGGGGTATGTGGGGAGCCGCATGCACAAGCTGCTGGTGATGTGGTACCTGAACCGGGCGCACCCGGTGGCGGGGATTGCGACGACGACGGCGACGATCAATCAGCGGAGACCGGCGCCGGGGTTGGCGGAGATACGGTGGGTGCTGAACGGGTCGCGGGGGTATTCGGATGCGGGGCGCCTATCGGTGGTGGCGCCGCGGTGGAAGGGGCTGACGCTGGACGCGGCGTATTGGTTCAGCAAGGCGATGGATCTGGGGGCGGACTATGCGAACACGGGGTACGACGCGGATACGCGGCAGTCGCGGAGCCAATCGGAGTATGAGACGCACCGGGACCGGAAGGCGGTGAGCCTGTTTCATCAGCCGCATGCGTTTCTGGCGCGGGGGAGTTACGAGCTGTGGAAGGTGAATGTATCGGGGGTGGCGTTGTTGAAGACGGGGACTCCGTTCATGGTGACGACGCTCGATGGGCCGGGGTTCGGGAATGTGGACGGGAACGGGAACGACCGGCCGAATCTGGTGGATGTGGGGGTGTTGGGGCGGACGATCGGGGATCCGGACACGTCGCGGCAGCGGCTGCCGGCGGGGGCGTTTACGCGGATCGCGCCGGACGCGGAGACGGGGAACCTGGGGGCGAACACGTTCCGGAAGGGGTCGATTGCGAACGTGAATGCGGCGGTGGCGCGGACGTGGAAGGTGAGGAACGAGGCTCGGGTGACGGTGCGGGCGGAGTCGATCAATGTCCTGAACCGGCCGCAGTTTGCCGAGCCCGGGGCGGTATGGGGGACACCGGAGTTCGGGTTCATCACGAACACGCTGAACGAGGGGCGGACGTTCCGGCTGGGGGTGAGCTTCGGGTGGTGAAGCGAACTCCGTCAGGCGGCGTCTTTTTGTAATTGCTGCTGGAAATCGGCGAAATCGTCGAGGGATGGGTCGGGATCGAGGCCGAGTTTCGCTTTCATTTCGAGTATGAAGCGGGTCTGGGATTGGGTTTGTTTTGTAACTTTGGCGTAGTCGACGAGGCCGGGGGTGGAGGCGGGGGCGGCTTCGGCGAGGAGCTGGCGGTTGGTCTGGAGTTCCTTGAGGAGGCGGAGGGCGCGGAGGAAGGCGCGGTCCTGATCGGCTTTGTGGCGGAGGAGCTTGCGGACGCGGTCTGAGGGATCATCGTCGAAGAGGGATGCGGTGGAGGAGGAGGCTTCGGCGAGGAGGCGGTTGACGACGGAGCGTTTCCAGGCGGCGGCGACGAGGTCCTGGAAGGCGGATTCCTGGAGGGCTCCGGCGGGTTGGATTTCGTTACGGAGGCTGGTCTCAAGTGCTTCGAATTGAGGGCGCTCGGAGTCCGAAAGCGGAACGTATTTAGCGGAAAGTCCGTGTTTGAGGGCGTTGTGGGACACAGTGGATTTTCCTTCCTGGCTGAGAGGGCCGGTGGAGAGGCGGGCGTTGGCGCGGTTGGCGTCGAGCTGGGCCTGGGAGAGCATGGGGGTCTCCTTTATTCCTTTTCAGGTTACCACCTTTTTGTTATTTTTGTTTCTTTATTTGTTCTTAAATGGAAAAATTATTTACGGGAGAGTTCTTCGGCCATGGCTTTCCAGGCGGTTTCGTCTTTGCCGGCGGCGAGGAGTTTTCCGGCGCGGACGAGGGGGAGGTGGAGGAGGAGGGGGTCTTTTTCGATGCGGGCGAGGAAATCGGTTTCGGACAGTTTGAGGTATTTGAGGCCAGCATCGGAGAAGGATCTTCCTTCGCGGTCGAGGATGGCGTCCCAGCCGAACTTGTCGACGAAGCGGCGGATTTCGGCGGGGGCGAGGGGGCGTTGTTTGAGGTCGACGATTTGGAGGGGGATGCGGCGTTCCTTGAAGAAGCGTTCGGCGGCGCGGGCCGCCTGGGAGTTTTTGACGCCAAAGATCTGGACTCCGAGCATGGTTTTATTTTGCCAGGAGTGCGGGGCGGAGAGAAGGCTTAGGAATCCTTAATGTAAAGAAGAAGCGGCGGCGGTTTGTTCCGGTGAAGAGGGGGTGATAATATATCAAACACTCGGCTGTGGCTTAGGGGCTGGTGGCCGGACCAAGTTCGTAAGGGGCGAAATCCATGTTTCAGCATCTCGCCAGAAGCCTGTTTCTGGTCAGCGTTTTGACTGCATCCTTATTCGCGCAAGACACGCGTGCGCGAGTGCAAGGGCTGATTTCCGACAGCACCCAGGCGGTGATCGCCGGAGCTACGGTGACACTGAAAAACGACAACACCGGGGTTGCGGCCACGCAGCAAACCAATCAGGGCGGCACGTATCTGTTCGATTTCGTGCTTCCGGGCAACTACACGGTAACCGTGGAGATGCAAGGGTTCAAGCAGTTCCAGCAGCGCAACATTCTGGTGCAGGCGCGCGGCGACGTGACGGTGAACGCGACGTTGGAGGTGGGCGCAACGCGGGAGACGGTGACGGTGGAATCGTCGCCGGTGGCGGTGCAATTCAACACGACGACGATGTCGTTGACGCTGGACACGAAGATGACGAATTCGCTGCCTGTGATCAACCGCAATCCGTTTCTGCTGGTGGCGCTGAACCCGGCGGTGGTGGTGCGCTCGTCGAACGAGCAGAGCCCGTACCATCACTGGGCGGCGAATCAATTCGATGTCGGCGGGAACACGAACACGAAGAACGATATTATTCTGGACGGCGCGCCATCGATGACGGCGCAGAAGTCGAGCTACACGCCACCGATGGACGCGGTGCAGGAAGTGAACCTGCAGCAGAACGCGGTGGACGCGGAGTTCGGGCATTCGGCGGGCGGCGTGATCAGCATGCAGATGAAGTCGGGGACGAACGAGTTGCATGGGACGGCGTATTATCTGGGCCGGAATCCGAAGCTGAACGCGCTGGCAGACCGCATTACGGGCGGACGGAACCTGACACGGCAGAACGTGTGGGGGGTGACGGGCGGCAATCCGATTGTGAAGAACCGGCTGTTCAACTATGTGGCCTACGAAGGATGGCGGACGATTGAGCCGCGTTCGGTGCAGAACACGCTGCCGACGGATCTGGAGCGGGGCGGCGATTTTTCGCGCTCGCTGAACGTGCAGGGGGCGTTGCGCACGATCTACGATCCGTTCACGACGCAGACGAACGGGAACACGGTGACGCGCACGCCATTTGCGGGGAACATGATTCCGACAAGCCGTTTCGATCCGACGTCGGCAAAGATTCTGGGCGACATGTGGAAGCCGAATGGGACGGGAAGCGGGTTCACCGGG
>JAEUQG010000141.1 GCA_016789755.1 Bryobacterales bacterium
GGATGCTGGCGAATCTGGGGACGGGGTATATCGTGCAGCGCTATTCGTACTCGCCGATTTTTTTCACGGCGGGGCTGATGCATCCGCTGGCGCTGACGCTGGTGTACATGATGCTGCTGCGGGGGTGGATGCGGAAGCCGAGTTCGAGTTAGCCGCGCGGTGGCGTTACATGGAGGCGATTAGTTCTTCGAGTCGGTTGAAGCCGGCGGCCATGCCGTGTTCCATGCCGGAGCGGCTGGCGATGTCGCGGGCTTCCTGGGATTGGTAGAGGACGGTAATGCGGACCTTGGTGCGCGGGCCGTCGGGGATGAATTCCGTGGTGTTGAGGGCTTCGCCGGGATACCAGGCGTCGTCGAACAGTTCGGTGGCGACGATGCGGCGGGCAGGGACGATTTCGCGGAAGACGCCGCCCATGCCCATGTCTTTGACGCCTTCTTTGGTCCAAACGTAGCGGTAGGCGCCGCCAGGTCTGAGATCGATGTCGCAAACGGGCATGGTCCAGCCGGGGGGTCCGAGGAGCCAGCGGCGGACGAGCTCGGGTTTGGTGAAGGCATCGAAGACGAGAGAGGGGGTGGCGTCGAAATCGCGCTCAATGAGGATCTCGCGCGGGGTGGGGGTGGTGAGGCGGAAGCTATCGGGGTAGAACATGGGTGCTCCTGGGAGTGGATTTGGTCTTTTTGGCGCGGGCCGATTTCATTTCGTCGAGGAGGCCGTCGAGGCGTTGAAAACTGGATTCCCAAAACTGGCGGTAGTGGTCAAGCCACTGACTGGCTTCGGCGAGCGGCTGGGCCTGGAGGCGGCGGGGACGGCGCTGGGCATCCTGGGTGCGGGCAATCAGGCCGGCGTTTTCGAGCACTTTGAGGTGACGGGAGATGGCGGGCTGGCTGATGGCGAAGGGCTGGGCCAGTTCGGCGACGGAAGCCTCGCCAAGGGCGAGGCGGGCGAGGATGGCGCGGCGAGTGGGGTCGGCGAGAGCGGCGAAGGTGGTATCCAAGGTGGGGCCGGTGTTCATAACCACTTAGTTAAATAACTATTCGATTATGCATGGAACATGCTTGCCTGTCAAGACGGAAGGATGCAACGGGGTAGGATAGACGCATGGGTCAACTGAGCCGGATCGGGGTCGCGATCGATTCCGATCTTCTGGAAAAGTTCGATGATTTGATTGCCGGCAAGGGGTATACGAACCGGTCGGAAGCGTTTCGGGATCTGATTCGCGAGGAACTGGTGGCGAAGGAGGCGGAGAAGCCGGAGGCGATGGTGGTGGGGACGGTGACGCTGGTATACGACCATCATGTACGGATGCTGGAGGAGAAGCTGACGGAGATTCAGCACGAGGCGTTTCACAACGTCCTTTCGACGCTGCATGTGCATCTGGACCACGATCATTGTCTGGAGGTGTTGATATTGAAGGGCAAGTCTGAGGCAGTGCGGAGGCTGGCGGAGGTGCTGATCAGCACGAAAGGGGTGAAGCACGGACGGTTGACGATTACGACATCGGGGGCGGGGCTATGATTTTGGGAACGGGGATCGATTTGGCGGAGGTGGGGCGGATCCGGGAGGCGATGGAGCGGCATGGGGACCGGTTCCGGCAGCGGATCTACACGGGGGTGGAGATTGCCTATGTGGAGCGGAAAGCGAACCGCTATGAACGCTACGCGGCGCGGTTTGCGGCGAAGGAAGCGGGGATGAAGGCGATCGGGACGGGGTGGAGGAAAGGGGTGAAGTGGCAGGATTTCGAGGTAGTGAATCTGCCTGGAGGGCGGCCGACGCTGCGGTTGCATGGAGTGGCGGCGGAGGTAGCGGCGGGGATGGGGGTGAAGCGCATCCACCTGTCGTTGACGCACACGGCGGAGCAGGGGATGGCGTTCGTGATTCTCGAAGGCTAGACATCCTCTAAGACTGGAAATCGCTTATACTTGAGTGTTTGGGCCGTAACAGGCCGAACGCATCTCGCGCAGGTAGCATCATGGCAGCCGTCAAGCTTGAAGCCGTACACCCCGACCGCGGAACCGGAGCCGAAGCCGAGCTTTCCCGCAAATTTCTCTACTACATGGCCCTCATGCGCGAGGTGGAAGAGCGCATTGAACGGCGGTTGTACCGCCAGGGGAAGGTATTAGGCGGCGTCTATGTAGGGCGCGGGCAGGAAGCGATTCCAGTGGGATCGGGTCTGGTGGCGCGTCCGGACGATGTGCTGTTTCCGTCGCACCGCGACCTGGCGCTGTACTTCATTCGCGGGGTGCATCCGCGGAACGTATTTGCGCAGTACATGGGGCGGGTGGACGGGCTAACGCGGGGGCGCGACGGCAACATGCACATGGGCGACCTGAGCAAGGGGCTGGTGGCGATTATCAGCGCGATGGCGGCGAGCGTGCCGGTGGCGGCGGGCGCGGCGATGGCGATGAAGTACCAGGGCAAGGACAGCGTGGCGCTGGTCTATTTCGGCGACGGGGCGACGAGCCGCGGGGACTGGCACGAGGGGATCAATCTGGCGTCGGTGCAGAAGGCTCCGCTGGTGCTGCTGTGCAACAACAATCAGTATGCCTATTCGACGCCGCTGTCGAAGCAGATGGCATGCCAGAACGTGGCGGACCGGGCGGCGGGATACGGGATACCGGCGGAGATTGTGGATGGGAACGATCCGTTCGCGATTCACGCGGCGACGCGGCGGGCGGTGGAGCATGCCCGAGGCGGGCTGGGGCCGTACCTGATTGAGTGCAAGACGTTCCGGATGACGGGGCATTCGGCGCACGATCCGGCCGATTACGTGCCGAAGCATTTGTTCGAGGAATGGGGCGCGATGTGCCCGATTCAGCGGATGCAGGACCGGATGGTGGAAGAGGGATGGGCGACGCGCGAGGAAACGAACGACATTCTGGCGCGGATCCGCAAGGAAACGGATGAAGCCATTGCGTGGGCGGAGAACAGTCCGTTCCCCGATCCTTCCGAATTGACGCTGGGCGTCTACGAATCGAAATAATTCCGGAGCTAGAGGCAGTATGCCGACTACATACGTTGAAGCGATCCGCGAGGGAATTCGCGAGGAGATGGAGCGCGATCCGAACGTTTTCCTATTGGGGGAAGATATCGGCGTGTACGGCGGTGCGTTCAAGGTAACGCAAGGGCTGCTGGACCAGTTTGGGGAGCGGCGGGTGGTGGACACTCCGATATCGGAATCGGCGATTGTGGGGGCGGCGATCGGGGCGAGCTTCATGGGGCTGCGTCCGGTGGCGGAGATGCAGTTTGCGGATTTCATCTCGTGCGGATTCGATCAGATTGTGAATTACGCGGCGAAGTGCCGGTACCGGTGGAACGCTCCGGCGGCGATTGTGGTGCGGGCTCCCTGCGGCGGGGGGATCCATGGCGGCCCGTTTCATTCGCAGCAGAACGAGGCGTGGTTCGCGCACACGCCGGGGTTGAAGGTGGTGTTGCCGGCGACGGCGAGGGATGCGAAGGGGCTGATCAAGTCGGCGATCCGGGACAACGATCCGGTGCTGTTTTTCGAGCACAAGGCGCTGTACCGGCGAGTGAAGGAAGATCTGCCGGAGGGCGATTACACGGTGCCGATCGGGAAGGCGAATGTGTACCGGGAAGGGCGGGATCTGTCGATCGTCACCTATTCGGCGATGGTGCACACGGCGGCGGAAGCGGCGGAGATCGTGGCGAAGGACGGGATTTCGGTGGAAGTGGTGGATCTGCGGACGCTGACACCGTTCGATGAAGAGACGGTGCTGGAGAGCGTGAAGAAGACCTCGAAGGCGATTGTGCTGCATGAGGCGACGTTGACGGGTGGATTCGGCGGAGAGATTGCGGCGCGCATTACGGAGAAGGCGTTCGAGTATCTGGATGGGCCGGTGGTGCGGATTGCGGCTCCGGACACGCCGGTGCCGTTCAGCCAGACGCTGGAGGATGCGTATTTGCCGAGTGTGGAGCAGGTGGTGGAGAAGGTGCGCTGGCTGGCTGCTTATTGAGCGGCGGCGGGATCATTCGGCTTGGGAATCGAGGGCGTCGAGGGTTTCGGCATCCTTGCCGTGGCGTTTGAGGACGCGCATGGAATTGGCGTGGGTGAAGCCGGCGGCGCGGAGCTTGCGGTATGCGGAGGCGAGACCTTTGGGATCGGCGAGGACTTCGTGGAGTGGGGTGCGGCGGTATTTGCGGGAAAGGAATTGTTCGATTAGTTCGGTTTCGTCGGTTCCGGCGAAGGCCTGGGTGACGGCGCGTTCGGCGACGGTGGGGGCGACGCGTTTGGAGCGGAGATCGGAGAGAACGCGCATCTTGCCGAAGCCTTCGTTTTCGAGGCGGCGGGAGGCGTAGAGTTCGGCGTACTGTTTGTCGTTGAGGTAGCCGTAGTCTTTGAGGCGGGCGATGACGGGGTCGACGTCGCCGGCCTTTTCGGCCTTGCGTTTGAGTTTCTCGCGCAGTTCGCCGGTGGACATGGCGCGGCCGCCGAGTGTTTTGAGAGCGTAATCGAACAGACCCGCTTCATTGAGTAACTTCGCAGGCTTGCGGAGTGTCACTGATTCAGAGACTAACAGATTCCCCTTGGATGGTACACTAGGGGCAGCAAAGGAAGTGAACAATGGACGAAGATAAGAAGCTTTCGTATTTTTTCCTCGGGCTCGGGATTGGAGTGGCGGTCGGCATACTGTTTGCGCCGAAGTCGGGAGAGGAGACCCGCGATCTGATTCGAAGCAAGGCGGGCGAAGGCAAGGATTATCTGCGGCGGCGTGGGGAAGAGTTCCGCGACCGGGCAGAAGATATGGTAGAGCGGGGCAAGACGGCGGTGAATCGCCAGAAAGAGCAGTTGCAGGCGGCTGTCGATGCAGGGCGTCAGGCATACCGTGAATCGGTGAGCAGCGGCGCCGGCTCGGAGTCGTAATTAGCGCCCATGAATCAGGATTCGATGGTCCTACTCCTCACCGTGTTTGTGGGGCTGGTGGCAGTGAGCCAGTTGGCGACGGCGGTTGCACTGCTGATGCTCCACAAGCGCTTTCGCGCCATGCAGGATCAAGTGGCCGCCTTTGTTCCGAAGACAGAGGCGGTGCTGGAATCCGCGCGGGTAACGATTGAGCAGAGCCGGCAGCAGATTCAGGAAGTGACGGCGAAGGCCAACGACGTGTTGGATCTGACGCGGACGCAACTGAACACGGTGGACAATCTGCTGAAGGATGTGACGGGGCGTGCGCGCACGCAGTTGGACCGTGTGGAACTGGTGCTGGACGACACGCTGGGGCGTGTGCATCAGACAGTGACGACGGTGCACAGCGGGGTGATGAAACCGTTGCGGGAGATCAGTGGGATTTCGGCGGGGATACGGGCGGCGCTGGGGCAATTGGTCAAAGGGGGCCGGCCGAGCGTGGCGCAAGCGACGCAGGACGAGGAGATGTTTATCTGATCGACATCCACAGCCACATCCTCCATGGGCTGGACGACGGTTCCAAGAGCCTGGAGGAGAGCGTGGCGATGATGCGCATGGCGGCGGAATCCGGGACGACGGATATTGTGGCGACGCCACATGCCGATCTTACCTACCGGTTTCAGCCGGAGTTGATACGGGAGCGGGTGGAGGAATTGACGGCGGCCGCCGGCGGGTGTCCGCGGATTCATGAAGGCTGCGATTTCCACCTGACGTACGACAACATTCAGGATGCGATCGCCAATCCGGGGAAATACACCATCGGGCACAAGAGCTATCTGCTGGTGGAATTTTCGGACATGCTGATTTTTCAGAACATGTCGGAGATTTTCGGGCGGATGCGGGAGGCGGGGATTCAGCCGGTGATCACGCATCCGGAGCGGAATCCACTGCTGCAGCAGCGGCTGGCGGCGCTGGAGCGCTGGGTGGAGGAGGGCTGCTACATCCAGGTCACGGCACAATCGCCGCTGGGGCGGTTCGGCAAGACGGCGCGGGCTTTTTCGATTGAACTGCTGCGGCGGAATCTGGTGCATTTTCTGGCGAGCGACGCACACGATACGAAACATCGGACTCCGGTGCTGAAGGACGTTTACGATTGGACGGCGGGGGAATTCGGGGAGGGATTGGCGCGGCGGCTGTGCGTGGAGAATCCGGGAGCGGCGATCGAGGGGACGCCGCTGGCGGCTGTGGAGAAAGATATCGAGGTTTCTTCCCGGAAGTGGTACCAAATCTGGCGTTGAATCCGTCTAGAGTGGGAGTATGAGGCTGCTGCTGTCGATGGTGGTTGGCGTGTCCGCGCTGGCGGCTGAGGACGCGCTGGAGATTGTCCGGCGGTCGGTGGAGCATGACCAGGCGAACTGGGAACGGGCGAAGAGCTACACCTATGTAGTGCGGTCGACGGTGCGGGAACGCGATTCCGGGGGCAAGATCAAGAAAGAAGAGCGCGAGGCGGAGGAGATCTTTATTCTCTACGGGGAGCCGTACGAGAAAAAGATCGAGAAAGATGGAAAGCCGCTATCGGCCGGGGAGCAGCGCAAAGAACAGCAGAAGTTCGATAATGAAATGGCCAAGCGGCAGAACGAGACTCCGGAACAACGCCGCAAGCGGATGGAATCGTTTGAAAAGAAGCGGCGCGAGGAACGCGAATTCGCACGGGAGATTCCGGCGGCCTACCATTTCCAACTGGCAGGCGAGGAGATGGTGAATGGGAGGAAGGCTTGGGTGGTGGATGCGGAGCCGCGGGCGGATTATCAGCCCCGCCATTGGCGCGCGGGGATGCTGAAGAAATTCCGGGGGCGGATGTGGATTGACCAAAAGGAGTACCAGTGGGTGCGGCTGGATGGGGAAGTGATCGATACGGTGTCCTGGGGGTTTGTGCTGGCGCGGCTGGCGAAGGGATCGCGGATCTTCTTTGAGCAGGTGCGGGTGAACGACGAAGTGTGGATGCCGAAGCAGGTGAAGGTGAATCTGGATGCACGGATTGCGCTGGTGAAGCGATTTCAGGGGGACATCGACGTGCAGTTCCAGGATTTCCGGAAGTTCCAGTCGGAATCGCGGATCGTTTCGACGGCGGAGATCAGCAACACTCCTTAGGTTTGGCGGCAATTTGCCTGAAGGCGGAGTTGGGGTTGAGAATCGGGGAAGGTTGGGGGCACTTTCTGGTTATGACGATTGTCCTTTGGCTGTAGGGGTCAGATTTCAACCCCTGGATAACGGGAGCGCATCCATTGCACGAAAGATTGGGGGGCGCTCATGGTGGAGAGCCGGGATTGACGGACGAGGCTCCAATCGGCGAAGAGGTTGCACTGTTTGATGGCGGAGAGAGTGGTGGGCGAGGGGAGGCGACACAGGAATTGCACATCCACGATGGCGGACTTGGGGTTACGGGGGTCGTCGCGGGGAGGGGAGAGGACTGTCATCAGTCCTACGATGGCGGACTCGCCGCCGCTGTGGTAGACGAAGACGATGTCGCCGGGCTGCATGGAGCGGATGGCGCGTACGGCCTGTGGGTTGGCGACGCCGTCCCAGGCGGTGCGCTGATCGGACTCCAAGTGGTCGATGGTATAGGTATCGGGGTCAGTCTTGGCCAGAAAGTACGCCATATACCCTATTCTGATCGAAACGGGCTGCCGAATGAAGGGTAGGGGTAAGAGCGCGCCCTAGGGCACGAGAGAATGGCCCCTCGTCGTATACTAATAGATAGTGTCCGAAGTGGGCTTCCATTTCGGCGAGAGCATTCGATCAAAACGAGGACTAATGGCATGAGACTCCCAATCCCTATTTCGATCTGTTTCTTACTGCTGCTAACGGGGCTCGGGGCGTGGGCCCAGGAAAAAGGAAAAGAGAAGGAAGTCAACGAACCGCGGAAGACGATCGATGTGCCGCCGGCGACGCTGGGGACGGCTGTCGATCCGAAGACATACAAGATCGGGCCGGAGGATGTTGTAGCGGTGCGGGTTTGGCGGGAGCCGGACCTGTCGGGGCCGCTGCTGGTGAGGCCGGACGGAAAGATCACGCTGCCGCTGATTGGGGAGATGCAGGCCGAGGGGCTCACGCCGGATGAGTTGGGGAAGGCCATCACGGAAGCGCTGAAGGACAAATTGACGCGGCCGGAGGTGTTCATTCTGGTGCAGCAGGTGAACAGCAAGAAATACTACATTAGCGGGGAAGTGAACAGGACCGGATCGTTTCCGCTGATCACGCCGGTGACGGTATTTGAGGCGTTGAGCATCGCGGGCGGGTTGAGGGAATACGCGAACAAGAAGAACATCGTGGTGGTGCGCGGCAATGAACGGCTGAAGTTCAACTACAAAGAAGTCGTCGACGGAAAGAATCTGAAGCAGAATATTATGCTGCAAAACGGCGATCACATTATCGTGCAATAAAGCCGGGCAACCGGAACGAGCCAAGTTTGGAGGAATCATGGCCCTGGAGATGGACAATCTGAACGTGAGCCGGCGCGTGCCGGACATGGAAGATTACGTGGATATGCTGCGACGGCAGAAGGCGTGGATCGCGGGGCCGGCATTCGCCGCCCTGGTGATCGCCGTGGTGGTGGCGTTTCTATGGCCGGATACGTTCGTTTCGACGGCGGTGGTGCGCGTGGTTCCGCCGCAGGTGCCTGCTGCCTTCGTGCCCTCCAACGTAAACATGGAGATGACGGAGCGCATCAACTCCATGGCGCAGCAGATTCTGAGCCGGAGCACGCTGACGAACATCATCAACACGCACGGGCTGTATGCGCGGGACAGGGCAAGGCTCCCGATGGAAGACGTTGTGGAGGGCATGCGGAAGAAAGATGTCCGCATCAGCAGCGTGGTGAATTTCAGCGCCGGCGGGGGCGGGAGACAGGTACCGGCGTTCCAGATCTCGTTCGCCTACGACGACCGGATGAAGGCGCACAAGGTGTGCCAGGATCTGGTGGGCCGATTCATCAACGAGAATACGCGGGACCGCACAAACCAATCGGTATTCACCACGCAGTTTCTGAAAGACCAATTGGAGTTGGCGCGGCGCGACCTGGACGTAGTGGAAGACAAGCTGGCGAAGTTCCGTATCGCCAATGCGGGCAAGCTGCCGGATCAGGTACAGCAGAACCTGCAGCAGTTGAGCGCTCTGGAACAACGGATGGCCAATATGAACGGGCAGGCGAGCCGCCTGAACCAGGAGAAGTTGCTGCTGGAATCGCAACGGCGCATCTATCAGGAGCAATTGAATACGATCTCGACGACCGAAGAAGTGACCATCACGCAGCAACAGCAACAGATCCAGGCCAAGAGCCAGCGTATTTTGAGGCTGGAGTCCGAGATTCAGAACATGGAGCTTCAGATCGCGGCGATGCGCGAGAATTACACGGAGAACCATCCGGATGTGCAGAGGATGAAAGCGGCGCTGAGCGTCTTGCGGAAGAACAAGGACCAGTTGGACAAAGACGAGCTGGCAACGGAGCGGGCGAAGAAGAAGCCCGAAGAAGAGCCGAAGGAAACGAAGAAGAAAGTAGTGAACCCGCTGGCGGTGCGCGAATCGCGCGAGTTGGAAGCGGCAATCAAGCGATTGCAGAGTGCCATCGAGGCGAAGGATCTGGAAGCGGAAGAAGTAAAGAAAGCCAGCGCGGCGACCGAGGCATCGATCAAGGCGGCGCAAGCGCGCATCGAAGCGACACCGCTGGGGGAGAAGGAATACATCGATCTGATGCGCGAACGAGATCTTGTGCGGGCTCGAGTGGAGGATCTGAACAAGAAGCAGGGCGTATCGAACATCGCGACGGCGCTGGAGACGAGGCAGCAAGGAGAGAACCTGGAACTGCTGGATCCGGCGTCGGTTCCGCAAAAGCCCAGCGAACCGGACCGTGCGATGATTATCGGCGCGGGCTCGGCGGTGGGCCTGGTGCTGGGATTCGTTTTCGCGGCGGCGCGGGAGTTGAAGGATTCCACGATCAAGAACCTGAAGGACGTCCGTGCCTACACGCAATTGAACATCTTGGGGAGTATTCCCCTACTGGAGAACGATCTGGTGGTGCGGCGGCGCCGCCGGTTGTCGTGGCTGGCGTGGACCACGGCGTGTATCTTCGGGGTGGTAATCATGTCCGGGTCAATGTACTACTACTTTTTCGTGCTCAAGGTGTAATCGGAGGAAATCATGAGTCGAGTCCATGACGCGCTACGGCGCGCCGAACAATCCGGCGTGCTTTCAGCGACCAAGCCGCCTGTTACACCGGAGCGGCCCGCATCCCCTATCCATACGAACCCGATTGCCGGTCCGGTGGCGGGGACATCGATCCGAGGGATTCTGGATCTGGTGCAGGAGATTCCGTTCAACCCGGCGCCGGAAGCGCATCTGATCGATGCGTCGCGCCCGCACGAGGCTCCGATGGAGGAGTTTCGCACGCTGAGGACGCGGCTGAATCACTTACAGGGGCTGCAGCCGATCCACAATATTGTCGTGACGAGCCCATCGCCGGCGGAAGGCAAGTCGTTTGCGGCGGTGAACCTGGCCTTAGCCGAGTCGCATCTGACGGACAACCTGACATTGCTGGCGGACTTCGATTTCCGGCGTCCGATCGTGCATTCGATGTTTCAGATCGACCGGAGCCCGGGCATCACGGACTTTCTGTTAGGGAAGGCGAAACTGCACGAGGTGATCCGGAAGGTATCGGGAACGAACCTGTACATCATGCCGGCGGGAGAAGCGGTGATCAATCCGCTGGAGTTGCTCAATCTGCAGGAGGTCCGGACGATGCTGGACAACCTCCCGCAGATATTCAACTGGGTGATTCTGGACAGTCCGCCGCTGCTGTTTGCGGCTGACGCGAACCTATTGTCGACGCTGTGCCAGGGGACGGTGCTGGTGGTGCGTATCGGCACGACGACAGTGGATTCGATCACGCGGGCGATGCAATCGTTGTGCGAAAACAATCTGCTGGGGATTGTGGTGAACGGCGCGCGGCGCGGCGAACTGTACTCCAAGTACACCTACTATCACAGCTACTACTACTCGAAGACGGACGAGCGGGAAGTGAAGAAGGCGGAGGAAGAGGAAGAAGACGAGTAACGGGGCAGGTTACCATGGAGGGATGAAGTGGTTTCTGTCCTTCCTGCTGATTTCCGGCTTATGGGGCGCCAATCCGGAATTGCTCAAGGTGAAGTCGGTGTATCTGCTTCCGATGGCGAGCGGCCTGGACCAGTATCTGGCCAACGCGCTGCAGACGGGCGGCTTGTATGTGGTGGTGACGGATCCAGCCACGGCGGACGCTGTGTTCACCGATAGTATCGGGCCGGCATTCGAGCGGAAATGGAACGATTTGTATCCGCCGGAGAAGACGGAAGAGGACGAGGAAGAAAATCCGAGGACAGAGGCGGCTGCGCCTGCTTCGACGTTCCGGCGCGGCCGTGGGGTGGTGTTTCTGGTAGAGCGCAAGTCGAAACAGGTGGTGTGGTCGACGTTTGCGCCGGCAAGAGACGCCCGTCCCTCGACGATCGACAAGACGGCGCAGACAATCGCAACAAGGCTGAAGAAGGATCTCGGTGGGAAGTAACGGCGCGGACCCGTCATCGCCTTTCGACGAATACCGGCAGAGGTTGCAAGAACGCCAGGCGCGAGTTGCGTCCTGCGACCGCCGCCATTTACAGACCGGCAACGTACGGTTGCTCATCGGCATTGCCGGGGCAGTAGTAGCCTACCGCATCTTCGTTTCCGGAAGCCTGGCATTGCCGTGGCTTGCCTTGCCGGTTCTTGCATTCCTACCCTTGGCCCTTTACCACGAACGGCTGTTGCGGCGAAGAGCGCTGGCGAAGCGGGCAGCGGAATTCTATGAGCGAGGGATCGCGCGGCTGGAAGACCGCTGGCAGAAACACGGAGAAACGGGGGCGCGGTTTCAGGATACGCAGCACGTCTATGCCGACGATCTGGATTTGTTCGGACCGGGGAGCCTGTTCCAACTTCTCTCGCAGGCGCGCACGCGCGCCGGGGAAGAGACGCTGCGCGACTGGCTGGCTGCACCGCGGCTGGATAGAACCACGATCGAACGCCGCCAGGAGCAGGTTAGGGAATTGCGCCAATACCTGGATCTGCGGGAAACCATCTTCGTACTGGGTGAAGACGCGCGCGATTCGGTGAATACGGCGCATCTGTTGGATTGGGCGGAAGCGGCTCCGGTGTTAAACCGGCGGGGATTGTGGGCGGCGGCGGCGGCGCTGAGCGCTTTGGTGATAGCGGCGGCAGCCGCGGCACGGATGGCGGGGTACGTGAATCTGCTGGTGCCGGCGCTGGCGCTGGTGGCGGCGTTCGGTTTCTGGCTGCGCCCACGGGTGCTGGCGGTCATTACGCGCATCGACGAGGCGGTGCATGACCTGGGGTTGCTCTCGAAGCTGATGGCGATTCTCGAAGGGCATCCGTTTCAAGGAGAGGCATCGCTTGCGCTGCAGCGGCCGCTTCGAGAGACGGGGGCCTCGATGTCGATCCGGAAGTTGCACCGGCTAGCCGAATACATCGACTCGCGCGACAACGTGCTGGTGCGGGCGTTCGGTCCGCCGCTGCTCTATGGAACGCACCTCGCTTTTGCAGTGGAGGCTTGGCGGGCGAAGCACGGGAAACACATCCGGGAGTGGCTGGAGGCGTTGAGCGAATTTGAAGCGCTGCTGTCGCTGGCGTCGTATTCGCACGAGCACCCTGCGGATCCTTTTCCGGAGATTGCGGAGAGCGTTGGAGTTGAGGGAGAAGATCTGGGGCATCCGCTGCTGGCCGAATCGCGCTGCGTGCGCAATTCCATCCGGCTGAGCGCGGAGGCTCCGCTGCTGATCGTGTCAGGGTCCAACATGTCGGGTAAAAGCACCTACCTGCGTACGATCGGGATCAACCTGGTGCTGGCGATGGCGGGGGCGCCGGTGCGCGCGCGATCGCTGCGGGTGAACCCGTTGCGGATCGGCGCTTCGATCCGAGTAACGGATTCGCTGCAGGGGGGGAGTTCGCGATTTTTCGCGGAGATTACCCGATTGCGGAAGATTGCCGATCTCACCGCGGGCGGCGCTCCGGTGCTTTTCCTGCTGGATGAACTGCTGAACGGGACGAATTCGCACGACCGGGCGCTGGGGGCGGAGGGGATCCTGAGGGAGCTGACCGGGCGCGGCGCCATGGGACTGGTTACCACTCACGACCTGGCGCTGACTTCGATTGCACAGGGGCTGGGCGCGGAGAACATTCACTTTCAGGACACGCTGGAGGCGGGGCAACTGCACTTCGATTACAGAGTGCGGCCGGGGGTAGTGGAGAAGAGCAATGCTCTTGAGCTGATGCGGTCTATCGGTCTCGACGTATAATTTCATCGATGCTCCGCCGCACGTTCGTGTCCACGCTGGGGGCCGCAGCCCTCGCGCCCGCGCAAAGAAAGAAGCCGAATTTCATTGTCCTGTATACGGACGACCAGCGTTTCGACACGATTCGAGCGCTGGGCAACCGGGAAGTACATACGCCGAACATGGACCGGCTGGCAAAGCAGGGTGTGGCGTTCACAAGCGCTTATATTATGGGCGGGACACAGGGCGCGGTATGCGTGCCGTCGCGGGCGATGCTGATGACGGGGCAGTCCCTGTTTCGGGCAGCTCGCAACACAGGGTCGACACCTGGCGACAAATCCGAGCCCGGACCGTTCCATCTGTTTCCGGAAGTGCTTCGCGAGAACGGATACCGGACGTTTGCGACGGGAAAATGGCATAACGGGCCAAAGCTCTTCGCGCGGGCTTTTGGCGGGGGCGGCAACATCTTCTTCGGCGGGATGGGCGATCAATTGAAGATGCCGGTGCAGGACTTCGATCCGTCGGGCGCCTATCCGAAGACAGCCATCCGCCCGAGCGGCAAGTTCGCCAGCGAGTTATTCGCCGACACGGCGGTGGAGTTTCTGGGCCGCGACCGGTCTGAGCAGCCTTTCCTGCTGTACTGCGCCTTCACTTCGCCGCACGATCCGAGGATGGCTCCGAAGCAGTTTGCCGATCTGTATTCGCCGGAGAAGGTCAGCCTGCCGAAGAATTTTCTGCCCGAGCACGGCTTCGACAACGGGGAGCTAAAAGTGCGCGATGAACTGCTGGCGCCGCATCCGCGGACACCGGCGGCGGTGAAGGAGCATCTGGCAGCGTACTACGCGATGGTATCGGAAGTGGATCACCAGATCGGGCGGATTCTGGACGCGCTGGAGCGGAGCCCGCATGCGGCGAACACCTACGTTGTCTTCGCAGGGGACAACGGGCTCGCGGTGGGCCAGCATGGGCTGTTCGGCAAGCAGAGCGTCTACGATCACAGCGTGCATGTGCCGTTGATCGTAAAGGGGCCGGGTATCGCGGCCAACCGGCGGTGCGATGCTTTCGTGTACCTGTTCGACATCGCGCCGACGATTTACGAATGGGCCGGCATCGCCAAGCCGGCGACTGTGGATGGGGAGAGTCTGGCGCCAATGTTGAAGAATCCGCGAAAACAATCCCGCGAGTCGATGTTTTATGCATACCGTCACTTCCAGCGGGCCGTGAGGACGAGGGATTGGAAGCTGATTCGCTATACCGTCAATGGGAAAGAAACGATCCAACTGTTCCACATGGCGAAGGATCCGGGGGAGACCACGGATCTGGCGGGGAGGCCGGAATACAGCGAGCAGAAGGAAAAGCTGCTGGCGGAATTGAAGCGATGGCAGCAGACAACTGGAGATCCGCTGGGTTAAATCAGCGGTTTTCGTAAGTGCGCCAGAAGAAGCCGTCGGTCATGCCGGCAATGTAATCGCAGACGATGCGGTGGGGAGGAAACTCGGCGGCTTTCTCGCGATGGTAGGCCGGGAGGCGCTGTGGGTCGTCGAGGAAGAACTGGAAGAGATGGGCGATGGCGGAGTCGGAGCGGCTCCGCTCGGTGCGGAGGGCTTCGGTGGAATAGATTTGCCGGTGGAGGAAGGCCTTCAAGGCGGCATTGAGCTGCTGGCCGGCGGGGGAAAAGCGGGCGAGGCGTTGGGGACAGTGGCGCACATCGTCCACGCTTTGGACCTGGGCGTGGCGTGCGGCCTGAAGGGTGCCGTCGATGAGCGAGGAGACGAGCAAGTCGATGAGGGCGCGCACACACTCGAGGAACTGAATGCGCTCCGTCGCGCCGGGGTACTGGCTGGCGATGGTGTCATGCAGTTGGCCGAAGGTATCGACGCCGGCGGCTAGTTGGTCCGCGGCGAGCAAGCCCGCCGCATGCGCGTCGTCGAGGTCGGCGGTGTTGTAGGCAATTTCGTCGCAAAGGTCGATCAACTGGGCCTCCAGGGGAGGTCGCTGGCCGGGGAGATATTCGCTGAGTTCGGGACCATCGGAGGGTGCGAGTTCGCGCGAATGCTTGACGATTCCTTCGCGAACCTCGAAGGTGAGGTTCAAGCCGGGGAAGCGGGCGTAGCGCTGTTCGAAATGTTCGACGATGCGGAGGGCGTGGAGATTGTGGTTGAACTGGTCGCCGAAGCGCTGCATCTGCCGGTTGAGTTCCATTTCACCGGAGTGGCCGAAGGGCGGGTGTCCGAGATCGTGAGCAAGGGCGAGGGCTTCGGTGAGATCCTCATCGAGGCCGAGGACGGCCGCGACGGTACGTGCGATCTGTGCGACTTCCATCGTGTGGGTGAGGCGATTTCGGAAGTGATCGGAAATGCCGGAAGGGAAGACCTGGGTCTTGTTTTCGAGACGGCGGAAGGCGCGGGCATGGACAATGCGATCGCGGTCGCGTTGAAAATCGTTGCGGTAGCGGTGAGGGAACTCGGGGTAGCGGCGTCCCCTGGAGCGGCCCACCGGAAAGCGGAGGAAGGCAAGCGCCTGGGAGTCCACGCTTTGGCTACTGATTCATCATTTCGCCGAGCACGCCGACGGCGGCGCGGGTGACGGCCGGGCGGTCGAGGGCTTGCAGCGACTTGAGGATGATTTCAGCCTCTTGCCGTTTGGTCTTGAGGATGGCGCGCGCGAGTGCGATCTGGGCCTGTTCCTTACTGACGACGGCGGTCGGATTGGCGACCAGTTCGCGGAGGAGCGGCTCGGCCTGCTCGCCCTTCTTTTGCGCGAGGTAGAGCGTGGCCAAGGAGAGCTTGCCGAGCGAAGAGGTATTCTTGTCGCTGCTGGCGGCAACCTGCTTGAAGCCGGCCTCGCATTCGGCGAGTTTGCCGGTGTCGCAAAGGAGGGTAGCGGCGGAATAGCGGGCGAGATCGCCTTCGCGCGATCCGGAGTGTTTGGAGGCAACGTCGGAGTAGGCCTTGAGAGCAGCGACGTCTTTCTCGGCCTGGGTAGCGTAGGCAAGACCGCCGTTGGGATTCTGCGGGCCGACGAAGGCATCCTGGACGAGGGTCGCCTGGCGCAGATCGTCCTGACGCTTGGAGGCCTGATAGTTCATGAAACCGTAGATACCGGCGGCGACGACCAGGACCGCGGCCACAACGCCGCCGTATTTCTTGACCTGGGCCTTGTGACCCTGCAGGTAATCGACGGTATGCGTCACTTCTTCGACAAACTTATCGTGCTTAATCTGTTCGCGTAACTGCTTGTCCACGTTGTAATCCTCGGAATCTTACAGGTTAGCATAGGGAGGAATGGCACGCGCCGCGGAGGCAGCGGGGGGGGGTTTGCGAGCGAGCCCGCGGCGGCAGCCGCATGGTGCAGGCGGACATACAGGACGCCGGCCGGGATTTCTCGCGAGCAGGCTGACCAAGAGCCGATTGCTTGACTCTCCGCTGCTGCCGGCGAGCGCCGGGACCCATCGTCCATAACGTTCTTCGAAGCTGAGAAGCGGGCGGCGACACAGCAATCTATCCGCGCCCAAACCCCGCCAACCGCTCCACCGACCACCCCGCATCTCCCAGCACCGTGGCCTTCGGATACAACCTCCGAACCTCCTCCACACCCAGCACCTTCCCCGCCCCATCCACCGCGCCACCGATCGTCAGGCGCACATTCCCCGCCACCTGCGGCAGATCGGTATGCAGCAATATCCGCGGCACGAAGTTCGCAAACCCATGCGCATACTCCTCCGCATCCAGCAAATGCCGGTACGAGGCCAATCCCCCCGCCAGATACACATGTTCTATCGCCGGATGCACCGCGGCTGCAAACAACGCCGGCACGGTCATCCGCCCTTGCGCCGCAATGCGGACCTTGGCCCCGCCCAGCGACTTCGCCAGCGACACCAGATCCACCACGCGCTGCCCTAACAGGCTCTGCCCCAACATCAGCGAAGCCCACGCATAGTTATGTTCATCCGCATGCGGAATCGTGTACCGTGTCGCCCCCCTCCCCGCCTCCGCCGTCAAGTCGCCCACTCCTCGCAGATCCGCCGCCACCACGCTAACCCCCGCCGCCGCCAACTGATGACCTAGGGCCCCCTCCGCCCCACGGGCAGTCCGCCCCCCCGCATCCAGCACACTCAGCACGTCAGTTTCACCCCGAGACTTCGCCGGCCAAAAATGCCCTCCGGGACCCCACCCATGCGTGGCCGGCGACCCCGCGAACGCCTCAATC
>JAEUQG010000157.1 GCA_016789755.1 Bryobacterales bacterium
GTAAAGGTGGTGGATACGGGGCGGAAGGCGGTGGAGGAAGCTTCGGGTGGCGGGTACGATCTGGTGCTGATGGATTTGCAGATGCCGGAAATGGGAGGGATTGAGGCGGCGGTGGAGATCCGGCGCGGGGAGGCGGCGAGAGCGGGACGGCGTGTGCCGATCTACTCGCTGACAGCCAGTGTGGGCGGTGATGTCGTGCAACGATGTCAGGAAGCGGGAATGGATGGATGCCTTGGCAAGCCGTTTCGTCCCGAGGAACTTGCTGGTCTTGTGACGGACGTGGCGTTGCGGGGGGCAGTAAAGAGCGAGTGAGGAGTGGGGATTCTGCAGTGCTCGAAAGCGGCGCCGCGGTTGAGGCATGGCGCGCTACGGGAGGGCGGCGAGACGTTGGCGGGCTTCGGAGAAGTCAGGTTGGAGGCGGATGGCTTCGCGGAAGGATTGGATGGCTTCGTTCGGTTGGTTCATGGCCTGATAGGTGACGCCGAGGTTGAGCCATGTGAGGGAATGATCGGGGTTGGAGTCCTTGGCGCGGAGGAAGATGGCGAGGGCTTGCGCGTGTTCGCCGTGCATGGCGTGGGCGACTCCGAGGGTGTTGAGGGCGGAGGTGTGATTTTCGTCGAGGGTGAGGATGCGCCGCGCCTCGCGCATGGCCTCTTCGCGGCGGCCTAGGCGAAGGAGGGTGTTGGCGAGAGCGGCTCGGGCGGCGGTGTCGGTGGGATCGCGGGCGAGACGGCGGCGATAGATGGCGGCTGCCTCGGCGCCAGGGACCTGGATATTGGCCATGGCGAGGGTTTCGGGATCGGCTTTGGTGTAAAAGGGGACGACGGGGCCGCGGTAGGGGGCGTGGTCTGGTTGGGGCGCGGTGGGCCGGGCGCGGATCCGATGATTGGTCATGGCGACATGCGGCGCGTCGTTGGTGGGGCGCTTGGGCATGTGGCAGGAGGTGCAATCGGGTCCGGAAGGGGAGGCGTGGCGCGGCGCGGGGTGGCATTGGGCACAGGCGTTGCGGGCTTTGGCGGTGTGAGGATCGTGGCAGGTGGTGCAGGTGAGCTTGCCCGGCGATTGCTGGTAACAGGCCGACTGCAGGAGCCGGTAGCCGGAGTGGTTTACTTCGAGACGGGTGTCCGGGGAATCGGCGCGGTCGAAGTAGAGCTTGTAGTTTTCCAGCGGCTCACCGGGGCGGAAGGAGAATGTGCCGCGGCGGGGCTGGCGGAAAGAATCGGCGATGCCTTGGGATACGGTTTCGAGGTGGCATTGGAGGCAGACTTCGAGGCGGCGGCCGGGGGCAAGATGGGCGGGGTTGAGGATGGTGCCGCGGGCCGGCTTCTTGAGATGGGCGGTGGTGTCGCCATGGCATCTTGCGCAGTCGATGCTTTTGGGCGCGGCGCGGGCGGCGGGGGATGTGGGGTAGGCAGCGTGGCAGAAGAGGCAGGCGTCGGAGATTTCGCGACGCATGTCGAGGTGCGCGGTGGAGTCGTAGCCGGGGGACATAGCCCAGGCGTTGAGGGATCGATACCAGGAGAGGGGAAGTTCGAGAAGACGGCCTTGGGGAGTGCGGTGAACGTAGGTGACGGCGTGATTGCCGGAGCCGATGGCGAAGTGGATGGACTTCTCGACGACGTTGATTTCGCGGCGTTGGGCATCGAGTTGATGACGGCGGAGGGCACCGTTAGCCGCGGTGTAATGGCGATTGGAAAGGCGGTGGTAGTAAGAGGCTGAAAAAGGATCGGGCCGCTCGATGATGGAGCGGCCCATTCCGGTTTGGTTGTAGGAGGTTACGATGGCGGCGTGACAGGGCGTGCATTCTTCGTTGGCCGCCCAGAGGGAGGAAGCGAAGAAGAGCCAGGCCGCGCCGCGCACGGGCTGTTAGAACTGCAAGCGCGCGCCGAGCATCATGGTGCGCGGATCGCGGGCCGAGACGACGCGGCCGAAGGTGGTCGGCGTTGCCAGAGACGTGCCGATGCCGTTGAATTGCGTGTGGTTGAAGAGGTTGTACATCTCCGCCTTCAGTTCGAGACGGGCGCCTTCGCGAATGGCGAAGTACTTCATGAAGGTGGTATCCCACTGGTTCCAGCCGGGACCTGACATGATATTGCGGGCCACTGGGGAGAAGGTGCCGAGCGTGGGTGCGCTGAAGACCGAAGGGTTGAACCAGCGGTCGATGGAGCGCTCGCCGCGTCCAAGAACAGGGGAGCCGGAGGCAAACGGGCGCTGGCCGGAAGCGGTGCCGACGCCGGCGTTATCGCGTCCGACAAGGGGATTGATGGGCAGTCCGGTGCGGGCATTGTAGATGGCCGAAACCTGCCATCCGCCGAAAGCCTTACCGAGGATGCTCTTGTTTTGGCGGAGGAATGGGATGTCGTAGACGAGCGATCCAACGAAGTTGTGGTTGGAATCGAGGCTGGCGCGGCCGCGTTCGGTGCCGGCATTTTGCGTGTTCGGATAGAAGCCGTAAATGCCGCCGGAGAAATCGGCGTTGTCGATGGTCTTCGACCAGGTGTAAGAGGTCTGGAACAACAGGCCTCGGGAGAGGCTGCGGTTCAAGCTGGTTTGCAGGCCGTGGTAGTTGGAACTGTAGCTCTGCTCGCGGTGGTTGATGATGGACCAGCCTTTATAGGGGCGGGCCTGATTGGCGTTCTGCAAGCCCTGGGCGATGCGGGCATCGGGGAGGGGCTGATTCAGGTCCTGCGTGCGCATGAAGTGCAATCCGCGGCTGCCGGAGTAGCCGATCTCGAGCACCATGTTATTGCCTAATCCGTGTTGGATATTGAGGTTCCACTGCTGGGTGTAGGGATTGAGCTGATTCATGTCGATGGAGCCGAGAGTGATGGGCAGATCGAAGTTGCGCGCGGTTCCACCTCCGGGGTTGGAGAGATTCGTATTCTCCACGGTGAGCAGTTCGGAGAAGGGCGGGTTGCCCGACATGAGGATGAACGCGCCGAGGATTTCGCGGCTGTAGAAGAAGCCGTAGCCGCCGCGGATTGCGGTCTTGCCGTTGCCGAACAAGTCGTAGGCGAAGCTGAAACGGGGGGCGAAGTTCTTCTTGTGCTTGATCCAGAAGTTTGTGGGATCGACGAGGCCGTTGAAGCGGTTGCCGGCGCCGCGGGGGATCTGGCCGGCGTTATTGACGGTTACCGCCTGGGAGGCGTTGTACTGTTCCGGGATGAAGACGCGGAAGCGGTTGTCGGGTTCGGTCGCCGGAGGGAAGTAGGAATAGCGGACGCCGATGTTCAAGGTGAGGCGGCGGTTCACTTTCCAGCTATCGTCGACGAACATTTCGATGGAATTGCGGCGGTTGTCGTTGAAGGCGACGGTATTGGTTTCGCTGTAGGAGAGTGGGCGGCCCAAAAGGAAGTCGGCGTAGGCATCGCCGCCGGTGGCGACGCCGGCCTGACGGGTGAAGCGTCCGTCGAAGCTGAAGGAGCCGAAGACGTCGGTGTTGGTGGGCTCAAACTTAATCTCGTTGGAGTAGTTGAAGCCGGTCTTGATGGTATGAGCTCCGTTGATCCAGGTGAAGGTATCGCGGAGTTCGTAGATGGTCTGGTAGTTGCTCCAGGGGGCGCCGGGGTTGAGGGATGCGTAGTTGGTAAGGGCTACGGTGGGGACGCGGTCGGGCACCTTGGAGAGGTTGAGGCTGGCGAGCGGGTAGGTATTCTCGTTGTCGGCGAACAACTGGGGGATGTTGATGCCCCAGGTAGCGCCGCTCAAATCGGGCGGGAATTGTTTGATGCGGTTATGGCTGCGCACGAAGGTGGCGTCCATGATGAGGTTGGGCTTGAAGGTGGCGTTGTAGTTGATGGTCATGTTCCGCGCGGGCGTTTCGTTTTGCTGGCGGAAGAAATCGAAGCCGGAGGAGGAGAGGAAGTTGTTGAGTCGGAACTCCGGGGTGTAGCGCCACATGACGCGGTGTTTGTCGTTGAAGATGTGGTCGACGCGGAAGTTCATTTCGTCGGTGTCGTCGCGGCGGGAGCCTTGGGAAAACCAGTTGCGGCCGGCGGCATCGCGGAAGTTGGAATCGGGGAACATGCGGGTGTAGCCGAGGGCGTTGCGGTCGATGCGGGCGGTGGGGATGACGTTGCCGGGGAACGGCGCACCGCCAACCGGATCGTAGAGGGTGCGGCCGAGAGTGCTGAAGTTGCCAGTACGGAACGGGGCTTCGGGAACGATGTTGAAGAAGGCCTGTTGCTGGCGCTCCTTAATGAAACCGATGAGCACGAAAAAGAACGTCTTGTTCTTGCCGTTGTAGACCTTCGGGATGTAGACGGGGCCGCCGACGGTGAAACCGAAGTCATTGCCGCGGAAAGTGGAGCGGGTAGGCTGGAAGAAATTGCGGGCGTTGAACTTGTCGTTGCGGTGGAAGTAGTAGGCGGAGCCGTGCAGTTCATTGGTGCCGCCCTTGGTGATGACGTTGAACTGGGATCCGCCGCCGACGCCGAATTCGGCGGAGTAATTACCGCGGATGGCGCGGAACTCGGCCACGGATTCGATGTTGGGGGAAAGTGGGGTGCCCCAGTTGCCGCCGGTGTCGATGTTGTAGCCGCCATCGAGGAGCCAGGCGTTGTGGGTGGGACGGATGCCGTTGACCGAAGAGCGGTTGTTGCGGCGGTCGTAGGGGGTGTCGGAGACCACGCCGGGCATGAGGAGAGCGAAGGGGAGCACGTTGCGTCCGCGAGAGGGGAGTTGCACCATGTCTTTGCCGTCGAGCAACTGGGATGTAGTGCCGCTGGCCGTGTTGACGGTAACGGCGCTGGCTTCGACGGTGACCTGATCGGCGATCTGGCCGACCTCCATGGTAAAGAGGATGCGGCGGTTGTCGTTGACGCGGAGGACGACGTCATTGACGACGGATTTCTTGAAGCCGGAAGCTTCGGCGGTAACTTCATAGGTGCCGATGGGAATCAGCACGAAGGAGTAGTTGCCGGATTCATCGGTGATGGTTTGGCGGGACAAGCCGGTGCCGAGATTGCGGGCGCGCACGGTGGCGCCAGGCACGATGGCGGTGGTGGCATCCTGCACCACGCCGTAAATCCCCGCCGTTACTTCTTGCGAGTAGCCGAGGGCGGAACACGCCAAGGCGAGACAAAGGTAACGGAACATTCGTTAACTCCAGTGGAAAGTTTCCCAGCGGACGAAGCTATTCCATAGATGATAGTCCCTGGCAGGCGCAGTTACAAGTTAATCTTTGCTGACTGAAAAAAGGGCGGCCCGTTGCGGAGCCGCCGTTGTGAGTGGTGTTGGGTGGAGAAACCGTTACAGCATGAAGCCGAGATTCTGGGTGGTGAAGTTGGCCAGATTGGGGAACACGCTGAGCAGATCGCTTTGGGGGACGCCGAACCAGAGGGCGAGGGTTGCCCCGTATTGATCGAGCGAGGTAGCGGGGATCCAGTTGCCGCGATTGCCGGAATCGTCGGGCCCCTGGAGCGCAAGCGTGGGGAAGCGTCCGTACAGATCGCCGCCTTTGACAGCGGCGCCCATCACAAGGTGATGGCCACCCCAGGCGTGGTCGGTGCCGGCGCCTTGGGAGGGTTGGAAAGTGCGGCTGAATTCGGATTCGGTGAAGGTGGTGACCTGATTGGCGACTCCGAGTTCGACGGTGGCGTTATGGAACGCGGCCATGGCGTCGCTCACCTGGGTGAGCAGATTGATGTGATCGGGCAACTGGTTGCTGTGGGTATCGAAGCCGCCGATGGAGGCAAAGAAGATCTGGCGGCGCATGCCGAGCAGGGAGCGGACCTGGATGAGGCGGGCAATTTGGGCCAACTGATTGCCGAGTCCGGTGGTAGGGAACTGGGTGGCCAGGGGATTGGTGGAGGTGGCCTGGCTGATCAGTTGGGCAATGCGGATGCCTTCCTTGGTGTTGGCGCTGGCGGCCTGCACGAGGGCGAGTCCGGAATCCATTTCCAGGAGCTGCTGTACGGACAGGTCACGGGCCACCATGGCGGTGCTGTTGGGATTGGTGCCTTCGAGTCCGGTGCTGGTCTGGCCTGGGGTGACCGTGGCGGGCTTACTATTGACGCCGTTGAGGAGCAACGCTCCGCCGCTGACGGAGACGCCCATGGGGAACGAGGACGGCTGATTGATGCCGTACTGGTTGAGCTTGTCGGCGATGCGTCCGCCCCAGCCGGTGGTTCCGCCCAGCGGCATGCCGGTCTGCCACTGCGAGGTCTGGTCGGAATGAGAGAACAGATTGCTGGGGACCTGTCCGCCGGTCTGGTATTGCTGGCGGGTGGTGGGTCGAACGAGCATTCCGACGTTTGCCATGATGGCGAGCCGCTTCTGGGCCCACAGGGGGTGCAGCGCGGCGAAGGACGGATGGAGTCCGTAGGTCACGCCCGAAGGAGTGGGGCATTGCAGGATCTGGCCTTGGGGGATGGCGAGGGACCCGCGCACGGCGGCGTATTGGGTGTACTGCGTGCTGTAGGGGAGCACGGTGTTATTGGCGTCGTTGCCGCCGAACATGAAGATACAGACGAGGGCTTTGTAATCGCCGGTGGATTGGGCAAAGGCGTTGATGGCGCCGAGCCGGCTGAACTGGCTGGCCGCGGTGAGGGCGCTTACCGAACAGCAGCCGAAGCGTAGAAAATTTCTTCTGGATGTCATGATGATTTCTCCTTTTGGTCTGCTGCTGGATTAGGGCTCCACCTGGTATTGGCTGGAAGAGCCGACGAGGTAGGCGGCGTTGCGGGCGCGGGTGCGCATGTCGGTGGCTGCGTTGAGCGCGGTGAGGATGCTGGTCTTCATGGCCGGCGACATAGCGCCGTGCATGAGGGCCTGGTTGAGGGCTTCGAGGAGAGCAGCGGGGTCGGCGGCGAGCCGTTCGAGCTCTTCGAGATCGATGGAAACGGTGGAGCCGAGCGAATTACGGCTGGCGCGGTAGATGAAGTTCACCCGGTTCAAAGCAACCGATGGGGTGTTGATCTGGTATTCGGGGGCGACGACGCCGTTGGCCCGGAAGAACGGCGAGAAGTAGTTGAAGACGCTGGGGGCGAACCAGAGGCTCTGGCCCATGTTGTTGGCGTAGCCGTTGAGTCCGTGCTCGGCCGTGACCTCGGCGTCGAGGGCGCGCAGGAAGCTGAGGACGAGGAGGATGGGCTCGCGCAGTTTGCCCTGGCTGACGGCCACGGCGTCGGCTTCGGGATCGGTGACGATGGCTTTGGTGGTTTCCCAGAGATCGCCGCCGGTCTGCTGGAAGCGGGTGGCGACGCGCTGGACGTAGGCGGGCGAGGGCTGGCCCATAACGAGGCGCTGGATGAGGCGCAGCGCGACGAAGGGTGGCACGTTGGGGTGCTGGCGGAGGTTGTCGATGACAGCGTCGAGTTCCTCGGGCGCGGTGCGTCCGGCGGGGATGATGGCGCCGTTGAGCAGCGTCTTCTGCGTCTTGTCGTGGTTTTCGTCGACGGCAATCATCGGGCCGACGTAGTAGGCGGGATTGATCGCCCTGGGGGTGGCGCCGGGCTTGGTGGGATAGGTCCATCCGGTGAGGGCGCGGGCGAAGTGTTTGACGTTCTCTTCGGTGTAGGCGGGAATGGGCTTGCCGGTGGAATCCAGTTTGTTGGTGCCATCCATATTGAGGAGGTTCAAGCCGACGGCGAACAACTGGAGCAGTTCGCGGCCGTAATTCTCGTTCGGTTCGAGGCCTTTGGCGGGATTCGCCTTGACGTTGTTCACCATGTCGAGGAAGCGGCCCATGGTGGGGCTGAGGGTGACTTCCCTGAGCAGGGTGAAGTAGTTGCCGAAGGCGTGCTGGTTCAGCATGCGCATGTAGGGGACCAGTTGATGGCTGGACCCGGTCTTGACGCCGGAGACGACGAGGATCTGGCTAAGGGCGAAGGCCATACGCTGGCGGAGTTGATCGGGCCCGGTCATGGCGTTGAGGTAGAAGGCACGTTGGGCCGGGGTGATGGAAGAGGAATCGACGACAGGCTCGGGGAGGGGCGAAATGGCGGCGGTGCGCTGTTCATTGAGCCAAGTGGTGATTCCTTTTTGCTGCAACTGGACGATGCTTTGCGGAGACGGTCCCCAACTGGCGCGTTGCAGGAAACGGGCGGCGACTTCCGGAGTGATTTGGGGATTGCTGGGGCGCAAGGGGACGACGATGGCGTTGGAGGTAGCGGCGCCGGGATCAGGATTGCGCACGGTGACGGTGGTGACGCCTCCCAATCCGTATGGTGTTTTGGCCGCTGCCATGACGTAGGTGGGAGTGCCGAAGAGGACGGTGGCCTTGGTGGAGCCGACGTAGACGGACGTTCCGCTGACATAGCCCGTCATTTCGATGCGGAAGGTCTGCTGGGCGTCGGGCAAGAGTGCGCCGGGAGTCATCTTGGTGATGACGGGGAGGGGATTCTGCAGAGTGAATACCGAAGTGTCTTTGATTGCGGGGTTCTGTTTACTGGTGGCGGCGATGGTGACTTGTGGGACAGCTCCGGAGGCGGCGGGAGGCAGCACGGCGGGAGGCGTGTAGAGGCCATCGGCGGTGATGGTGCCGTAGGTGGCGTTGCCGCCGGCGATGCCGTTGACGCTGAAGGTGACCGTTTTGTCGACGGCGTTGCCGACGCTGTAGGTCAACTGCTTGGTGGCGCCGATGCGCATGGTGTAGGTGGACGGGTAAAGGCTGACCGTCACCGGGGGCATGATCTTGAAGTACTTGCCGTTGGAAACGTCGGCGCCGGGGTCGGGATTGCTGACGGTGATAGCGGTTTCGCGGGCGGTGCTATCGGTGCGGGTGAACCGCAGTTCGGTGTCGGAGACATAGGTGGCGGTAACGGCCACATCGCCGATTTTGACGACGGAGCGGGGTATGAATCCGCGGCCGGCGATGACAACGCTGAAGGTACCGACGTTCACGAGGTAGGGGGTGAGGCTGGTGATGGTGGGTTCGGGATGCTGCAGCGTGACGGATGCCTGTGCGAAGACGGCGGTGTTTTCGACGCTGCGGGCGCGCACGGTGACGACGTTGGGGGAGGGGACGACGGCAGGGGCGGTGTAGAGTCCGGTGGTGCTGACGGTGCCGACAGTGGCATTACCGCCGGCGATGCCGTTGACGAGCCAGGTAACTGACTTGTTGGTTGCGCCGGATACGGACGCGTAGAAAGTTTTTGTCGCGTTGACCCTCATGGTATGAGAGGAGGGGCTGACGCTGACAGTGACAGCCGCCTGAACAGGGGCAAGACTGAGCGCGAAGAGAGCTGCGGTGAAAGCGCAGCGGAGTCGCTGGGTAGATGACATTCGAAGTGTTGGCCTCCGGTTTCCTGTTACTATCGGGCGCGTAGTTCTATAAGTGTGTAGGGGAGGAGGGAGAAATCTTGCCCTACGTCACGGGTCAAACTTTCGCCTTACGAGTACTATTGGGGAGAACGGAGAGAGAGAATGTGTACCCCGGTGTAGGGGGAAATATGGAGAGAAGATAGCACAGGTTGAATGCGCAGTGTTTGCGGGGTTATGGTTGTGAGGGCACGGCTAAACGCTCTCAGTGATTGATGAAGAGAGACGGTCAGCGCTTCTTAAGGGCAGTTTTAAGTACTTCTAAATTGACTCTTCAACCCTGCCAGCTTTTGGGGTCTCTTGTCGAACAGTGCCGCACCATGTTGCTCAAGCACCCTAATAGCCAACTCGAACTCTCTTGTGGGAGAGGGAGCATTGTCTGCGCCCTTGCGTGCCCTGCCACGGTGAACTCGGACAAGGAATTCCCTGGCATCCACATGCATCTGTAACTGGGCGTGGGATGGTAGGGAAGACACCTCCAGACGGCCGTAGAGAGGCGAGCACATCTGGAGTATTGCCTCCATGGACCGGGTACCGTGGCGAAATCGATCCACGGTCAGGAAGGCGTAGACCAAAGCGTCATCAATCTGTGCCATATGTTGCCCATTTTCGGGGCTGGCAAACCCTTGTCTTTCGAGGAGGCTACGGAGTTGTATCGCTCTCCTGATGAAATGCTTGGGACACGCTCAAGGTGGGCGTGGCATACCCAAGTCTAGGTCAAAACATTTCCGATTGGAATTGTTTGTTAGGAATATGTTCAGGAGGTCGTAGACCTAGACCGTGGGAGCCACACAAACCACTGCCAGTACCCAAAAGCGACTGCTGAAATGTCAATCAACAGTCGGGCAGGTTGTAGAAGGTAGGCAACCTCTCTGATCCACGGGAACAAGAATCCAATTACGCCTATTACGAAGAAGCATAGAAAATACCCGACAATAGAAGAAGGGAAGCCAATGAGCGCGAGTAGCCAAAACGACGCGATCACAGCATCTTCAGGTCTTCTGTAGGCTGATGGTCGATAGAAATGCACGTGGAAAACGATTGCAAAGGCACACACCAGCCAAGCCACCTGCGCGGTGCGGAACATGTAAAACCTGAGCTTCATCCGGCTAGGTGAGTCTTTCACGTTCTTAACTTCGGAGAGGAAATGTCGCTTCGCCAACCAGGTATTGCACCGTCCAATCCTCCGGGCTCAGAACCTCTTCAAGGACAAGGGAAACAAATGGAGCACCAGCGGGGAATGCCAGCGGGGTCGCATCTGGCAGCCCTGCTGCTTCAGGAAATGTGAACCGATCACGTCCTGTATCACCCAATACATACACAGTGTTCTTCCTCGGAGTCGCTCGTGGCATCACGAAAGTCGGTTCCTTTCTGGAACATTCTACAACGTGCCGAGATGAAATACTGCTTGGTAGCAAGTAATGTGCACGTAAAGAGAAGCTCTCAACTCGACCAAGAGTTCATTCGAGGGCGCTCATCTGGACATAGCGCTGGATTTGGCGGTGGTCCTTGTGATTACTGACTTGCTGCTCAATAGGGTGCCGCAGGCGTATTCGTGAGTGCGATTTGTGGGGGGCACCTTAGCGCAACATTAGAAAGATACCGTTCGCTTCACTAGCGCCGGGACAAGGCTCTCTTGTCCGGGCTCGGGGGAGGGCACGGCTACAGCAGGCGCCAGAAGGACTCGGGTGGTTTGGAGAGCTTGAATTTGCGGTATCGGGCGCAAACGGGATAGAGGAGGATGAGGACGGCAAACCATCCTGCGTAAGCCTGTTCGAGGGGGCCGGCTTCGGGAAAGAAGGCGAATCCGGCCGCCATTAGAAGATAAAAGTGCACGAGGTAAAAGAAGAGCGGTGTTTGTCCAAAGACGATGAGTGGGGAAGTCTCGGATTTGAAGGCTTGTGGGGCGCGGACGAGGAGTGCGAGAACGAGGAGATCGATGCCGACGGCCATGGTCCAAAAGACGAGCGAAGGCGGGTATTTGACGTTGTTGAGGAATTCGATCCAGCCGGCGTCGCGCGGCGGGCGGATGTTGCCCCAGCCACCGGCGGCTCGGAGGGCGATGGCGGCGAGGACGAGGGCAAGGCCGATGATCCAGATGCGGTTTTCGGCGGTGGTGGGATTCGATTGCCACCAGTGGGCGAAGTACATGCCGGCGGCGGCGATGGCGAGCCAGGGAATGATGGGGTAGACGACGAAGACGTGCTGGGAGAGCCCGGGGGTCAGGAGGAGGGCCATCCAGAGCGGTCCGGGTTTGCCGGAGACGGGGAGCAGGGAATGAGTAGCGATGACGCAGGCTGCGGAGGTGAGGAGCCAATCCCAGGAGGGAAGGCGGAGGAGCAGGGCGCAGACGATCATCACGGCGCCGAGCCCGGAGAGCGTGATGAAGCCCCAGTAGAGATCGGAACCGTCGATGGGCGGGGGCGCGGTGACCTGGCTGAGGCTGACGGCGGCGGGCTTCATTTGGCTTTGCAGGAAGAGCACGGGGTTTTCGAGCAGTTGTCCGATGGTGAGGATGGCGAGGCCGCGGACGGCGGTGCGGCGGATGGTTTGCGATTGGGTCCAGCCGGATTGGCGGCGGGAAGAGGCAAACCAGTAGATGCCGGCGCCCACGAGGAAGAAGAAGCCGGGGGCGCAGAGGTGTGTGATCCAGCGGGTGAGGAAGGGGAAGGCGGAGGTGTAGGCGCTCATGGCGCCGGCCCAGAATTCGCTCGAGTGCTGACGGGCGAGGAAGGCGCTGGCGTGGTCGATGGCCATGAGGATCATGATGAAACCGCGGAGGGCATCGACGGCGGAGTAGCGGGTCTGCATGGCTGGTATTCGGGGATTGTCGCATGCGGGGGAGTTGATTGCGAAATTCGGGTTGTGTTGCCGCTTCCTTGGGTGAGGAGTGTTTCACATGACTATTTCAAAAATGATGGTGTTGGCCGCCGCGGCGGCGATGGGATGGGCGCAGGAGACGCCGCATCCGGGCGATTGGAAGACGTGGGTCATCGCCTCGGGCAGGGAACATGCGGTGGCGGCGCCTCCGAGCGCACCGGCTTCGCGGGAAGAACTGGAATGGGTGAAGGCTGCCGTAAGGGAATCGAATGCGCAGGTGGTGGCGTCGGTGCGGTATTGGGATGCGGGTCCGCCGGCTTACCGGTGGATGGAGATGATTGCCAAGCGGCAATCGGCGGGGCAGAGCGTGGGGACGTACTTTGCAAGGGCATACGCGTATGCGGCAATGGCGGCTTACGATGCGACGGTGGCGGCGTGGCATGCGAAGCGGCAGTACGGGCGGGCGCGGCCAACGGAGGCAGACGGGTCGATTCGGGCTCGGGTGGTTGTGCCGGCGGGCGGGTCGTACCCATCAGATTATTCGGCGACAGCCTTTGCGGTTGCGTCGGTGATGGCGTATCTGGTCCCGGGGGAGGCGGAGCGGTTCATCGCAATGGCTGAGGAAGCGGGAAAGTCGCGGTTGTATGCGGGCGTCGAGTATCCATCGGATTACCAGGCAGGGCGGGAGTTGGGTGAACGGGTGGCGGCGCAGGTGGTGGCGAAGGCTCGGATCGACGGCTCGGACGCGGTGTGGACAGGGACGGTGCCGTCCGGGCGCTGCATGTGGACGGGGACGAATCCGGGGAATGTGACGGCGGCGAACTGGAAGCCTGTGTTGCTGTTGTCGCCGTCGGAGTTCCGGCCCGAGCCGCCGCCGGCCTGCGATTCGCCGGCGGTGCAGGCGGACCTGGCGGGGGTGAGGAGTTATCCGCGGGCGTTGTCGACGGCGAACCTGGTGACGAATGCTCGGGCGTTGTACTGGCAGACTCCGGAGGGCGTGTTTCCGTGGGCAATTCTGGAGATGAACCGGTGGATGCTGGAGGACAAGATGGAGCGTGAACCGGCGCGGGCGGCGCGGGCGTATGCTCTGGTGGGGGCGGCGGGTTACGACGCGTTTATCGCCAGCCAGGACGGCAAGTTTGCGTACTGGTATCCGCGTCCGGCGCAGTTGGATTCATCGCTTGCGCCGTTGTTTCCGGCTCCGAATTTCCCGTCGTATCCGTCGAATCATTCGACGTTGTCGGCGTCGCGGGCGGAAGTGCTGGCCTACCTGTTCCCGCAGCGGGCGGAGGCAATTCGGGCGATGGCGAAGGAAGCAGGGGATTCGCGCATCTGGGCGGGAATCCACTTTGAGATGGACAACGAAGCGGGGATGATGCTGGGGCGCAAGGTGGCGGGCAAGTTTGTGGAATGGGCGGAAAACGATGGATCTTCGTGCGAAGGAGGTTGCCGGTAATGACGCGGGAGATGCAGGAATTGAAGGGCCGGTTGAAGGCGACGTGGATGACGGGGCACTACGATGTGTTTGCGAAGTTCATGGAAGAGGATGCGGTGGAATTCTTCCGGAGGCTGCCGGTGAAGGCCGGGATGCGGCTGTTGGATGTCGGGTGCGGGGCGGGGCAACTGGCGCTGATTGCGTCTCGGGAGGGGGCGATGGCGACGGGTTGTGACATCGCGACGAACTGGCTGGAGAAGGCTCGGGCGAGGGCGGAGGCGGAGGGGTTGCCGGCTGTGTTTGAAGAGGGCGACGCCGAGTGTTTGCCTTACGGGGATGGGGCATTCGATGCGGTGACGAGCCTGGTGGGGGCGATGTTTGCGCCGCGTCCGAACCTGGTGGCTTCGGAGATGACGCGGGTGTGCCGGCCAGGGGGAGTGATTGCGATGGCGAACTGGACGCAGGAGGGGTTCATTGGGCAGATGTTTCGGGTGATTGCGCGGCATATCGCACCGGCGGGAATGCCGTCGCCGGTGCTCTGGGGGGATGAAGCGACGGTGGGGGAACGGCTGCGGGACGGGATTGGGAGGTTGCAGATGACTCGCAGGACGTATCATTTCGACTATCCGTTCGGGCCGGATGGAGTGGTGGAGTTTTTCCGGGTGAACTACGGGCCGGCGGCGCGGGCGTTCGCGTCGCTCGAAGAGGAAGGGCAGCAGCGGCTGCGGGAGGAATTGGAAGGGTTGTGGGGGTGTCACAATCGGGCGCGGGGGATGAGGACGAAGGTGGATGCGGAGTATCTGGAGGTGGTGGCGATGCGGTGCTGAGCAGGGGCGTACAATGGCTGCATGGACACGACGCGCTGCGCAAAATGCGGATCGGAGAAGATAATTCCTCAGGTGCGGATCAAGGACCGGGGGCACGGTTCGATGGATGCGGGGGACTTGAGCGTGGTGACGTATCAGGATCCGCATGCGTTGGTGTTTCGCGGGGCGCAGGCCATGGCGCTGTTTGCGCGTGTGTGTGGGGAATGCGGACATACGGAGCTTTTTGTGGAAAATCCGCGGGAACTGTATGAACGGTACCGGAGCGGGCAGGGCAGTTAGCGCGGGACGATTGTGGTATCCTTTCCCGAAGCAAAGGATACCCGCAATCCATGGAACGAAAAAAAGCCTCCGACTTTCCTCAAGAGCTGCTGAATCTCTTCGACCGCTACGTGCACGGAGAGATTGAACGGCGAGAATTTCTCGATGGCGCGAACCGGTTCGCGACGGGTGGACTGACGGCCGCGGCGATCTTCGAGAGCCTGCGTCCAAATTTCGCCTGGGCGCAACAGGTGCCTCCCGACGACAGCCGGATCAAGACGGAGTACGCGACGGTGGATTCGCCGCAAGGCAATGGAAGCATCAAGGGGTACCTGGCGCGGCCGGCGAAGGCGGCGGGGAAACTGCCGGCGGTGCTGGTGATTCATGAGAACCGCGGGCTGAATCCGTATATCGAAGATGTGGCGCGGCGGCTGGCGCTGAAGAATTTTATCGCCTACGCGCCGGATGGATTGACGAGCGTGGGCGGGTATCCAGGGGATAACGAAAAGGGGGCGAAACTGTTCGGGCAAGTGGACCGTGGCAAGATGATGGAAGATTTCGTGGCCTCGGCGTACTGGCTGAAGAAGCGGGCGGATG
>JAEUQG010000159.1 GCA_016789755.1 Bryobacterales bacterium
AGCGCCGCGGGGTTGCGGAGGTCGCCTTTGCGAATCGCTTCGACAACGATTGCGAGAATTTCGTGGAGAAAATCGTCCGGGTCCTGGTCGGGCAGGCGGCGCGCGAGCATGTGACGGGAAGCGCGGAATAGGAGTGTGTAGAGCACCTCCATGGCGTGTGGGTCGCCGGCCGCCACTTGACACGCAAGTGCGCCATCGGCGTTGCAGTCGTAGATTGAAGTGCCGGATTGGAGCGTCACGGGAAGCATAGGACTCTCAGGTGTCACCCCTAGTTTGATACTGTACGTACTAAGGAGTCTATAGTACTTTAGTTTTAATTTCCATCCAAGTATCAGCGGACTGCTAGCGATAGGCCTGAACGCCGGTGACACGCTCTCCAATCACGAGTGCGTGGATATGATCGGTCCCTTCGTATGTTTTCACGGTTTCGAGATTGCACAGGTGGCGCATGATGGGGTACTCATCCATGATTCCGTTGGCGCCGAGCAAGTCGCGGGCGGAGCGGGCGCAATCGAGAGCGATGGCGACGTTGTTGCGCTTCAGCATGGAGACATGCGCTGGTTCCAGTTTGCCAAGATCTTTGAGCCGGCCGCAGTGGAGGGCAAGCAGTTGCGCCTTAGTGATTTCTGTAATCATGGCGGCGAGCTTTTCTTGAACAAGCTGGTGCGAAGCAATGGGGCGATCGTCAAACTGCTTGCGGAGGATGGAGTACAGGCGTGCGGTCTCATAGCAATCCATGGCCGCGCCGATGACTCCCCAACCGATGCCGAAGCGGGCTTGGGTGAGACAGCTCAAGGGGGCTTTGAGACCTTTGGCGGCAGGGAGCATGGCGGAGTCTGGGACTCGGCAATCGGAGAGCGAAAGACTGGAAGTGACGGAGGCGCGCATGGAGAGTTTGCCGTGCAGATCGGAGGTAGTGAATCCCATGGCGCCTCGCTCGACGAGGAAGCCGCGGATACCCTCATCGGTGCGTGCCCAGACTACGGCGATGTCGGAGACAGATCCGTTGGTGATCCAGGTTTTCTCGCCGTTGAGGATCCAGTCCGAACCATCCTTCCTGGCGCGAGTAGCCATGCCGGCGGGGTTCGATCCGAAGTTCGGTTCGGTCAGTCCGAAGCAGCCGATGGCATCGCCGGATTGGAGGCGGGGAAGCCATTTCTGTTTTTGTTCTTCTGAGCCGTAGGTGAGGATGGGGTACATGACCAGCGCCCCTTGGACGGAGACGAAAGAGCGGACGCCGGAATCGGCACGCTCCAGTTCCTGCATGACCAAGCCGTATTCGACGTTGGACATGCCGGCGCAGCCATATCCGTCGAGGTTGGCTCCTAAAAAGCCAAGCCCTCCCATCTCACGGATGAGTTGGGAGGGGAAGCGGCCATCCTTCCAGCAATCCCGGATGACGGGAATGATCTTATCCTCGACGAACTGCCGCGCGGATTGGCGGACGAGCAGTTCCTCTTCGGTGAGGAGTGAATCGACGTGTAGATAATCGACGCCCTTGAAAGCCATACGCCTTCAGTGTGCGTCATACGCCACAGCGGAGTCTACTTTTTGGTGGCCGGGGCAGCAGCAGGCTTGGAGGGGCTGGCGGCTGGTTTCGCGGGGGCTGCGGCAGCCGGCGCGTTCTTGTCGTACGCCTCGATGATGTCCTTCGTGATATCCACTTCGTTGGCGGCATAGAGGACCGGGGTCTGTTGGGAGCTGACATCGAGGATCAAGGAGTAGCTTCTTTCCTTGGCGTATTTGTCGATGACGCTCATCATTTTGCCGCCGAGTTCCTGGAAGATCTTCTGCTGTTCCTGCTCGAGTTCCTGGCTGGCGTCTTCGAGGTCGCGGTTGTAGCTTTTGGTCTGGGCGTCGATGTCGGCCATCAGCTTGCGTTTCTGGTCGTCGCCGAGAACGGTGCCGCCCTTCTGCAACTGCGCCTGTAGGGCGGAGATCGCCTGCTGCTTCTTCTCCAGTTCCTTCTTGCGGGGGGCAAAACGGGTTTCCAGTTCCTGGATGGATTTCTGGCCATCTTTAGTGTTGGCGATTGCGGCATTGATATTGATGATGCCGACCTTCGATTGGGCGAGGCCGATGCCTGCGCTGAGAAACTGGGCGAACGCTGCTGCGACCAGCCACTGCACTCTGACTTGCATTGTTGTCACGACTCCTTAAAGCTGCCTTGAGCGATATCTTTCTATCCTACTTCATGCGCCGAACGGGACTGCCGGCCTGCTTAGAAGGTACGGCTGATGGTAAACCGGAAGGTGCTCCTTCTCTCGTAGAACGGCGATGGTCGGCCGATGATGGCGAGGGAGTTGAGGAAGGTAGCGTTGTTGGGGAACGAGGAGCGGTCCACGACGACCGGCGGCACGATGAAGTCACGATAAATGCTTGGGTTGTAGGCCCAATATAGGCGGAATGGCGCGTTGACCACGGGCATCATGATCTGGAGTTCGAGTCCGGTGGAGGCGCGCATTTTCTGTGTTCCGTTGGCGATGATTGCATTGCGCTCGAAGCTGGCCTGAGGGAACTGGCTGTTGAGTTCGGCGAGGCGCCCGGGGTTGAGCGACAATTGGCTTCGGCGGGCTACTTTGTTGATGCCGGCGTCGAAGAACCCGGCGAGCACCACCGGCCCAACGATCGGGATGCGGTATTCGAGGTTGGTGACGCCCTGCGTATCGCCGCCGGGGAAGATCAACTGGTAAACAGGAATAGTCTTGGTGACGGTTTGAAAGACTTCCTGGCCTTCGACGATGGCTTTTTGCTGGCGGGCGGAACCGTCGGCATTGAGCAGCGGGACGTCGGCGCTCGAAGGAATATAGGCGAGCGGGCTGATGCCCCAAATGTCGAATCCGCGGATGTCGTTCTCGCCGCCCATGTAAAAACGGTTGAACGGCGGAGCCACACGACCGTTGTAACCGCTCACGAAACGGCCGAGGAAGTGAGCGCCGATGACGTGGCCTTTGGCTAATCCCGCGCGGAAGTATTTCAGGTCTACGGTGGGCTCAACCATGTTCACATTGCCGCCGAGGAAACTGCCGGCGAAATTGGTAGTGATGTAAACGCTGCGGCCGCGGCTCGGAGTGATGGGGTGATCGACCGTGTTGTACGAATAGGATGGAATCAACTGGCTGGTACGGATACCGGAGAGCGAGTTCGGCCCGTTTAGTCCTTGGAAGTTGATGAAAGAAAAATAGTTGTTCGCTGAGGTGCTAAGGGTGGTGATGTTCGAAGAGTTGTATCCGTAGCTTAACCCGATGCGGGCAAAGCTGCGGCGAAGCTGATAACTGCTGTAGACGGTGAATCCCGCGCCGTTGGATACGTAGTTGAGAAGGTTATCGCGGCCCAACTGCTCGTACAGCGGGATCAGGTTACGGCCGGAAAGTAACGAAACTTCGCGGGCCTGATCGTAGTTAAACCGCTGCATGTAGACGGTGAAACCGGCCTGGATGCGAGTATCGAACAGATAGGGCTCAGTGAAGCCGAAGGTCACATCACGGACGCGGTCGCCCAACTGGGAGTTGATGGAGAGCGTCTCGCCGAGGCCGAGGAAGTTGTTAGTGGAATACCCGAAGCCAACGAAGCTTCCGGCAATACCGCTGACGCCGCCGTTCAACTGCACGGAATTCTTGCCGCGCTCTTTTACTTTGAGGGTGATGTCGACAGTATTGGTCTTGGTGTCGCGGGTGATGGTAGCGGCTTCATTTTCCTTTAGGACCTCAAAGTAGCCGAGCTGGTTGAGACGGAGGATGGAGACCTCCCACAACTGTGTATTGTAGATGTCGCCTTCATCGATGAGGATTTCGCGGCGAATGACCTTGTCGCGGGTTGTCGTGTTGCCCTGGAAATCGATGCGGCGGACGAAGAACTGCTTTCCTTCGTCGACGGTGAGCGTAAGATCAAGCTTGTCGGAGTTGGGGATGATATCGAAGCTGGGCTCGGGGACGAAATCGATGTAGCCGAACTGTCCGTAGAGCTTGCGCATGTTCTCCAGACCCTTGCGAAGCTTTGCCGTGGAGAAGATATCGCCTTCTCCCATCTGGAACAGAGGCTTCATGAGGGTGTCGGGGGTGCGGAAGAGTTTTACGCCTGCGAAGTTGATTTTGTTCAGCTTGTAGAGGCGGCCTTCCTCAATGGGCACGGAGATATCGACGCGCTTGCCAGGCTTATTCATGTAGAAGAGCGGGAAGCGGAACTTTCCGCCGCCTACGTCGCGCATGGTGAGCTGATGATCGAGAGCGCGGGCAGTAAAGTATCCCTTCTCCTGGTACCAGTTACGCGTGCGGTCTTTGTCCTCTTCGAGTTTCGTGGAATCGAAGGCCTTGGCAAACATGTTCTCGAGAAGGATAGAGTGCGGGATGCCGATGGGCCGCAGGTTGCGCATGGCGCGACGCACCACGCGATCGCTGAAGGCCGTGTTGTTCTGAATGTCGATTCTGCCGACCTTCACCTTGGGGCCTTCGCTGATCTTGAACATGATTTCCAGGGAGGAGGGGGGAATCTGGCGGACTTCGGGCTCGACAGTGGCGTACTGACGGCCGCGTTCGGCCAGATACTCCTTCAGGACGTTGGTGGCTCGCTGAACCTTGTTAGGGTCGTACTGGGATTCGACGGAGAGTCCGACGCGGCGATCTTTGAAGCGATCAAGGATTTCCGAGACGGTGATGGATTTGTTGCCATCGTATTTGATAGAGCGGACAACGCGGCGCTCCGTGAGCACGAAGCGGATGATCCAACCTGTAGTACCAGGTTCTTTCTGCAGTGAGATGTCGTCGAAGCGGCCATTGTTCCAGAGAACCATGAAGTCACGATGCAACGCGTCTTCGTCGATCTTGTCGCCCTTGCGCGAACTGATGAGAGCCCGCAGCGTGTCTTGGGGAACGCGTCTGGAGCCGCGAAACTCAATAGCTTCAATAACATCTTCGATTGCACCGGGATCGCCGGGCTTAGGCTCCTGGGCTGGTTTGACAGGTTGCAGTTGAGGCTTGGCGGGGTCAGGCTTAGCCTCCTGGACGGATTCAAAAGGGTTGGCCTTCTTCTGCTGAGGAGCAGAAGTTTGCGGTTGTTGATTCTGTTGTTGTTGGGCGAGCAGAGACTGCCCGAGGCCGCCAAACCCAAGCCAACACGTCAGCAGACAGACAACTAGGGTGGTCAGGCCTCCAAGCCTGGAAAACATCATCAAAACAACGGTCCTTTCCTCTCTGCGCCCTTAACGAGACGTTCGTACGCCATGGATGGTTTCACGAGACCTTAGGACGGGTTCAAACGAATCCTTTATTCT
>JAEUQG010000183.1 GCA_016789755.1 Bryobacterales bacterium
TCCCGAAGCCGAAATTGTCCTGGCCGGGAGCCAGCGCGTTGAGCCGGAATGCCGTCCCGTTGTTTGAGGCAATATTGATTGCGCCGCCGCTGACCGTGGCCACCAGTCCGGCCGCCTGCAGCGTCGAATTGGCGTTGATGCCAGCGTTAATGGCCGCAACTGCCGCAGTGGCCGTACCGGCGGTCAGGCCGTTCACCACCACCTGCTGCACCGCCCCGCCACCGATCGAGAACTCGAAGGTCTGCGCCGAAGTAGTCGACAAAGAGACTGCTCCACTCGTCACCGACGTGTAGTCGAACGAAGTGGCTGTGTCACTCGCCAACCGGAATGTCCCCAGGCCCAGCAAGTTGTCATTGTCGCCCGCTGCCAGCACTTCAAACCGCTCGCCGCGCGAGCTGCGGAACACCAGCGTCTCACTGGAAACCGGCGTATCGAGCGTAATGCCGGCTTCCTGCAACGTGGCGTTGCTGTCCACGGCCAGCTTCAACGCCGATGCCAGTTGCGCCGCCGTCGTCGTGCCCTGCGTGATGCCGAAGGTCAGATCCACCGGACTCGACAGGCCGCTGCCCTGCACACGCACAATGACGTTCGCCGAACCGGACCCGGTGGACGTTCCCGTCACCGTTCCGCGGCCCACAAACGCCGTCGCCAGCGAGGTGCCCGTTGCTCCGGAAACAAAATTCCCAAGCAGCGCATTGCTCAGCCGGTCGCCCGCGCCCACCTGGAACGCGCCCACGCTCGAGCTGAATCCAAGCCGCTCTTTCACCGTGCCGTCGGCCTGCGTATCGGTCACCACCACGGCCTTGATGTTCGCGTTCTTGAATGCCGTCGCCGCCGCCGAAGCGCCGTCTCCAGCCGATTCGATCGCCGCGTTCACCGCCTCTACCAGCGTCGAGGTGTCCGTCACACCGGCCAAATTCACCGAAACCTTGATCCGGTCATCGTCGGAAAAACCGGCGCCGCGGAAGAAGAAATCCGTCTGCCCGGCCACCGCCAGCGAGTTGATGTTCGTCGTGTCTTCCACGATCGACTGCACGCTCGTCGTCGCCGACGAAGTCGAAATGTCCGTCCCGGAAACGCTCGCCGCCTGCACGCCGCTCAAGCCGAGGCTCTGCGCATCCACCGTGGACGAGGTCAAGTCCACGGAAACCGATCCGTTGCTGATTTGCGATACGCCCGCGTTCGCCCGGCCGCCGCCGATAAACACGCTCAACGACTTCGCAAACTGTCCGCCGCGGTCCAACCCGATCGTCTGCGCCTGCCGGTTGATTTCCGACAACACGCTTTGAAACTCTCCGTTCAGCACCTCGCGCGAACCCGTGTATGTCCCCGAAGCCGACTGCGTCGCCAGCGTTCTGGCACGGTCCAAAAGCTTCGAAATGTTATTAATGCCGCCGTCGATGATCTGCAGCGTGCTGATGCCGTCGTTGGCGTTGCGGACGCCCTGCGTCAACACGGAAATATCGGAGCGGAACCCGTTGGCAATGGCTAAGCCAGCGGCATCGTCGCCGCTGGAGGTGATGCGCAACCCGCTGGTCACGCGCTCGATCGTTTTCTGCTGGAAGTTCGATGCCAACCGCAGGTTCTCCTGCGCCGACAACGAGGGAATATTCGTATTAATCGTGAATGCCATGTTTCTCTCCTAGAAACGTCATGTACTCCGGGCAGTCCTTCCCGGGCCCCCCGTCCGCCGCGCCATTTTTGCGCCACAGCGGGAGGCAACATTTGGTCGTTCTCTGCCCTCATCGGAAACACGGCCGAAGAGTGTGAAACGGAAAGAATCGTAAATCTGTTTGTTTTGGGGTGATATTTCCCGGACAGGGAATGTACTACCTGGCCTTGCCCAAGCGCGTCTTCAACTCACGGAGAAATGCTTCCCCGTCCCCTTCCACCAACCTCCCTATCGGGATGATATGCGCTTGCAGTCCATTCAGGCCGACAAAGGCGTACCCACCCGCCTCCTCCACACGAACGATCTCCTCATACTTCGTGGCGATCCTGCCGTTCGAAAATGTGCCCACAAGCGCTTCGCCGGTCAGCTCCAGTTCATGCGTAGCAGGCGTCCCAGGCCGCCAATTCTCGCCGTACAGCCGCCGCGCGTGCCTGGCATACCAGCTCCAACTGAGCCGCGGCGCCAGCGCCACCCAGCCCACCAACACTACCGCTCCCACAGCTACCCATTTCCATCCCCGCGGAATGGCATGCAGATAAGTGGAGAGGCCAATCGCCAGAGCCACACCGTACACCTGGAGCCTCATCTGCCGCCGCCACTCTGGCGAGTGCTTCGCATAATGGAGCGAATACGCCGCCAGATCCTCCGGAGTGAGTTCGAAACGGATCCGCATGCAGGGTTCGGTCTACCATCGGCCCCAAGCAGGGCATCCTTTACGCCCTGGTCCCCTCACCCGCCCGCTCCGGTGCTACCCTCATCCCCATGGATTGGTTCCTGCTGGCCGTCGCCGGCGCACTCGAAATCGTCTGGGCCGCCGGCCTCAAATACACCGCCGGATTCACCCGCTTCTGGCCCAGCGCCATCACCGCCGCCGCCATGCTCGCCAGCATCTTCTGCCTCGGACTCGCCGTCCGCACTCTCCCCCTCGGCACCGCCTACGCCGTCTGGACCGGCATCGGCACCGCGGGCACCGCCATCGCCGGCATAGCGCTCTTCTCTGAGCCCGCTTCCCTGCTCCGCCTCACTTGCCTCTTCCTCATCCTTGCCGCTATCGCCGGTTTAAAACTCTCTACTCACCCATAGCCCGCTCGGCCGCTTTCCCCTTTTCCCGCAATCTCCCCACCAGCGCCGCCAAACCCGTCCCCTCTCCCTGGCTCGCCGCCACGTTCTGCGCCGCCGCCTGCCGCATCTCCCCACGCAATATCCCCAACTCCCGCGGCGCCACAATCCCAATCTTCACCCGCGACGGACTCAGATCCATAATCCGTATCTCCACATCGTCTCCCAGATAAATCGTCTCCCCGACGCGCCGCCCGATAATCAACATGCGCCCTCCCCGCCGATCGGATGCTCGAACAAATACCCCGAGTCGTACTGAATCACCTGCCGCGCCTGCCGCGTCCTGCGGTGAATCACCACCGGAGCCATCAGGTTTGCCGTCGGCGTACGGTCCTCCCGCAAGGTCAAAATCGCCAGACACAACAGATCCGGACTCATTCCCCCAATCGCCTCCAGATCCGCCTCCGCCGCCTTCAACTGGAACCCCTTGTCCACACACACCGCCGGAACCGTCGTAAAGCACAACTCCACATGCACCAGGCTTTGCAGAAACACGACCGGCGAAGTCTCCGGCGGCTCAATCAACACAAACTTCGTGTCCGCTTCAAAAGCCGGCAAGCCTTCGGCAAACTCCACCACTGCTTCCTCGCCGTATTCCACCTTCCCAAACCGCGGCGTTTCGAGAAATGCCATATTCTCCCTTGGTAAGGTAGTGCTCTCCGCCCAGCCGCCCTCTCAGCATTTTCCAAAACATTCCGTACCGCTTCTGTTCCGGCCCTCCCGCGCGCCCGGCCCCCACCCTGCTAAACTATAGATTCGGCGTGACGCGAGCATTCGCTCCCTACCCTTTCGAGTTTCCCCGCGTCTCGATTACTAAAGACAATTTTTATGACACGAGGTGATTGCAACGTGAAACGGTTTGTTCCGTTCCTGGTCTGTGCCGCGATGGCCGCCCTGCTTGGCTGCAAGGAATCCGGCAACAGCCAAACCAAAGCAGCAGAGACCGTCAAGGAACCTCCCGCCTCGGACCCCGCCAAGATCCAGCCCGCCGGCACCTGGGGTAAGCCCAATGCACTCTACCCCGTCCTCAAGGGCGGCAAGTGGGGCTACATCGACAACACCGGCAAGATGGTCATCGAACCGCAATACCTCATGGCCGGCCGCTTCACCGACGACCTCGCCATGGTCGTCGACCCGAAGAAGAAAATCGGCTACATCGGCCGCGACGGCAAATACGCAATCGAGCCCAAATTCGACGGCGGCGGCCCTTTCAGCGAAGGCTTCGCCGCGTTCTACATGAACAAGAAGGCCGGCGTCATCGACAAGTCCGGCAAAACCGTCCTCGAACCCAAATTCCACCGCATCGGCCGCTTCCATGACGGCCTCGCCGTAGCCGTCGTCGCCACCCAACTGCGCGACCGCGTCGTCTATGATTGCGGCTACATCGACTACAAGGGTAAGGTCGTCATCTATCCTCAATTCGAGGCCGGCTGCACCGCCTTCAGCGAAGGCCTGGCCGGCATCCGCAAGCTCGGGCAACTCTGGAGCTTCATCGACGTCAAGGGCAACACTGCCGTCAAGCCCGCCTACTTCGCTCTCGGCCAGTTCGGCGAAGGCATCGCCGCGGCATCGAGCGAAAACTCCCGCTGGGGCTTCATCGACAAATCCGGCAATTGGGTCATCACCCCCCGCTATGAGCAGGTCGGCTACTTCTCCGACGGCCGCGCCACCGCCATCGGCGTCGGCGGCAAGCTCTGGGGCTACATCGATAAATCCGGCGGCTTCGTCGTCAAACAGCAGTTCTCCTTCGCCGAACCCTTCGAGGACGGCGTCGCCCTCGTCCAGATCGGCAAGAAGGTCGGCTACATCGACCGCGACGGCAAGTACGTCTGGCCACTCACCGAATAACTCGCCGCTTCCTTACTGTTCTCTTACCATTCGTCGGGATGGTTGGCTCTTACAATCATCCCTATATGAAACTGGCTGTTGGTCTCTTTCTCGCCACCGGAGCGGCGTCGGCCTCCTCCATCGCCATCTTCGCCAATAACTCCTTTACAGGCGCCCCCAACCCCACCAACCTGTCTAACGCGTTGACAAACCTGGGGCATACCACGTCCACGTTCTCCTCCACCACCAACTGGGCGGCGAACCTGGGCGCCGCCAACCTCGCCATCATCCCCGACCTGGACAACGACCTCTTCGCCGCCCTCACCGTGGCCCAGCGCTCCGAGATCGCTTCCTTTGTCTCGAGCGGACGCAACCTGTTAGTGACCGGAGGCTCCGCCAACACCACCGATACCAATGGATTCCTCAACGGCATCTTCGGTTTTGCGGTCGTCGCCACCGGTTCGGCATTCTCCTCCATCATCGACAACGCCGCCGCCACCGGCACCCCCTTTGCCGCAGGGCCCGCCAGCCTTGGCCCCGTCAACCAGGTCTTCGGCCATACCTCCAGCTCGTTACCCGGAGGCGCATTGAATCTCTATCACAACGCCACGAACTCCGCCGTCTGGACCGCCAGCTTCGGCGCGGGCAAGATCGTCTACCTCGGCCACGACTGGTTTACCGGCACCGATGCCAACTGGAACAACGTGCTCGGCCGCGCTGTCAGCTACGCCGCCACGGACATTCCCTCCAACGTCCCCGAGCCCGGCGCCATCGGCCTCACCGCGGCTGCACTGGCTCTCGCCGTCTTCCGCCGGCGTTCTTCGTAACCATTACTGGCAACTGCCCGTCATGGCCGGCGGCAATCCGGCGGCACAAAACTGATCGGGCACGCTCTGCTGGTAATACAGCGTATTGAGAGCAAAGTTCGCCATGCTCTTCACCCACGTGGTCCCCGTATCAAGCCCGGAGCGGATGTCCTTGTTCAGAAACAGCACCAGGTCGAGTCCGTGGTTGTCATACTTAACGGCAATTGTACCCGTGCCCGACAATCCCCCGTTGTGGTAAATCACGTCCTGGGCGGGATCTGGTCGAATCCAGCCGAGCGTGTACGCGCTCAGCGGCCCGGGCATCTTCATGGCGTTGTACTGCGCGCTGCTGAGAATGGGATTGCTCGCAGAGGGGTGAATTCCGGCAAGGAAGCGGGCATAGTCCGCCACAGGCATCACCCAACCACCAGGCGCATCGAGGTTCTTCTGGTTCCATCCGCCGTAGGCTGCCGGCGCCAGCGGTTGCGTGTTGGAAAAGACGCTCCCGGTCACTTCCAGGTCCGAGTCGTGATAGCGGGCCTCTCCCATGGTGAGCGGCATCGCGCTTTCCCCGATCTTCGATTTCGTAATTCCCATGGGTGTGAATACGAGATTCTTGATGGCTTGCGGATAGCTCACCGCCATCTGCTTGGCGATGGCCCCTCCCAGCAGCGAGTAGCCGAAGTTCGAATAGGCGTACGTCGTTCCGGGAGAGTTGTCCAGCATCACCGTGGAATGTGCCGAATGAATCTGCGGGATTGTCACCGGCAGATCGCCGGTGGTCATCCCCGCAACCCATCCGTCGCGGAACATCGGGTCGCCTGACTTGGCGGGGTCCCAGCCGCCTTCATGACGCAACAGATCGCCGAAATCGATCTGGTACCAGCGCGGATCCGGAGATTGCCCCTGCGGCCCCTTGATCCCCAGAATGGACTGCACGGTCGTGGTCATCGGCAGGTTCTTGGCCGCCGTCATGCGCAGAGTGCCCACAGCCGTAATCGGTTTGGAGAGACTCGCCACACGGAACAGCGTGTCGCGCTTCACTTGCGGATATCCGGATTCGGCCAGCGTGTATGCTTTCCAATACACCAGGCGCCGTTGGTAGACAATCGCCAGCGCGGCGCCTCGCACGCCGTAATCCTGCATGTTCTGCTTCATGATGGAGTCCAGATTGGCGAGCGATACAACCGCTGTTCCGTCCACCTTCCATTCCCGCGTTTGCGGCGTCTCCGAAGCCACCCACACGGCGGCGTAGCGAGGATCGGCCGGGTTGCCGCCGCCATGCACCGAAAGCGGAATCATCCCCTGCGCGGCGTAGCTGCTGTTCAACGAATCAAACCCCGCCGCCGTTAGCCCGTGATGCGCCATCCAGCCGCCCGTCTGCGTATCGGTGAACCCCGCCAGCATCGTCGAATAGCTCGTCGGCTGGATGAATATCGGACGCGCCCATTGTTGCGTCTGAGCGTTGAAGTACTTCTGATAACTGCCTTCGCTGACCGAATGCGTGGACCAGGATTCGGCATGCTTCGGATTCGCCACAGCCACCACCGCAAAACGCGGCGCCGCGGCTGTTCCATAGGCCGCCGCGGAAATCACTTTGAATTCGTTGTCGTGGAAATATTTGAGCCACGCGGCCAGCGATCCGTCGCCGCTGCCCGGCTTCAGATCGGTGGGAGCAACGGATATCGGAATCTGCTCGAAAATGGCTGCGAACTTCGCCGATCCCGCCGGCCCCGCCGCCGACACCCGCACCGGCCAGAATCCCGTCTGGTAGCCGTTCTGCACAAGCCCCTTATAGGTCGCCTCGCTCACTCCGTGGACACCAAACCAGGCCGGACCGGCCTTCTTCCGCCACACCGCAGAGTACAGCTCCGTACCCGGATTGCCATGAACGCTGATGGACGTAAGCCGGTAGCCAGCCTGCGCCAGTTGATTGAACTGTTGCTGATGATATGCCGCCGTCTTGCCTACATACGCCACCGGCTGTGCCTGCAGCGCCGCCGCTGCCATCCAGAGAATGCCATGGAGTCTGTGTATTGTTTGCATTTTGTTGATTTCGGCCTCCATCAGCAAAGGCGCAACGGCTGGGCCGATTCTTGCACTCACCCGATTCATGGACGTAGGAAGGTTGCCGGGACTAGCTGCCACAGCCCGGCGCCGTCTCCCGCACCCACTCTGCCGGATCGCGGTCGACCGGAGCCTTCTGGAGAGCCCCATCCAACAACCCTCGTGCTTCCCGCACCAGCCCGCACGCCTTCCCCTTCTCTCCCGTCTCCCAATACACCCGCCCCAGCCCCGCCAGCGACTCAAACAAGTATCGCGCCCCATGCACATAGCCCCGGTCCCGAGCCTGCACCTCGCGCTGGATACGCACCGCCTCTTCTCCTGCCGCTATCGCCTCCTTCACCCGCCCCAGCTTCAGATAGTCGAGCGTGAGCGAGGACAGGGTGAACGACAGCCCACCCTTCATCTGGGCATTGGCCGGTTCGGCCGCGGCCATCTCCCGGCGGAGCGCCAACTGCTGTTCCAGATACGCCGCCGCCTCCGCATGCCGCGCTCCTTTGCGCCGCACAATCGAGGCCAGCGACCCCAGATCGTAAGCGACATCCGCCTTCGCCGTACGGTCGCCCGCCTTGAACCGGGCCTGGTTCAGGGCGTGCGCTTCGAGGGTGTGTTTTTCCGTGGCGGCCCAATCGTCCTGTAAGGATTTCGAATACGCCATGACTCGATGCGCCATGGCGAGATCCCGCTGGCGGACGGTGTTGGAGGGATCGCGCTTGTGCAGTCCGGCGTAGATGGCGATGAGCTTTTCCCAAACGGGGATGCTCTCGTCCCTGGCGCCCTTTTGGTTCTGCAGCGCCAAGCCAAGCGAGCGGAGGGCCTTGGCGTATTGCTCCTGGTCTTGCGCGGGGTTGGACTCGGCCAGTTGGACGGCGCGGCGGGCCAGCGGCACACCATCGGCGGCGCGATTGCGGGCAATGAGCGCACTCGCATTCATCGCCAGCGCATCCACCAATTGGGACCGCGCCGCGCCGTTGCCGGGCTCGCGGCCGAGTGTTGCTTCGAGCAATGCCCGCGCGCGTTCATAACGTTCGAGCGCCGCCGCCGTGTTGCCGAGGTTCGGAGTCCCCTGCCCTCCTTCAATCGTGCCCAACCGCAAGTAGCCTTGCGCGATCTCTACTTCGAGCGATGCATCCGCGCCGCTGCGTTCGGCGAGCCGGTCGAGGTACTCCAGACCGCGGCGGGCGAGCAATTGGCGCGCCGGGATGGTGCCGGGGACGGCGGCGATGGCGTCATGGAGCTCGAAGAGCATGGTGCGGGAAAGGCCGCGAACCTGATCGAAGCGCTCATCAGCCAGGCGGGCTTGAAACACTGCAATGGCGGCGGTGGCGATCAAAGCAAAGATCGCAAGGGTTGCCGAGGCGACGGCCCAGCGATGACGCCGGATGAATTTCCCAATGAAGTAGGAACGGGAGAAGGGGCGGGCGGCGATGGGCCGCCCATCGAGATAACGTTCGATGTCGGCGGCGAGCTCGGCTACGGAGTGGTAGCGTTCGGCGGGGTCGCGGCGAAGGGCTTTGGCGGCGATGCGGGCGGTGTCTCCGGCGAGTTGAGGAGTGGTGACATCCTCGCTGCCGGCTCGTTCGAGGATACGCTCCAGGGATTCGTTTTCGAAACTGCGGGGCGGCTTGCCGGTGAGCAACTCGTGCAGCACGACACCGAGGGAATAGACATCGGTGGATGTGGTGATGGGGCGGCCCTGGATCTGCTCGGGGCTGGCGTAATCGGGGGTCCAGGCGCGGACTCCGGTGGTGTGGCCGGGCGTTTCAAGGGAGAGCATCTTGGCGATGCCGAAGTCGAGCAGCTTCGCCACGCCATCGTTGGTGACGAGAATATTTCCGGGTTTGAGATCGCGGTGAACGATTAAGGAACGGTGAGCGTACTGTACGCCGGCGCAGACCTGGAGGAAGAGGCGGAGCTTCTGGGATTCGCTGAGCGGACGCGCATAACGGTCGATAGGAACCCCATCGATGTATTCGATCACGAGGTACCGGAATCCGGAAGCGGTGACACCGGCGTCGTAGAGGCGGGCGATGTGGGAATGTTCGAGTCCGGCGAGGATACGCGTTTCTTCGGCTACGGGGCCGGAAGCCCCAAGCAGGACTTTGATGGCGACCTGGCGTTCGAACTCGCCGCCGAGGCGTTCGCCGAGATAGACGACGCTCATGCCGCCGCGGCCGATTTCCTTGCCGGCTCGATATTGACCGAATGACTCGCGGAGGAAATCGATGGGGCCGGATTCGAGGTAATCGCCCGCTTGTTCGTGGGCGGCAAGTAGGGATTCGACGTGTTCGCGGAGGGCCGGGTCGTGAGTGTGGAGAAAAGCGGAACGCTCGGCGGGCGAGAGTTCGAGGGCCCGGGAGAAGATCTCCTCCACGCGCTTCCAGATCTCGGCGGTCATGTCAGGCGTTCCCCCGTTTGAGCTCGTTGAAGAGCCAAGCCTTGGCAATGGCCCAGTAGCGCTTGACCGTGGGAGTGGAGATTTCGAGCATGGAGGCGATCTCTTCGACGCTGAAGCCTCCGAAGTATTTGAGGTCGACGATTTGGGCCTTGACGGGATCCATGCGAGCGAGTTCGGCGAGCGCGTCGTTGAGCGCGATCAATTCGGCATCGCTGGTGGTGGCGGACATGCCGGCGATGGCGACATCGAAGTCGACGCGCGATGCCCCCGCGCCGCGTTTGGAGGCCTGGCGGGCGCGCGCCATGTCCACCAGGACCTGGCGAAGGAGTTGGGAGCAGACAGCGAGGAAGTGGCCGCGGTTCTTCCATTCCTTCTCCTGCTGTCCGGCGAGGCGGAGATAGGCTTCGTGAACCAGGGCCGTGGCTTGCAGTGTGCGGGCGGAGCGCTCGCGCTGGAGGTGGTAGTGGGCGAGCCGCTGGAGTTCCCCATACACCATGGGCAGCAACTGGCCGAGCGCTTCCGTGTCTCCGTTGGTCCATTGCTGGAGCAACACCGTCACGTCGCCACCGGGCGAAAGCATTTCTCCATTCTACGTGTATCCGCATCTGTTTCCATCAGCGGAATCGATACGCGGCGGGGATCAGGTGTTGGGAAGAAATTCGCGGGGGGGTAACCGGTTTCAGAAGGAAATCGAGTTGGCTGGCGACTACTCACTCCTTTGTGCGGCGCGGTAGGACCGGAGGTTGCAGACGTGCCATCTCCAGCGCTCGTTCATACAGCCCAGGTGTGGCCCTGAAATTTGTCTCCTGCAGTTTGCGCAGGGCAACTTCGATCTGGATCAATCCCCCTTGCGCTGCCTCCACCAGCACCCCAAACGTGCCGGTGATGGTGAGTCCTCGACTCAGCGCCACCTGCGCTCCTATCCGGTCGTCGATCAGCAACAGCGCCGCATGGAGTTCTTCAGCCAAGGCAATCGCCTGGCTCTCGCCTCGATGGAGATTCGATTGCCCACCGCCAACGACCCGGCGGGTGAACGCACCCGGACCCACGCTGGAAGACTTCCGGCCCAGGCCCGAACTACCGGCAGTCCATCCTCAGCCTGCAACTCGTCCAGCACCACGGCAGGCACGATTACGACGCCATAGAGCTTCTTGAGCAGAGCGATCTCTCCAATGCGCACCAGATAGCGGATGGGAGAAGTATCGGCAACGACGACGATCATACGGCGGGGGGCAATATGCCTTCGCTGCGCAGGCGGCGCAACGTGCCAACATCCCGCTCGAGATCTTCTACCGTATAGGCGTTCTCCAGCACATCATGGTCTTCGAGAAACTGCTCCCAGCGCATGCGGGAAAACCCGAGGATCTCAGCCGCTTGCGGACCGCCAATTCGATCGGTCCGGTAGGCTTCCAGTACGAGTGCTTCGAGAGCTTGCCGGGACAACTCCTGAGGCGAAGCCGCCCCCAACTTACCGGCCAGCGCTTCCGGAATTTCCAAAGTGATCGTCATGATCGGTTCTTGCCTCTCTTCCATCCTAGCCTGACTTTCTCAGTTGACCCTGAGCGGTTCCGGCACCTCTTCCCCACTCTCCACGCGAATCGGTTCGATGGTTACCATGGCAATTCTGAGCTTAGAATCAAATGAGGAGATCCACTATGTGGGCGAGCCGCTGGAGCAACACCGCCACGTCGCCACCGGGCGAAAGCATTTCTCCATTCTACGTGTATCCGCATCTGTCTCTATTCAGCGGAATTGATACACGGCGGGGATCAGGTGTGGGAAGAAATTCGCGGGGGGGGGATCTCAACCGAGGTCGTTCGCGAAGGATTAGGCTAGAGAACGATCAACGGCAGTAGGGAACCGCTAGTTCACCGCAATGTGTGACCCACTAGTTCCGGGAAGGCCGCGTGCCGGGCGGCAAAGACAATGGGGTGAACACATGTATGTATATTAGGCGTATGCCGCGCATGCAGGTTTATCTGCCGACGGATCTCTACGAGATAGTGAAGGAGCGCAAACTCGCCGCGTCCGAGCTCCTTCAGGAAGCGGTGCGCACCGAAGTGCGCCGGCAGAAGTTACAGTCCGCCAGCCGGCGCTACACAACCGAACTTGCGGCACAGGTCGGACAGCCCAATGCGCGGGTGCGCGCCCGCGCGGTCGCCCTGGCGCAACGAATCGCCGGCCGCACGGATCGGAAGGCCGGCTAGCCTGAGTGTTGATCCTGGACTCGGGGGCGGTCAGTCAACTGGCGGAGCGTTCGCGCCGCGCTCTAGCGCTGATCGTCGCCCTGCGCGAGGAGGGCTTATGGCCGCCGACGGTTCCCGCAGTGGTTCTCGTGGAATGCTTGCAGGGGCAAGCCGGGCGCAACGCCAACGAGAATCGGTTTCTCAAAACCTGTGACATAGCCGATGCTATCCCTGAGTCTCTCGCGCGGCGAGCAGCCCTACTGCGGCGACTCGCCGGGCGCGGTTCAGTTGTCGATGCGCTTGTCGTGGCATTCGCGGAACCCGGAGGGACCATACTCACGTCCGATCCGGACGACCTGGAGGCGTTGGCAGCCTACGCCGCCGATGTGCTGATCGAGCGAATCTAGTGTGAGGCGTTGGCGTACAGTCCGCCGGAAGAAAAATTCGTGAGGGGCTGATCCCGTTCAGCAATCGATTCCGCTGATCTGAGCCGTATGAACTCGGCGAAACTGCTGCTTGCGCTGGCGCTGCCGGCGATGTCCATGGCTTATGAAACGAAGTTCTTCCATATCCAGTCCGATGGATCGGTGATGGGTGCGAACACGTCGAAGACCACGGTCTCGGTGTCTCACGGCTCCACCGGAGTCTACGTTGTGTCCGCGCCGAATGTGATGTACGCGGGGCAGACGGTGGGCCCGATTCCGCTGGTGACCGCCGTGGGCTCGGATAACCGGTTCTGCAAAGTCGCCAGTTTCACCACCGCCCAGACCACGGTGCTCTGTTTTGCCGCCACGGGGTTGCCTGCCGATTCGAGCTTCTTCCTGTGGTTCATTCCCCAAGCCAACGACCGCGAAATCTCCTTCGCCTACGCACCCAACCCCACGGCCGCCTTCTATGCATTGCCGCACCACTACACCACCAACGGCGCGGTGCCCACAGTGACGCGCACCGCGACGGGAAGGTATACCGTTGCGTTTCCCGGGCTGAATGGCGGCATCCAATCGCAGGTGCAGGTGACGGCGGTGGGCACTGTTCCGGTGTCCTGCGCACCAACGGGTTGGGAGAATCAGAACTCGGCTTTTACGGTGTACGTGAAGTGCGGGGCGGCTACGGTTCTTGGCGATTCTGAGTTCACCGTGGCCGTGATTCCGGTGGGCGCAAACCCGCGAGCTCTCGGGTTTGCTGTTTATAGCGTGACTGCACCCGGGAATACGCAGTTTAACTACAATCCGGAAGGTAGCGTTACCGTTACGGGGACACCCTTCAGCGGGCATGTAGTGACCTTCCAGGGACTCAACATCAACCGGTATCCCGGCATGAACGCCGTGGTCAGCATCATCACCTCTTCGGGAGGATCCGCTCCGGGCTACTGCAAGGTGGACGATTACTTTGAAGGCACGGGTACGGATTTGTCGCTCCGTGTCCGTTGCTATGAGTCCAATGGCAATCTGGCCTCTGCCAGCTTCGCCATCGCCATCATGCCGCGTGAGTACCTGCTGAATGCGGGCTTCGAGGCGCCGCCCGTGCTGGGCTCCCCGATTTCGGCGCCATTGCTGGGCTGGACGCTTGTGTCCGGGCAGGCCATCATCCAGCGCCTCTCCGGAACCCCGGCCGACGATGGCAACCAATGGACTAGGCTCTCGGCGAATGGCAACAACAGCACTTTCTATCAGGATGTCGATACCGTTCCCGGCACCGGCTACGATGTGCGCTTTGCCTTTTCCAACCGCGCGGGCGCATCAAGCAGTTCCATTCGCGTGCGATGGGGCGGGCAGATCATCGCGACGATTGTACGGACCGGCTCCACGTGGCAGACCTATACCTACACGGTGTATGGCGGCAACGGTTCGACGACGCGGTTGCAGTTTGAGGGCCTCGGCGGCGGGACCGAGTGCGACTTCCTGGACGATGTCCGCGTCATCTACAATCCCTCCGCTCCACCGCCGCCGGCCTATACCATTCAAACTTCGCCCTCGGGCCAGCCGATCACGGTGGATGGGACCAACTACACCGCTCCGCAGACGTTCTATTGGGGGGCGAACACGCAGCATTCCATTTCGGTGAGTGTCACCAATTCCGGTCCCACGGGCACGCGCTATGCCTTCGCCAACTGGACGGGGCCGAATCTGAACACGAACAGTGCGACAACGACAATTACAGTGCCGGCGACCGCGGCGGCTTATACGGCGAACTATACGATCCAGCACCTGTTGTCGCTGACGGTGGCTCCCGCGGGTGGGGGCAGTGTTTCGGTGAGCCCGTCGGGGTCGAGCGGGTATCACAACGCGGGGACCACGGTGACACTGATTGCGTCGCCGAATACATCGTTTGGGTTCGCGGGTTATTCGGGGTCGATTACGAGCAGCAGCCAGACGGCGCAGGTGGTGATGAATGCTCCGAAAGGGGTGAACGCGACGTTTTCGGGATGTACGTATACTCTGGCGGCGAGTTCAGTGACGTTTACGGCGGCAGGGGGCGAGGGATCGGTGGGGGTGACGACGTTGCCAGGTTGCCCGTGGTCGGTGGCGAGTTTGCCGGCCTGGATTCAGGTGGTGCAAATCACCGGCGATCTGTTTCGGTACACGGTGGCGCAGAATACGGGCGCGGCACGGTCGGCCCAGATTACGGTGGCGGGGAAGCCGTACACGGTGTCGCAGGATGCGGGGGCGGCGGGTTGCAGTTATTCGATCAACCCAACCAGCGCGGGGCTTTTCGTCCCGGCGAGCGGGGCCGGGGGGCTTGTTGTCACGGTGACGACCACGGCCGGGTGCAGTTGGACGGTAACGGGGATGCCCAACTGGATCACGACGAGCACGTCATTGCCGGCAAGTGGGCCGGGTACGGTTGTGATTAACGTGCTGGCCAACAGCGGAGCGGCGCGGAGTGCGACGTTGACGATTGCTGGGAAATCATACAGCGTGTTGCAGGATACGGGGGCGGTGGGTTGTACCTACACGCTCAGCTCGGCCGGAACGGGCGTGCTGCCGGCTGGTGGCGTGAATAATCTGTCCGTGGTGGTCACCACGCAGGCCGGTTGCACTTGGACGGTGACGAATTTGCAACTGTCTAACTGGACCACAACTTCGACGGCGCTTCCGATCACGGGAAGCGGGACCTTCTATTTCAATGTGCTCCTCAATGCGGGCCAGGATCGCAGCACGACCATCATCGTCGCCGGACAGTATTTTCACATTCAGCAAGCCGCCGCGCAAGGATGCGTTTACTCGTTGAACCCGTCGGGGGCGGTCCAGATTCCGGCTTCCGGGGCGACGGGGTCGGTGTGGGTCAACACGAATCCGGGATGCTCGTTGACCGTGACTTCCCTGCCCTCGTGGATCACCGCGATCGCTATTCTGCCGGATGTGGGGCCAGGCACCTTTGAGTACACGGTGCAACCGAACAGCGGAGCGGCACGGACGGCTGAAGTGGTGATCGCCGGGCAGATCCTGACGTTCCAGCAGGCAGGGGTGATTCCGCCGCCCACGCAGACGGCGGGACTGCGGTTCAAACCGCTTACTCCATGCCGCCTTGTCGAGACGCGCCCCGAATACAACGACCCCTCGCGCACCGGCGTGTTCGGCCCGCCCTTCCTCAACGCCGGCCAGACTCGCGATCTGCCGCTGCCGCAATCTCCCACTTGCGTTGTCCCCGCCAATGCCAAGGCATACGTGCTCAACGTGACAGTCATCCCGCGCCCCGGCGGCGTGGTGGATTTCGTCACCGTGTGGCCTTCCGGCGAAGCGCGCCCCAACGTCTGGACCGTCCGCACTCCCGATGGTCAGACGGTGGCCAACACACAGATCGTCAAAGCCGGCTCGAACGGCGGTGTATCGCTCTACACATCGCACGCCGCCGATTTCGTCATCGACATCTCCGGCTACTTCACCGACGATCCGGTGGTGTCGAACCTGGTGTTCTATCCGCTCACCCCCTGCCGCGTCATCGACACCCGCAGCGACTACCGGCCCACACCCGGACCCTTCGGGCCCCCTTCGATGCTCGCCCGCGGCACACGCAGTTTCCGTTTCCCGCTCAGCCCCAACTGCGTCATTCCGGCCGGTGCGGCGGCCTATTCGGTGACCCTGACCGTTGCCCCGCCGGGGCCGCTTCCCTTCCTCACCACCTGGCCCACGGGCGGAGGGTTGCCCAATGTTTCGAGCATCAACTCCTTCGTCGGCCGCACGCTGGCCAACAACGTCATCGTTCCGGCCAGCAACGATGGGTCCATCGATGTCTACGCCTTTGAAGCCACCGACTTCATCATGGACATCAACGGCTACTTCGCGCCCGACAACGGAACCACCGGCCAGTTCTATTTCCCGGTGACGCAGTGCCGCGTCTACAACACACAAGGGGCGAACGCTCCGAAGTTCGAGGATACGACCACACGCACGGTGAACATGGTGACCGGGCCCTGTTCCGGCATCCCTGCCGATGCCCGCGGCTACGCCATCAACGTTACCGCCATCCCCAACGGCAACCCCATGCCGTTCATCACCGCCTATCCTACGGGCCAGCCACAGCCCAATGCTTCAGTGCTGAACGCTTTCCAGGGGCAGACGGTGACCAACTTCACCATTGTGCCGGCGGGGACGCAGGGGCAGTTGAACGTCTACGCCTTTCGCCGTACGGATGCCGTGGTGGAGGTGAACGGCTACTTCGGGCGGTAGCGGCGAGACTGCCTGTGTAGACCAGCACGAGATATGCCAGCCAGATCGGGTATCCGGACACCAGGAAGTGCAGCCACCAGGCAGGGTGGAGCCATCCCCAGGGCGATCCCCGGCTTATGGGGGTCATCACTAACGGTGCGATGCAAAGGGCTGTGGCCGCGAACCAGGGGTTGCTCTTGGTGAACCAGCCCGCCGCCAGCGTGCAGAGGATCATCAGGACGAAAGGGTGCCACTGCCCTGACAGCAGCAACTGCCGCCAAAGCAGCGCGTTCGCCATACCGAGCAGGAGAATGGGATAAGGGCGCACACTTCAAAGACGCCGGCAGGGTGCGCGGCGGCCGAAAGCTCCTGCCGAAAAGCGCGCGAGTTCGGAGTTGCCGATGCACTGATCGCGCATGGCAAGGAAGAGCGCGAGCTTCAGGGCGCCGGGACAATGAGCTTGCAGGAATTTATCGAGGATATGCGCTCATATAGGCCTGAATCCGCCGCCGCATGGCCCCGCGTTCACTTAGTAGTGGTAGCGGCACGCGAGGATTGGTAGACCAACCTATGCTCCTGGCCTATTTGACGGTACCAGCAGCCGGTCAGTTCATGTTTGAGTGGTTCTGGTTTGCCGATTCCGGAAAACGGATCCCGCTGGGTATCGCGCACAAGTCGAATAATGCGGATAGCTTGAGCCCGATCGGTTTCAGCCCACCACGCGAGATCGTCGCAAGCCCGCACAGGCCGGGGCGGCCCCCAGCATGTTCAGGAACTCGTGTGCCGCGGGTAGACCCGGCGCGTTGTGCGGGCGAGGTTCTCAAAAGCAGCCTGATCGAACTCGATGCTTCTCACAAGCCCAGTTTCGCGAGCGTTTCGTCGAGAGCCACTCCGTCTTGGCGCTCCAATGCCTCCTGCAGGCGTCGCCGCATCGGCTCCGACTTCAGGAGATAGGCCGTCTCGCGCTCCGACGAGATCTCTTCCAAAGAGCGATTGGCACGATGACTCACCGTCGGCTCGCCCGCCTCGTTCGACACGATCTGGAGCTCTGTCTCAGCCACCTTTTCATTCTAACTCCCGTGCAACGCCCACAGTGTTTTCGCATCGGACAAAAGGGGTTCCTTTTCTCCCCGCGATCCGTTTAGTCCGAAGTCGTTGATTCCGCGCAGCCATATCTCTGTCCATTGGCCATGCTTCTTACGGTCTCCAACCGTGTTTTGGAATCTGTTTCTACTTGCCGGGCGGTAGCGCCCCTACTGCAACCCGGCGCGATAGAGCGCCATGTCATGATCGGCGATCGGCTCGAAGGCTCCAGGATTCTGCTGGATCGCGGCGAGGGCGGCGGTCCGGTCCTTCAGGCTGCGGATGAACTGCGGGATGCCTCCACCAGGAAACAACTGCAGGAACGCGAGCAGCCCACCGATGGAAGCGATGACGGCATCCTTGCTGTTCTTGCCTCGCGCCACTGAGTCCACCAGTTCCAGAATCTGCGGGATGAACGCGTTCACCGCCTTGGGGACAACTACCGAAGAACCGACTGCCAGCCGGATCGCATCCTCGGCCGTTTCCACGCCAAAGTCCACCTCCCGCACATTGCGCTTGGAATCGATCTCGATCTCCTGTCCGAAATGACGATAGCCCGCCGTGAACGGCGGTACCCGAGGCACGATGTCTTTGTCGTTCACCAGACGAAAGTAATCGCCGCCGAACATGGTGTCGCAGGCCTTGGCGAACTCCTCATTGCCTACGCGTGGCTGCCCGAACGTGTACAGACTCAACGGAACTCCGGGCAGCCGGCTGGCCGCCAGCACTGCCAGTCCGCCACCCAGGCTGTGGCCGCTGATGACCAACCGTTTGCCCTTGTGCTTTGCCAGCGTGCCTTGAATATGGCCCCACACGGCATCGAGAGCGCGGGAAAAACCCTGATGCACCGAACCCCCGGCCGGACTGGGGACGCGCACCGCCTGCGCGTCCGTCATCCAGTCCCGGATGTTCTTCGGTTCCGTGCCGCGAAACACCAGCAACACGCTCGATTCCGACGTCGCGGTAAAGCCCTGGGTATCGATTGGATTAGGGGGAAAGAGATCCATGGTCAGCTTCTCTTTGCCTCCCCAATCGGTAACCTCCGCAGCACCCTGATAGACAACCTGCGAGGCAGCGGCGAGAAGGTTGGCGGTATTCTTGTCGAAATCCATAGGCATTCAGCTTACCCTACGCTTCCATCAAATCGGAGGCATGGATGCTCTTGGCAATATCCAGCCCAAGCCGCACGCCGCCGATGTTGCGCGTCAGGTCCATGTCGCCGCCCGCATCGCGCACAAAGGCATCGAAGACCCAATGCACGCCGAGATACACGCGGCTGGCGCCGTTCTCCTCGATCATCTGCCAAAGACCGTCCGGGAAACTCCGCGCATGCCGCGGCCGGAATGTGCCGTGGTTGTCGGCATTGGAGCCGTTGTATTCATCCGAGACGAACGTGAGTCCGTCGAACAGATCGTCAGGCCCGTCGGCAACACGTCCATAGAACAGGCGCGTGATGCCGAGCGCCGCCGCACCGAAGGTCGCATGCCCGGATGGATACGCCGGAAACGGCGGAGTGAAATTCTTCTCGCCCTTCTTGTTCGTCTTCGGAGCGCCCAGAGGAAGCCATTCCGGATCGCAGCCCGCAGCCAAACTACTGCTACCCGAACTGCTCATCCCCATGGAGGGATCATGGTCGCGGACGCCGATCACCGGCCGCCAGAAGTCGTATTTGTACTTGTCCTTCCAGGCGAGGATCCCGGCATCGCCCATGGCTGCGTTCACCAACGCGAACAGCCGCATCAATTGGTCTTCGTGAATGGCAAAACCAAGAGCGGGAACAAACCCCTGCTTCTCGGCCACCAGGCGCACAATCTGGTTGTAGAGCCGCGGCGGAGTCCCCAAACCCGCGGCGCCGTCGTAGCCCCAGTAGATTCCGATCAGCGTCTCTTCCGCCGTACGCGGATTGCTCCCCGCCGGAAGAGTGCCCATCTTGTCCGGCGCAATTCCCTTCGCCCTCACCTCCACCACTGCCGCATCGTATTCGGCCTGCGGCAACGTCCGCGGATCATCCAAGCTAAAGGCCGCCGAGGAAAACAGCTTCGCCTTGGCGCCGTAGTAGGGAGCATGATAACCCTGGCCGGCATTGTCGGGATCCTCGCGATGATGGGTGCGCGCCGGAACCTCCGAGTAGCCGGCATCGCCCGCGCCCGGATCGTCCTTGCGGTGATCGAGCAGCTCTTTCGCCGCCGCCACGCCGAACTCAAAACCATCCTCGACACCCGTTCCCGTCAAACCCGCTTCCAGCACCTTCTTTTCGAAGAACGCCTTTTGACTCGGATAGAGCGCCGCCAGCGCCGTGTAAGCCGCTCCGGCCGTTGCCGCCGCCGGCGCCGCTCCCACTTTCGGCGTCGCCGTCAGCATACGGTACTTCGGCAGTTTAGCGGGATAACCCCGCGCCTTGGCATAGGCATCGTACATCGCCAGGTGGACGATCGCCATTGCCCGTGAGCTGAGCGTAGGGCCCAGCGTTCCTGTATCCAGCCCAGTTGTGTGCGCAACTCGATTCGCTTCGAGTGCGACTTCATTCCAGTACATCACCGACATGGAAAAGCCTCCTTCACCTCGTTGAGGGGGTTTCGTATTCGGTTGAATAGTGACGCTCGCAGCGATAACGTTTCGTCAGCCCTTGCGGCAGCGGCCGCGGAAGGCCGCCGCTACACTGCCAATGTGGGCCAGGATAAGGTAGGGCATCCAACGGCGCGGCACACAGAGCAATTACCGCAAACCAGGGGTTCTCCTTCGTGTACCACCCCGTGGCGACAGCACAGATGCCGATGAGCCCGAACGCATACCACTGCCCGGACAGCAGCAACTCGCGCCAAAGCAGCGCGTTCACTATGCCGAGCAGCAGAATGGGATAAGGGCGCATGCTGACAAGACGCAACAAAGGGCGTCGCAGCCGAAGCGCTTTGCTACAAAATGCGAGCCACAGCGGCGCCAAGATCATCGGCTACCGAGACTGCACAGCAGCCTGCGGCCAACGCAGCGAGCTTCGGCTCATGGTCCGCGCCGTAGCCGGTGCGCACCAGCACCGCTCCACCAAGCCCCGCCGCGACCGCGCATTCAATATCAATCACCTTGTCCCCCACCAGCCACGAACGGCTAAGGTCGATGCCCAGCACTTCCGCCGCATCGAGCAACATGCCGGGATGCGGCTTGCGCCAGACGTGATCCTTGCGTAGTTCGGCCACTTCCCCATCGATGTGATACCCGCAGGCCCAGACACCAGCGACAACGCCGGGAAGCAGGCGCGCTTCGATCTCCGCCTGCACTCTCTCGAAATCCGTCCAAGTGTAGTAGCCACGGCCGATGCCCGCCTGGTTCGTCACCACCACCACCGGCACTCCGGCTGCGTTCAGCCGCGCTACCGCCGCAGGCGCGGATGCGATCAGGGTGATGTCTTCCACCTTGTGCAGATAGCCCACTTCCTCCACAATCACACCGTCGCGATCGAGGAACACCGCCGGACGCAGCGCGCCGCAGCGTCCGGACGCCCGGCGGTACAACCCCGCGTCAATCGCCGCCATCTATTGGCGTACCTGCAGTTTCAAAATCGTCAGCGAATGCTTCGGGAACGTGTACATCCCGTTGGACAGAGCCGCGCTCCGCGTCGTAGGCCGCACCTTACGGTCATCGCCGAACAGGTGCGTCGTCTTCAGCTCGCCGTGATTCATCTCCCACACCTCCGCCTTCGCCTCCAGCTTCCCCGTCACGTTCTCGATGCGCGCCGCGATATCCATCTTCTCGCTCCGGTTCAGCACATTCAGATACACCGTGCCCGTGGCTTTATCGTACGTCGCCGACGTATCGAGGTAATTCAACGGCGCGCGGTTGCCCACACGATAAGCCGGCGAGTTCACCCACACATCGAGCGATAGCTTGCCCCTCTGCTTGGCATACTCGGCTATCGGAAAGTAGATCGGCTGCAGAAAGAGCCCCTTCTCATTGGTGAAGATCGGAGCAATAACATTGACGATCTGCGCCAGGTTCGCCATCTTCACAATGTGCGCCTTGCGGATGAAGGCGTTGAAGAACATCCCCATGGCCAGCGCGTCTTCGTAGTTGTAGATCTCTTCCAGCCGCGTCTTGCCGATCTCGTGTTCCGTGCTCCCGCCGCGCGCCCGGTACCACACGTTCCACTCATCGTAGGCAATGTAGATCGGCCTTGGGTTCGTTTGGCCCGATTGCGCCGCCTTGATCAACCCTTCCACCACATCGATACGGTGGTCGATGTCCTGCGAGGCCGCCAGGAACTGCTCGAAATTATTAGCCCGGTTGCCGATGTAGGTGTGCAGCGAGATGTAGTCGATTTCGCTCCCCAGCCCTTCGAGCACCTTGCGGTTCCATCCGATCCAATCCCAGCCCTGACGGAAGTTGCTCGACCCGCTGCCGATCAGCTTGATGGAGTCATCCACCCGCCGCATCGCCTTGGCCGCTTCGAGAGCGAACTTCACGTAATCCTCGGCGTTCTTGTGCCCAAGCTGCCACGGTCCGTCGATCTCATTGCCCAAACCCCAATACTTCACGTTGTAAGGCTTGTCGCGCCCGTTCTTACGCCTCTGATCGGCCCAATAGGTGTGCCGCGATTCGTTGGTGTACTCCACCCACTGCCGCGCTTCTTCCACCGTGCCCAGCCCGGCATTGATGCAGATGTAGGGCTCCAGGCCCATCTTCTCGGAGTAGTCGAGAAAATCATCGGTGCCGAACGTGTTCGGTTCCAGCGCACCCCACGCCCCTTCCGGGCGCACCGGACGCAGTTGCTTCGGGCCGATGCCGTCCTTCCAGTTGTAACCCGAGGCGAAGTTCCCCCCGGGCCACCGCAGCAGCGTGACGCCGAGCCCCTTGATGGCCTCCATCACGTCTCTCCGATATCCCTTTTCGTCGGCCAGCGGACTGCCGGGCTCATACAAACCGCCGTAGATGCAGCGGCCCAGATGCTCGGCAAAGTTGCCGAAAACATGGGGATGCACTTCGCCGATCACTCGGTCGGTGTCGATTTTGATGCGCGCGGCCGGCGGCTGCGCCAGCAACGTGGAGGCGGCAAGAAAAGCGTACAGAAGCATGACACTTGATTGTATGAAGTTTTGCCCTCCTCGCTCCGATGGATCGATAGCATGGAGGGCCATTCGCGCTTTCCCGGGCCCGCGGCCGACCCCCCAAACGAGACAGACTGCTTCCAGTTGCTCGCTGACATCAAGGACTACGCAATTCTGCTGCTCGACGCGGAAGGAGCCGTGGTGCGCGCCAACCGCGGCGCCGAACAGTACGCACCGATTGCGTTGGATGCCGCGTGGCTGGCCGATGCACGGTGGAAGGGCAGCGTTTCCAGGGAGACCACGCTGCGGCTGGCCAGCGGCGAGATGGCCGACGTGCACCTTTCCCTGCAGAAGGTCCGCGTTGGGTTCGTTTTGTTCATTCGCGATCTGGCCGCGGAAAAGCAGTTGGAGAGACAATTGCGGTTCAACAACGCCAAGTTGATCGCCGAGACCCAGCGCGCCGAACATGCCAGCCAGGCCAAAAGCTATTTCATCGCCACGGTCAGCCACGAGATCCGCACCCCGCTCAATGCCATTCTCGGCATGGCCGACATGTTGGGGGATTCCTCGCTCGACAACACGCAGCGTCATTATGTGTCCGTCTTTCAGCGCGCCGGTCATCGTCTGCTCGATCTGATCAATAACCTGCTCGATCTTTCCAGAATTGAGTCGGGCCGGGTGGAACTCGAACAGATCGACTTTCATCTGGACGAGGTGGTGCAGCGGACGGTCGAGTTGGTTACCCCGAAAGCTCACGACAAAGGGCTGGCAGTCCGCGTGCGGATGGCTCCCGGCCTGCATTTGGCCAGGATCGGCGATCCGGCCCGCCTCCAGCAGGTGATCTTGAATCTCGTGTCAAATTCTGTAAAGTTCACCGAACGGGGGGTGATTTCCATCGAGATCGAATCCGGGAGTGGACAGGAGCTATCGATCACCGTGCAAGACACAGGGATCGGCATCCCTCCGGAAAAACTCCCCTCCATCTTCCGCGACTTTACACAAGTGGACACTTCCACCGCCCGTCAGTATGGCGGCACCGGACTCGGGCTCGGCATCGTGCGCCGCCTGGTGGAACTGATGGGCGGCCGCATCGGTGTAGACAGCACCCCCGGTGAAGGAACCACCTTCCGGGTCGTCCTGAACCTGCCGTTGAGCCAGTCCCTTGCTCCGCTCGCGACGGCGCGCCCGTCGCCGCCACACGAAAAATTGCAAAACGAACCCAAGCGGCGGCTCCTCATCGCCGAGGATTCTATCGATAACCAGGTCCTGTTGAGGGCCTACTTTGAAAAGACCCCTTACGTGCTCGAATTTGCCGGTGACGGACAACGGGCGCTGGAGCAGTTCACCACCCGGCAGTTCGACCTCATTCTGATGGACGTCCAGATGCCCGGCATGGACGGCTGGTCCGCGGTACGGGCAATCCGGACCCTGGAACGGGAGCGAGGCAGCAAACCCGTACCCATCATCGCCTTGAGCGCGCGGGCACAGGCGGCCGACGAAGCCATCAGCCGCGAGGCCGGTTGCCAGCATCATCTTACCAAGCCGGTTTCCCGGCAGGAGCTGTTTGAGGCCATCCGGCAATGCTTCGAACCCGTCACCTTGCCCCAGGCTATCGTCGCCCTGCGGCCCCTCTACATGAGCAAACGCCGCCAGGAAGTGCCGCTCCTGCTGGAGCTTCTGAGCCAGGGCGACTACGATCGCATCGCCACCTTGGCTCATAACCTGAAGGGCACTGGCGCGGCCTACGGATTCCCCCGGATCTCTGCGATCGGGGCGGCGATGGAAACAGCCGCCAAGCGTGAGGATCCGGCCGCCGTTCAGGAGCAGGTACGGCAGTTGGAACAGCAAATCATCTGAGGGTTGGGATGCGTACTGCGAGTTTGCCGATCCAGGAGCTAGAGGCAGCGCAGCTTGGGATCAGCCAGCGCAGCCTTAGCGCCATAGCGCCATCATGGCCTCGTTTATTCAAGGGCAAAGGTGAACAGCGTGTGCCCCGCCGCAATCGTCACATACTGCTTGCCGGCGGCAAGATAGGTGATGGGCGAAGCAATCACCTGCCCGCCCAGATAGCGGCGCCAGAGCAGTTTGCCGCTGCGCGCATCGAGAGCGAAGAAGTGGCCTTCGCGATTGCCGGAAAACAGCAGATCCGTGGCCGTGGACAGCAATCCGCTTTCGCTCATGTCCTGCATCTTGTAATCCCAGGCCACTTTTCCGGTGAGTGGATCGAGCGCGCGCACCGCGGCATAGCCGTCGCTGGTGTCGCGCGTGACAATGCGCTCCCGGCGTGTGGGGGGGACTGGCGCTTTGACGCCGCCGCCGGCATACCATTTGCCCTGTTCATACTGCTGGTCCCAGGCGAAATACGTGCCGTGATAATCGTCCCAGGCGGTGAGATAAAACAACCCTGTACGCGGGCTGTAGGCGGGAGCATACCAATTGGTTCCGCCTTGCACGCCGGGATAGGTTTTCGTGCCCTGCTTGCTGGGACCCATACCGGGGATGCGCATCGGGCGGCCTCGTTCGTCCAGTCCTTTGGCCCAGGTCTGTTTGACGAACTCCTTGCCCAGAAGGAACTGACCATTGGCGCGGTCAAAGACGTAGAAAAAACCGTTGCGGCTGGCCCAGAACATCAGCTTCCGCATGCGGCCGTTCCATTCCCGATCCACCAGCACGGGCGTCTGCACGGCATCCCAATCCCACTCATCGTGCGGCGTGAACTGGAAATACCATTTCAGCTTGCCGCTGTCGGCGTCGAGGGCAAGTACAGAATCACTGTACAGGTTGTCGCCGGGGCGGACGGCGGGATTCCAGTCGGGGCCCGGGTTTCCTGTACCCCAATAGGTGAGATTCAGTTCCGGATCGTAGGACCCGGTCAGCCAAATGGAGCCGCCACCGTGTTTCCAGGAGTCGCCGCCCCAGGTTTCATTGCCTGGTTCGCCGGGGCCGGGGATGATCTGAAAGCGCCAGACCTCTTTGCCCGTCTTTGCGTCCAGCGCGGCGAGGAAGCCTCGAATGCCCAGTTCCCCGCCCCCGGAGCCGACAATCACCTTGTCCTTCACCACCAGCGGGGCGTGCGTGAAGGAGTAACCCTGGCGGTGATCGATGAGCGTGTTCTCCCAGCGCAGGCGCCCGGTGCGGGCATCGAGCGCAATCACCTTGGCATCGTGCGTGGCAAAGAAGATCAGGCCGTCCGCGTAGGCCACGCCGCGGGTTACTTTGCCGCAGCATGGGTAGGTGACCTCGGGCAGTTTGTGCTCGTAAATCCAGTAGGGACGCCCGGAAGCTGGATCGAGTGCAACGATCGTGTTCGGAGCTTCGGTGAGATACATCACACCGTCAATGACCAACGGCGTGGTCTCAAACTTTTCGAGCGAGTTCGCCTGATGCGTCCAGGCCAGGGTAAGTTTTCCAACGTTGGCCGGGGTGATACCGGCGAGCGTGCTGTAATGCTGGCTGAAGAAGGAACCGTGATAGGTGGGCCAATTCTCCGCGGGCGGCGTCACTTGGGCCGCGGCGCTGAGGGTGCAGAAGAGACAGAGTACGGCTTTCATCGCAAGTCTCCGGAAATGAGGTAGGCGAGGAGATCGTTCCACTCCTGTTCCCGCAGTTTGCCGCGGTAGGAGGGCATGGGTGAAGTCCGCACCAGTTTGGTTTGCGCTACGTCCGATTTGTCCGCGCTTCGCAGATTTCCCTGCCGGTCCAGCAGTTGAATCGTATAGGTGTCTTCGTTGAGGCGCCGGCCTTCCAGCGATTGGCCCCCGCGCAGCGTGATCGCCACGCGCCACCACGCGGAGTCTACTTCGGCATCCGGCTCTTCCATCGCGCGCCGCAACTCCGCCGCCGGGCGGTTTCGCCCAACCCGCGTCAGTTCCGGCGCCGACGATTCGTGACATGCGGCGCATTTGTGCAGGCGGAACAACTCCCTTCCCTTCCCGGTATCTCCGGATGAGGCGGCGGCGGTGCGCCGGAAACTGAAGGAACGGATATGGGCGACGGTTTGCCAGATCTGCTTTCCATCCAGGTTGAACGCCGGCATCGTGGTGCCGGAAATGCCCTTGGCGACAATTTGAAACAGCCCTTCGTCGGAAGACGCGCGGCGGAACTGGCCGCTGGTGAAATCGGGTGTTCCCTGCCCTCCCTTGCCGTCCAGACCGTGGCAGGAGGCGCATTGCGACTGGTAGAGCTTGGCGCCGGCGGCACGGTCGTCATCGCTGGTGAAGGGATTCGCAATGCGGGTGGAACTTTCTTCCTGGGCGGCAGCCAAGCCGCCAAGCAACCATATAAGGAGATAGCGATTTCTTCGGATCATGGATAGAAACCGACTCCGATTGTATCGTGACGATTCAGGAGAGGCCAGGTCTTTTTATTAATACTGCTACTGTGGCAAATTATTCTACAGTAGCAATTGTTACCAGGTTCTTACTCTTGCCCGAGGCGTAACGGAGACCTTTGGCGAACCAGCGGTCGAGGATGGTCTGTTCCGGCGGGACATCGTAGACGGTGGTCTGCGAACGATGATAACCCGGCGCCTGATGGATGGAGATGACGAATTTTGCCTGGAGTTCGGCGATCACGTTCTGGATGCCGCGTTTGCTCAGACCGGTGAGCCGGACCAGGTCGACGTAGCCTCCGCGGAACAGACGAAGGTTGGAGGCATCGCGCGGCTCGCCTCGTTCGAACATGAGGCTATAGACGGAGAACTGGCCTGGGGTGAGTCCGTCGGTGATGCGCTGGATGGGGCGCAGTCGTACAGCTCTTTTTGCTGCCACAGTAGCACTATTTGCCACTGTGGTATTCATTGCCACACCGCCGCTCTGGATCACAGTAGCAATTGGTTCTACAGGTGCAGTGTATGCTACTGTAGCAATTCTTTCTACAGTGGCATTTTGCGTATGTACAGTAGCAATATTTTCTACTGTGGCAGAATGAGAACCCCCAAATAGTGCACCTGTAGTATTCTCTTCCGCTGTAGAGTTATTTGCCACAGCCGCATTGTTTGCTACAGGCGAATTGTCCGCTACAGCGGCACTGTTTGCCACAGGCGAATTTTGTTCCACTGTAGTAGCCGCTTCTACAGTAGCACTATTCTCGGAAACTGATGAAGATGCAGGACTTATAACTTCATCGGGGCGGGGAAGAGCGGTTCCGGGCAGACGGGCAGGGCTGGGAGGCGGCTCCATGACCGCCTGGACCCAATCGCTCGATATGTCAATCTCGGAACGGTCTACGGCAAAACTAAGCTTGTGCCGCGACTTCGCCGATTTCCGAGTTGCCGGCATTCGCGCTAACCGCCTTTTCCTCAAGGATATGTTCGACCAGTTTCGAGTAGTCTTCGGCGGCCCGCGTCCGCGGGTCGTATTCCCAAATAGACTTTTTCGAAGCAGCCGAATAGCTGACTTTGACATCCTGCCGGATAAACAGCGGCAGCACGTACGGCCCCAGATCGGGATCGCTTTTAAGAGCCGTCATCGTTTCGCGGGATCCATTGGTGGATGCGTTGTACATCGTCGCCAACACGGCAATGTCCAGGGCAGGGGAGTCGAAGACGGACAACACACGCTTCAATCCAGCCAGACTTTGCACAGCGCCGATGAGCGCCATCTGATCCATGGAAACGACCAGAATGACCTTGTCGACATAGAGAAGGGTATTGACCGTGAGAAGACTCATGGCGGGGCTGGTGTCTACGATAACGTAATCGTAATCAACAACATGGCGCATACGCCGGGCGAAGATCTTCTCCCGCAGCGTCTCCCCGGCCAGCCGGTTTTCCAGTCCGAAGGCAAGGTTGTTGCTGGGAATGACGTCCAGATTCTCGCGCACTCCCCCGCGGATCACCTTCTCCAGAACCATGTCGTCGGCCATGAGGTCGAAGATTGTGTTCTGCGAGGCTTTGACTTTCAGCGAGTGAGCGACGTTGCCCTGCGGATCCATATCCACGAGCAAGACTTTGGCGCCCTTCATAGCCAGTCCGACCGCCAGATTCACACTTGTCGTGGTTTTTCCGACGCCGCCTTTCATATTGGCGATGGCGATTTTCTTCATTTCTTCGCCCCTCTAGACCGGACTACACCTTCACTGCGCAACTGCTCAAGTGCGACACTCGCATGACGCAAATCCGCGTTATTCCAGTACCGCACGCCTTGAACCTTCTGCGGTTCCGGGATTCGCTTGGATTTTAGTAATTTGAGTAATGTGGGATGACTGATCCCCAACACTGTCGCAACTTCCTGAGTCGAAAGGATTCCGCCAGGATTGACGCCTCGTTTCCCTAACTTCGCCATTGAAACAACTTCCGTCCACTTCTTGGACGTACTTAATAGATTATCCCTATCCCATTGACTTTACAAGTCCTTTTTTCATAGAATAGGCCCGTGACCCGTCAGGTGCACGATTTGGGGAGACCAGGCCGCACGTTTTGGAGAGACTCCGCACGTTTTGGAGAGACCGCTCCGGCTCGTTTCCGCACGTAATGAGGAGACGATCTGCACGTCTTGGGGAGACGAAGTGCACGTAATGAGGAGACAGAATTCGCTATATCCTCTTCATTTTCAATGCTTTCACTCATCAGGACGGTTTGACGGATAGACAATATGTTGGATGACAACAACAGACTGCTGCCCTCTCCCACCGATCTCGAAGCAATCCAGATCATCCGCACCGAAACCGTGCTCTCAAGGCTTCCCGTGCACAGTTTGTCCAAAACAGGCGATTTCGATATCGTCATCACCCGCCGTAACGGACAGGGGGAAGTGGAATTGCACTGGTCGGTTTCCCACAGCGCCAAGTACGGCCCCCCGCGGCAGTTGGCCTACAAATTGGATACCCTAGTCGTGAACCGGCGCATCGACGAGGTTGGCAAGCCGGTGCCCAAGGTCTTGCGCTTGGGAAGTTTGCGCGATATTGCCAGGGAACTGAACCTGGGCGGGGACACGAACCAGATCCGTAGGGCTCTGCGCCAGAACGCTTTCACCGGCATTACCGCCAAACTGCGCTATCGGAGCGCGACGGGACAGGAACGCCGCATCGAGGCGGACTTTACCCGCTATGGGGTCGTCTTCGCCGGGGAAAAGCTACCCGACGGCAGCACGGCGGCGAGCGTCTACCTAATCCTCAACGAACCCTATTTGGAGGTCTTGAACCAAGCTCCTGTAAGACCTCTTAACTACGAGTACCTAAAGGAGTTAACTCCAGCAGCCCAACGCTTCTACGAGATTGTCAGCTATCGCGTCTACGCGGCTCTGAAACACAACCATAGTTGTGCCAAGTTGCCCTATTCCGATTTCTGCACCTATTCGGCGCTACAGCGCTACAGCGACTACGACCATTTCAAGAAGCAGATGTACAAGATCCACAAACCTCACCTCGATGCGGGGTATCTGGAACGGGTGATGTATGAGGATACGCGAGACGCCGATGGGAATACGGACTGGATCATGATCTATCATCCCGGTCCGAAGGCGAAGCAGGAGTTCGACGCATTTCATTCCCGAGCGGGGGCGACGGCCGTGTCTGCGGCGCCCTCACCCGAGCATCCGTTGCTCGAGGAACTGACAAAGCGGGGCATACATGCGGCGCAAGCACGCAAACTCCTGGCCGGTATCGCCGCAGGACAACCTGTGCTGGCGCAATTGCGCTGGGGGGACATTCTCATTGCCCGCAGCCGCGGCCGGATTGAAAACCCTCCCGGCTTCTATGCCTATCTCATCAAGTCGGACATGCTTCCTCCCGCGGAGGCCCGCGAGCCGCAGCAGCGGACGCTTTCCGAGGCGCTCGATCCGTCTCCGGAGCAGCCTAACGAGCAGGCTTATGAGGAGTACTGCCGCCAGACGGCCATCGACTGGCTGCGCGAGCGATATAGTGCCGATCAGTACCGGCAACTGCTGGAAGAGAAAACCAAGGCCCTATTGAAGCAGTATCCGGCAGCGCAGTTCTGGACCGAAGCGCACTTGCGGGAAGCCGCGGAAGGCATGCTGCGCGGTGAAGCACTGAAGCAGGCGCGCGTGTTGAGTTTCGCCGAGTTCCGCAACAACTAATCGACGGCTGCCTCAAAGGCGTTGTAATCGCAAGAGATCGCCTGCGCCAAGGCATACAGTTTTGCCAGCAGGTCTTCGGCCCCGGCAAACCGAATGGATAAGTGTCCCGGCTCGAGAGATACCTCCGGGGGCAGGGAAGCCATGCGGCTGCCGAGTGATCCGGCGTGAATGGGAATCTTCTTACGGCGAGCCTGTAGTTCGCGCCGGTGGCGCTCCAGGTGTTCATTGACACGTTCCTGCCGGGCCAGTTCGATGCGGATGGCATCGCAGCGGGTGAGGCTTTCCAGTTTGGCAATCAGGTCGCGGCGCTCGATGAGCAGGCTTTTGCCGGCGGTATAGCAACCCAGTGAGGATAGGATACGGACGGCTTGGCGAGGACTGACGTGGAAGAGATCCTGCAGGGTGCGGCGGTCAATGGTGGGGCAGGGAAGGGCATTCAGTTCGGCGAGGGCATTGGGAATGCGTTGAATCCACTCGGTATGCCGGGGCATGAAGGGAGGATAACACACACCATCCGTTATGGCGCAATCGCGCCATAATAAGTATGGTAAAAGAAGTTATCATACGTCAACCCAAGTCCTACCGTTTCCTCCTCCTCTGTTGCATCCGCCAAGTCAACACCGATGTCATCCCGTAGTTCCATACCGAACTGATGACGATGCCGACCGCGCCTGCCAGATACCAGGGAAAACCGCGGCGGTAGGAAAACTCTGCCAACCCGATATTGATCAACGCTCCGAAGGTGCAGGCCAGGTAGAACGTGAGCAACCCGCGCAGGATGGCACGCCCTTTCAGACGCAGATCGCGATAGGTGATGGCATTGTTGGTAAGAAAGTTCAAGGTCATGGCCAGCCATGTGGCGATGCCCTGCGCGGTGGCGAAGGCAACGCCCTTCTGTTCGTACAACACCCACAAAATCAGCAGATGCAGCACCAGGCCGAGCAGGCCCATGAGAGCGAACAGAACGAACCGGAAGGGAATGAAATCGCCGACCAGTTTATCGGCCAGCAGGTAGGCGTACTCAAGCAGCGTGACGGTGTCCAGTTTGCTTTCGCCGCGCAGCCGCGGCCGGAACGTGTAGGGAAGTTCCCGCAAACGCGCCGGACGCTGGGAACTGGACAATAAGTCCACGAGAATCTTGAAACTGACACCGGACATGTTGCGGATTGCCGATTGCAGAAATTGCCGTTCGACCAGGAAGAAGCCGCTCATGGGATCGGAGATGGGTGACCGGCAAACGGCGGCGCTGAGGGCGCGTCCGGCATCGCTGAGCCAGCGCCGGTACCATGTCCAATCTCCCTTGCTGCCCCCTTCGATATTGCGGCTGGCCACCACCAGATCCAGTTTCTGCTCACGGATTGTATCCAGCATGCGGGGCAGCAAAGACTCGTCGTGCTGCAGGTCGGCGTCCATCACCGCCAAATAGGGCGCGGACGAGGCCATCATGCCCTCCATACAGGCCGACGAAAGCCCTCGCCGGCCGATGCGGTGGAGCACCCGGACGCGCGGGTTCGACTGCGAGATCCGGCGCACCACATCGGCGGTGTTGTCGGTGGAATCGTCGTCGACAAAGATGGCTTCCCACTCCACGCCGGCAAGCACCTTGCCCAAACGGTCAAGCAGTTCGGAGATGTTCTCCGACTCGTTCAGCGTTGGTATGACAACGGTCAGTTCCGGCATGCCTTACCGAATTGATCGGTGTAGAGGGCTGGAACCTGTATGTTTGCGGTACCACTCGACTGCCGGCAAGCGCCTTCGCGAGTGGAAATGAGAGCATTCGGTGCAGAGAAATTCTGCCGGTGTAGAGGTATGTGCGAGAATGCTTGAAGCACCCGTAAGCCACCCATGATCCGGCTGTTCAGCGTATTTATTCCCACAAGCATCCTCGGGTTGGTCACCACCGAGGTGGCCCTGGTTTTCGCCTGTTACACGGCGGCAATCGCCTGGCAACTGGCCGATGCCTTCGGAATCTACATGCAGTTCGAGAACGGAACCATCCGGGTGGCGATCGTGACGGCGACGATCGTGCTCGGTCTCTATTTGAACGATTGCTACGTTCGCGTCCGGGTATCCTCGCGCCTCATCTTCGTGCAACAGCTCTGTCTTGTCATCGGAGTGGCGTTTCTGCTGCAAGCCACTCTTTCTTATGGAGATATCGAGTTGCGCATGCCGCGGCAATCGATGCTGATGGGCAGTGCGTTGTGTCTTGCGCTCATGTCGCCCTGGCGCACCATCTACAACAAGCTGTCCCTGCGGCTTCTGGGAGCGGAGAAGATCCTGTTCCTGGGCACCCACCCGCTGCAACGAACGATCGCGCAGCACCTCAAAGAGCATCCCGAGTTTGCCATGCTGCCTCTGGGGTTCCTGGTGGAGACAGAGCAAACCGGCAAGGAATTGACCGAAGGGCCGGTGCTCGGTTTGGTGGAAGACGCCCTGGAGATTGCCAAGCGCATCAAGCCGGACCGGATCGTAGTCGGCCTGGACAGCCAGTTTGCCGCGCAAGGGATTCCGCACATCATCAATCTGCAACAGGAGAACCTGCGGGTGGAGGAATTCAATGAAACGTTCCAGGTGATTTTTGGCCGGGTGCCGATTGCTCATATGCAGCCGTCGCAAATCGTGTTCCGGCAGAGCCTGGTGCCTTCCATGCTGATGCTGCGGGTGCAAACGGTCTATTCCTGGCTGATTTCCTTCGTGGCGATGGTGATTCTGTGTCCTGTGATGCTGGCCACCGCGCTGGCGGTGAGGCTTACCTCGCCGGGGCCTGTGCTGTTTCGCCAGACGAGGACGGGAAAGAACAATATCCCATTTGTGTTGTACAAGTTTCGTTCGATGTACATCGATGCCGAGGCGCGTACGGGGGCGGTCTGGGCTCAGGAGAACGACCCGCGCGTGACTCCCCTGGGGAGGGCTCTGCGCAAGTACCGGCTGGACGAACTGCCGCAACTGTTCAACGTCTTGCGGGGCGAGATGGCGATGGTGGGACCGCGGCCGGAGCGGCCGGAGTTCATCCAGATGCTGGCCAAGGAAATTCCGTTCTACATGCAGAGATTGGCGGTAAAGCCCGGCATCACCGGGTGGGCGCAGGTGAACTACCGCTATGGCAACACGATCGAAGATACGGTGATCAAGCTCGAGTACGATCTCTATTACATCAAGAACTTCTCTCCGCAGCTCGACTTTTACGTCATGTTCCACACCGTGAAAACGATGCTGTTGACACGCGGAGCGTATTGACAGGCGCTAACGGAGGGAAATGGGGAGTTCGCCGGGGCTATAGGTGACTCCGGCCGAGACGCGCGTGCTGAGCCTGCTGAAGCCGCCTGCGCCCGTGGTGAATTGACGGGCATCCGCGGCGGCGGTGAAATGCAGGGAAGAAGAAATCTTGCGGCTGGCCACGAAACTCGTGCTGTAGTTGCCCAACCGGTCGCTGTAAGCGCCGATGCCGGCCATTCGGACCATGGAAGCAAGCACGGAAAACGACCAGAATCGCCGGGTGTTGTACGTGTAATTCGCGCCGAACCTCTCCTGTCGATTCACAAGCAACACCCCGTTGCCGGGATTGGCGCCACGGGCATAGCTAAGGCCGAAGTATCCGCTTCTCATCGAACGGGATAACGATGCCGAGAACGAAGAACTGACGTTGATGGCATTGAAAGCCTCGCGCCCGGTAGTCAAACCGAACAACTCCGCGATCACGGGGTCGACTTCCACGGTGCGCACCCCGGCAAAATCGATGCGAAAGACTCCTCCGGCCATGGTCAGATTCCACTGACGCCCAAACTGCCGGCTCATCTGCAGCATCACTGTGTGGACGTCGGCTTCGCCGAAGACGCGCGGATAGTCGACATGCATGTACTGATAATTGGCGCCAAGGAAGGTTCGCCGGCTCAACTGGCGGTTGATTGCTCCTGTGGCCCGCTGGCCGTTCAAACCGACGAGAGCCTTGGACTGGCGCCGGACGGCAAAGGCGCCGCCCCCGGCACTGACGAAAGTCCGTGATCCGATCTGCCGGTTCAAGTCGCCCGAAACATCGGCGAAATAGGCGCGGTTGTCGAACAGATCGAGCAACGTGGTTCCGGGAAACAGGTTGGGATCGATGAAGCCCATACCGAACAATCCGCCGGTGGTACGCGAACTCGTACCCGCCGTGCTACGGAAGCTGAGCGCCGAGCGGCGGCTCAACTGGGTGCCGTAGTGCAGGGACATCAAATGATCGCTGCCGTTATAGAAGGTCTTGGCGCTGTAATGGCGGTAGCTGCCCTGGTAGTCGAGCCCCACCGTATTGCGCCGCCAGGATTTAGATCCGTAAACGCCGACATTGGCTTGTACGCCGTACAAGGCGCCGGGATTGGTGAGATTGCCATTCTCATCGAGTCCGACGGCGATCACGCCGTTGTCCACCACGCCCATCACCGATGCGTAGGGCCGGATGCTCACCGGTTCACTGCCGCGGTTACCGGCTGCCCGTCCGCCTTGCGTGGCAACTCCCGGACCTCCGTAGCCTGGAATGCCCTGGGCAAACGTCGTGGAGGCGGCCAGCAGCGGGAGAGTGGCGAGAACACTCCACCGAAACAAGTCGCCGCCGAACGTTCGGGCGCGGGTGGTTTGTCCCAACCATCGTAGATCCATTTTTGTTATTTTATCGAACTTCCCCGGCTGCTACTTTACGAGGCGGCGAATTCGATATACGCAGTCCGTCAAATCTTAGAGTTGGGTAAAGCGCCGGAACTTCTCAAAGTGAGCGTCCCAGGTGAGATCCTGCGCGCGCTGGTGGAAGGCCTCCACGCGCTTTTGAGCCGCTTGCCGGTCGCCCAGCGTTTCCAGGATGGCCGCGGCGAGGGCGGCGGGGTCATCGGGTTCACAGAGCAGGCCATGGACTCCGTGGTCGAGGAATTCCGGGATTCCGCCGACACGGGTGGCAACCACCGGCGTGCGAACCTGCGCCGCCTCGACGAGAACAATGCCGAATGCTTCCCGGCGCGAGGGCAGGATCAGGCACTCGGAATGTTCCATCCACCCCCATACCAGTTCGTGGGCTACATTGACGTGGCAGTCGACGCGGTCCGAGATGCCCAGTTCCGTGGCACGGGAGAGAATGGCGTGACGTTCCGAGGCGGAGGGTGTGGATTCGCCGCCGATGAATACAAGCCGCAGGCTGGGATGGGAACGCAGCACTTCCGGAAATGCGTCGATCAACGTCGATTGGCCCTTGATTTTCACGTAACTGGCGACGCAGAGCAAATAGGGCGCGGCGATGGGGCGCTCTCCCCGGTGAAGCGGCGGCCGGTCGGCGCCGTTGAAGATGCCCGCAACAGGGACCGATGGCGGCAGGATGGAACGGAGCCGTTGTGCGAGCGCCTGTGAGCAGGCTGTTACGGCGTCGGCCGAAGAGTACATGAAGACGTAGAGCCGCCTCTGGAACGGGTGGCTCCGCAGGGCTGTCTCGACATCGCTCCCATGGACGGAAAAGACCAGTTTCCGAATCAAGCCGAGACGGCGCAGAATGGCGAGCAAAAGGCATTCCAGGCCGGCAAAATGAGGATTGACGACAATAGCGTCTTTGAGCAGGACTCGTAGCCGCCACAGCAGCCAGGGCCATTTGACGAAAAAAGCAATTGCATTGGTGAGGCAGAACCCGACATCCGGAAGCGGGAGCCAGTGTTGGCCCTCAGGGGGGCGCAGCCAGCCGGTGACCAGGAACTCCGGAGTGTAACTTTTTTCCATGGCTGCGTGCATGCCGAGCATCACTCCGTTCACGCCGGCGCCCGGCGTGACGCCCCATGGTGCGACGAACACAAATCGTGGTTTGGACGGGTCCGTCACCGGTGAAAGCTCTCAATCATGGGTTGAACGGCGCCACCGTGCGTCCCGGACCGGTCCTACGCGGTGGCTTTAAACACATAAAAATCCGCAAAAGATCCAGTGTGATAATCACCCCGATACGGATACTTGTTTGGAATGTGCTCGATTAGATTCCAGTTCGGTGCATTATCTTGAATCCAACCGGTGAAAACACGATGTCTGACGTGCGAGCCTTCGTAGCCTTTGTTGTCGCCGGTGTTGCTGGAATAGACGATAACGTAGCGGGACGCGGCGGCGAACAGGGTCTTCATGTACCGTTCGTACACGTCGTCTTCCAGCAGGTGGTAAATCACGTCGAGGGAAAGCGCCAGTTCGGCGGTTTCGCCGGCATAGTCCTGCACCAGAGCAAAGCGTTTGGTTGTGTCGCCGGCGAACCTGCGGCGGCAATTCCCGATCGTCGTGGCGCTAACGTCGTAGCCGGAGTAAGCAGGGTACTCGGCCAGCGTGAGTTGGTTTCCATCGCCGCAGCCGAACTCGATCACGGAACGGATGGATTGGGTTTTGACGAAACCGTTCAGGATCCCGGCCTTGAATTCCGCCAACAGCGAATACGATCCAGTTCCGGAATTGCCTCCCGCGGCATAGCGGCTTTCCCAGTAGGCTGCCGAATCATGAACCGGTGTAGCGGTTCCGGTGTTGCGGTTCACGGTTCGATACAACTCTTGGGCTATCGGTCCGAGAACAGGAATACGCTTAATAAATTCCTTCAAAAGTCCCCACCTCGCCGATCGCACTTGGCTGGAACTGTATTGACTTGCATGGAACTTTTAGTATACCCTCCCGAGTGAGTCCGAACAACGTCAGGCAGGTTGCTGAAAACAGGCGGCGGAAGAACCAGGACCTGAAGGAAATTCCCGGCTGCGGCGCTTTCGGCGGGCGATATTCACGGCAGTGGATTCCTGAGGAAACACCCCAGGTCATCGACTCCCGGGCAAGACGCATGAGACCCGTCAATGAGGAGGAAGTTTGCTGAGTTGTAGAGATAGGCGCCCCCGATGAGTGGTGGGGAGACCCTCACCCGCAAGGCAGTGAGCGGTATCAGTTGGTCAATGGCCTCGGTGATCGGGCGGCAGGTGCTGTCGTTCGGGGCGGTAGCCGTTCTAGCCCGTATTCTTGGGCCGGAGGCGTACGGCTTGATCGGAATGGCGAACGTTGTGACGGGGTTCGTTGTCCAGTTCCGGGACTTAGGCACGGGCGCCGCCGTTGTACAGCGGCAGAGTATCAGCCCAAGAATGCTCTCCAGTGTATTTTGGTTCAACTTGCTGGTGGGTATCGTGCTCGGTTCCGGTGTGTTCCTGCTGGCTGGTCCTGCTGTGTCGTTTTTTCATGACGCGAGGGTGAAGCCCATTCTGCAAGTGATGTCGCTCGCGCTCCCGCTGGCATCCTTGTCCGTTGTGCAGCAGTCTCTGATGAGCCGCGAGATGGCGTTTGAACGGCTCGCTGTTCTGGAATTCGTGACCTCCCTGATCGCCTATGCCGCGGCCTTGGGTTGTGCCTTGTCAGGGATGGGTCCGTGGAGCCTGGTGGTTCTCAATCTGGCCAGTTCCTTTGTGTCCACGGCGATGCTCTGGTTTCTTTCCTCGTGGCGTCCCTCGTGGGTGTTCGACAGGGAGGAGATCCGCTCCGTATGGGCGTTCAGCCTGAACCTTTCCGGGTTTGGGTTGGTGAACTACTTTTCCCGTAACGCGGATAATCTGATCGTGGGGCGCGTGCTGGGCAGTGCTCCTCTTGGGTATTACCAAATGGCCTACAACCTCATGCTTTACCCGATCCAGAACATTACATCGGTGATCTCCCGTGTTCTGTTTCCCGCGTTTGCAAAGATCCAGGACGACGACGAAAGATTCCGGTCTGCCTATGTTCGCAGTTGCCTGCTGATCGGGCTGGTTACGTTCCCCGTGATGGCTGGTTTAGGGGTGGTGGCGGACCCCTTCTTGCGGGTTGTTTTGGGCGCGAAGTGGATTCCCGCGATCGCCACGTTTCAAATTCTGGCGCCGGTAGGCATGTTTCAATCGGTGCTGGGCACAGTGGGACAGATTTACGTCGCCAAGGGCCGTACGGACTTAATGCTCTATTGGGGAATTTACGGGTCGGCCGTCATGGTGATCTCGTTTCTGATCGGAGTGCCGTATGGAATCGCCGGAGTGGCCACTGCCTACAGCATCGCTTTCTACACATTGATCCTGTACCCGGTTTCCGTCATTCCGTTCCGCCTGATCGGACTGCGGTTCGCCGATTTCGCGCGGCCCTTTATTCCGCAGCTTTTACTGACGGTGACGATGAGCGTGGTGTGCGTGGGATGGCTGCGGGTGCTGAACGTTTTTGCCGCCGACAATCACTGGCTGAGATTGCTCAGCACGGTGGCATTGGGAGCGTTTATTTACGGTGGCGGAATCTTGTGGTGGCGCCCGCCGGGGCTGCTGCACTTGGAAGAAGTCCTTCGCCCTGCAACGTCCACGGCGGCCCGCCGGCTGCTTCGGTTGATCGGGCGCTTTGCCTAACCGGGGGGCACGCGCCCATCTTAACCCCGGTTGTTCTCGTAGAGAGTCCGCAGCAGGTCCATATTCCGTTCGATGCTGAAAGGGGAGGAGTGGAAGGCTTGGCCGGCAAGTTCGGGGTCTGTTTTGTGACTACGGGCAAATTCGACAATTGCCTGAGCCCATGCGCTGGGGCTCTCACTTGCTAAACGTTGCGTAACTTGATTCTTCACGAAAATGGCTTCCGAGGTAATGCCGTCGGAAATTACAACCGGCAGTCCGCAGGCTTGGGCTTCTACCACGGCAATCGGCAGCGCTTCGTTTCCCCGTGGAGGAGGGGGAGACGGGAACAGGAAAATATCCGCGATGCCGCGCAAGACCTGGGGAACATCCGAACGTAGGCCGGCAAGAATCAGCCGGTTAGAGAAATTACCTTTGGCGGCTTTGGCTTGCAGGGTTTCCCTCAGTGGACCTTCGCCGATCATGACAAGATAGGCCTTCGGCTCAATCCGTAACAACTCGCCCAGAATATCCACCATGAAATCCGAGTTCTTTTCGCTGCTCAGCCGGCCGACGGTTGCGATCACGAAGGCATCCCGGTCGATTCCAAAAGCAGGACGGCGAGCGGAATCCGGGATCGCAGTCTGAAACGGGGCGAGGCTGATGCCGCAAGGCATGACGAAGGACCGGGAATCGCGCCGCCAACCGGATCCCACCATATCTTCCAGCGCCGGGCTCGATGGAGCCATACGATGTGTGGAGAATCGCCACACAAGCTGCCGTGCCGCCGTCAGATAAAGCCGCCGTTTCAGGCGGCCGGTTTGGTTGCTGACGACATTATGCGAATGAGCGACCCGGACCGGGACATTTTCGAGGTAGGCAGCCAGCGTGGCAAACGCACTGTACAAATGGATGTGGCTATGCACCGCGTCATAAGGACCATTTCGCCGGATGAGGGATCTCAAATTAGCGATAAAGGGGAGTGGATTCGCGCCACCGCCGGGGCAATAGTGAATCTGAATTCCCGCTTCGCGCGCAAGCTGGGCAAACAAGCTCTCCTTTTGCTGCAGCACGGCGATTTCCATATCCATATTGCGGGCCCGCGCTCTGACACACAGGTCGGTGAGCCACCGTTCCACTCCGCCGGAGTAGAGCATGCTGATAACGTGGAGAACCTTCATTCTGCGGGGAGAGGACTGGCTGGACGGCTGTGTGGTGGAGACACTCATTGTTTCTCAGTGTACCGGGCTCCGGCTAAGCCGTGGGGCACAATCCCTTTCTGGGGTCCCCTCAGAAAACGGAATATAACGTACGCTAAGCCGCCAGGGTGAACGGACGTAGGGGGCGGAAGCGGCCCTGGGCCGGGACCGAGCGGGAGCGCCAGACGTAATCGCCGGTCAGGTTGATGTGCTCCCAGCCGAGCGGAGACAGATACGGAAGCAAGGTTTCGTCGAGTGGGCCTTGCCTGCGGAGTGCGTCCGTTGCCCGCTGCAGGTAGACGGTGTTCCAAAGGACAATAGCGGCGGTGAGCAGGTTCAGGCCGCTGGCCCGGTTGCTCTGCTGCTCAAAGCCACGGTCCCGGACTTCGCCCAATCGGTGGAAAAACACAGCGCGTGCTAAGGCGTTGCGAGCCTCGCCTTTGTTGAGGCCCGCCTGGACGCGGCGTCGAAGGTCGGTGTTCTGCAGCCAGTCGAGGATGAATAGAGTCCGCTCGATGCGGCCCAGTTCGCGGAGCGCCAAAGCCAAGCCGTTCTGTCTGGGGTAGCTGCCGAGCTTGCGCAGCATGAGCGAGGCCGTAACCGTTCCCTGTTTGATGGACGTGGCCAGCCTGAGAATGTCATTCCAGTGAGCACGAATCTGCTTCAGGTTTAGCGGCGCTCCGATCATGACCTTCAGTGCGTCGTAGCGGCCGTCTTTCTTGGGGATGTACAGCTTGGTGTCGGCCAGATCGCGTATGCGCGGCGCGAAGCGATAGCCCAGAAGGTGCATCAGCGCGAAGACGTGGTCGGTGAAGCCCGCCGTGTCGGTATAATGCTCGGCAATCCGAAGATCGGATTCGTGATAGAGCAGCCCGTCGAGCACGAACGTGGAATCGCGGATGCCGACGTTGATCACCTTGGTGTGGAACGGCGCGTATTGATCGGAGACATGGGTATAGAAAAGACGCCCCGGCTCTGCGCCAGAGATCCGGCTCTAGTTTCAATTGTTGGGCCACCACGCCGAGCATCGGCGCGGGCGGTTCCTTGCCGGGTTCCAAAACCATTCCTGGATACCGCATATAGCAAAGCTGAACCGCGAATCCTAACCGGTTCGCCGCTCCGCGATGCTGGCGGATCAGCGACAGATCCGACTCGCTCAGCGTGTAAAGACGGATCAACTCCTCGTGGCTGGAGGGAATGGCCAGTAGGTTCTCACGTTCGGCGGGCGTCAAAAGCGAACGGCGGGGCATGCGCTCTTCTCCTCTTGGAAACCACCGTTTTCGAGAACGCGGCGGCCCCTCCGTCGGGCGCACAGAGAATCAATGCCTTGGTGTTCTCAAAAACGTATCTTGCAATGATATTCTCGTTTCAGCTCAACGTGACGGGTTTCGAGAAGGGGGCCAACCGCAAGCTGATCGGGTACGCCAGAGTGTCCACGCAAGATCAAACCCTCGACCTGCAGAAGAACGCTCTGTCCAAAGCCGGATGCAGAAAGGTGTTCGAGGACAAAGTCAGTGGCACGCGAGCCGCGCGCCCAGGACTCGACGCTGCGCTCGCAACACTACGCGAAGGAGACACGCTCGTGGTTTGGAAGTTGGATCGCTTGGGCCGGAGCGTGAAGAACCTGGTTGATCTGGTGGGCGAGTTGCAGCATCAAGGCATCCAGTTCCAGAGCCTCACCGATTCGATTAACACCGGCACGCCGTCGGGCCGGTTCTTCTTTCACGTGATGGCGAGCCTGGCTCAGATGGAACGGGAACTGATTGTGGAGCGCACGTGTGCCGGCCTCGATGCCGCCAAGCGCTTGGGCCGCACCGGCGGCCGGAAGCGGCGCATGACCGACAGTAAGATCCAGTCCGCCCGGAAACTGCTGGCCTCCCGCACACCGCCGAAGGAGGTCGCCAAGAACCTCGGGGTATCGGTCCCGACCCTCTACCGCTGGATTCCGGCGTCCAGCCCAGCGTGAGCGATTCGCGCCTCAAGAAACGGAAATTTACGTACGCCAAGGAGGCGCGGTGGTATCGGCCCTGTCACCGTACCAATCTCCGGTCGCTATCGCGACTGATCGCGAGGGAGACCAGGTGGCGGATCTTTGCGCTCCTCCTCGCCGCGGGCGCTCCCCAAAGAATAGTTCCATCCCGTAGACAAATCGGTCTGGGTCAAACGTCTTTTCCTTGAGAGCGTTGAAACCATCGGCACATGTCCGAAGCACCGTGGAATCCTGGTATCACCAGCATGGAGCCGCGCTGCTTTTGTTCGGAATCGTTCTTACCGGCGATCGTGGCCGCGCTCAGGATGCTGTACACCAGATCTTCCTCAAGCTATTGGAGCATTCGGACCCGGGTCAGATCACCGCCGTCCGTACGTACTTGTTTGGCGCGTTGCGCAACACGATCGTGAGCGACGTCAGACGCCGGGGCCGGGACGTGACGATTGAACTTGATGACGACTCGTGGTTTGAATCACCCAATCGGGATTATGTGGAGGAGCTTAGTGTGAGACGCGCTTTGGCCAAGCTTCCGGAGGACCAGCGCGAGGTCACGATACTACACATTTGGGGTGGCCTTACGTTCGCACAGGCCGCTGAAGTTCTCGGCATCAACGCCAATACGGCCGCGGCGCGCTATCGTTACGCCTTGGCCAAGCTACGCGACACGCTGTCGGCGCACAAGGGGGTAGTCGTAAGTGAACGGCCAGATGGATGAACATCGGATCGAAGACTATTTGAGAAGTTTTCGTCCCCTGAGTCCGGCGCCGTTGCCGCAACGTAGAAGGCAATGGAGGTTCGTTGCGCTGGGCGCGGCGGCAGCCCTGACGATTGGAGTGTTGCTCATTCCGCAGTACCGCCGCGTACCAACCGAATCGGCTGTGCCGCAACCAATCACCATAGGCAGCGCCAATCACCTTCTCGCCAACTCGTCGTCTTGGAAAGAGGCAATCGACGATGCTGGCTTCGCTTTCCGTTCGTCACAGGCAAATGTTGCGCCCCTTCGCAGGAGCGCCCTGGAGTTTCTAAGTCAGGAGGATCTCTCAAGATGATTCGCTACGAGAAGGCGAAAGCCTTGCTGCTCGCCACAGCTCTCCTTTGGTCCCTGGTCCTCCCAGCACAGCAATCCGCTGAAACGAGGCTGGGCGACAATGCCGCTCTGCGATATTGGTCGGCATTTGCACAAATGCGGGATTCTTCGGTCAGTCAGGAACAAGCCAAGGAGCTCCAGGCAATCCTGGAAGGGACTGCGCCGTACGACGACTTGAAGCACCGCGACCTTGTGGAGCGCAATCGCCTCGCCGTCGAAACGCTGCAGCGCGGAGCAACACTTTCCAATTGCGATTGGGGTTTGGAGTATCAACTCGCCTCCGAAGCTCCCATCGAACACATCCGTAAGGCCTTGGCGCTGGGGCGTTTGAACGTTCTCTACTCAATGCACCAGTTTCAGATCGGCGATCGGTCTGGAGGGATTCGAACGCTCTCAGCAGGCATCCGCTTTTCTCGCGATGTGGCGGCAGGCGGGCCTCTAATGGCCGCTCTCGCTGCCAAGACGCTTCTCGTCTCGCATTTGCGGCTGGTAGCCTTTGCAGCGGTCGAGAAGGCCCTGTCCCCGTCCGAAATGGCATTGATATCTTCTGCGCTGGGTCGAATCGGGACCGAAGGCGTCGACTGGCAAGCGGCGATTCGGCTGGAGTTTGAGATCCTTGCGCGGTCCGGTTCTCCCGCCCCAGTCGCAGTACAGGAGCAGTATCAACGAGTCTTACAAGATCCCGGACAGCTTCCCGGCCTGCAAAAGACGATTGCGAGCACGCCAAAGGTAGTCGCGGGCCGAATCCCGAATCCGCAGCGCGTTCTGGACCAGAAGCGAGAACTCGACGAGCAGCTTCGAGCGACCCACCTACGCCTTCGGGAGTGATCGTTCAAATCCCGGTCTTGCTGGATCTGAGCATTCACCCGCGTCACAATATGTTGGGCTTCCGAAGGGCCTCCTCGGCGCTCTTGCTCCGGAAGCATCCGAGTCTGAACAACCCTCATACACAAAAAGGCCGCGGAAGCGCTAACTCTCGAAAAACGCCATGCTCACCCGAAGACTGGTACCCGCTACTGGGACGGACCAGCTTCGCGTCCAAACGCCGCACTCAGGGGGAGAGCCGCGCCTTAGCGTACGTTATATTCCGTTTTCTGAGGGGACCCCTTTCTGCGCAGGATGCCGGTGTAGACCTCCATCGTGCGCCGGATGTTGTGCTCCAGGCTTAGCTCGCCGTGGGCGAAGCTGGAGGCTTGCCGTCCCAGGCGCCGGCGAAAATCGTCGTCCTGAATCAGCCGCGCCAAACGTTCCGCCAGCGCCCCGGCGTCGCCGGATGGAAAAAGCAGCCCCCGCTGCCCATCCTCTCCGATCATCTCCGGCGTGCCTCCGACGCGGGAACCGATGGTCGCGCAACCGCAGGCCATCGCCTCCAGCAAGGCGTTGGCAAATGCCTCCGACGAGGAGCAGAGAACGAAGATGTCGATAGCCCTCATGTACTTGGGCACCTCCGGCGTGGCCGGCACGAAGACGCTTTCAAGGGTGATGCCGAGACGCGTGGCATTGTCTTCGAGCCGCGGCAGTTCCGCCCCGCTTCCCACGATGAGTAACTTCATTCCGGGGCGCAAGTGCTTCACCTTGGAAAAGGCTTCCTGCAACAAGGGCAGCGCTTTTTCCGGGCGCAGGGCACACACGGCGCCAATCACCAGAGACGCCCCGGCCACGGGGATGGGAAGCGGTCCCGGTTGCGGAAAAAACTCCTTCGTATCCACGCCGTTGTAGAGCAGGTCGATGGGAACGCCGGCTACTCCTTCATCCTCCGTCAGATGCCGCCGCATTGCTTCGCAGTTCACGACGAAGCCATCGGCGAAGCGGTCCGCCAGGCGCCACAACCGGTGGCTGCGTTTATCGAGCAGTTGCCGGCTTCCCAGCACGCTCGACAGCACGGCTGGGACGCGGATCGTCTTTGCCAAGGGAAGGACAAACACTGCCGTCGTGTCCCAGGCGTGCACCAACTGGATCCGATGGGAGCGAATATAGCGGCACAACCGCCATGCGTGAGCGAGGCTCGCCGGGGAAGTGAGGGATTTCACCGGCAGGTGGAGGAAGGGGATCCCGGCGCGGCGAAGTTCCTCGAAACGCATGCCGTGGTTGTGGTAGCTGGCCACATGCGGCGCAAAGCGGTTGCGGTCCAGATGGATCGCCGTCCGCGCCACATCCCGTTCGATGCCTCCCTGGTTTAGTTCACGCACCGTCAACAGAACCGGGACTGGAAACTGAGGGCCTGAATTCACACCGCTTCTCCTCGATGGGGGTACTTCTCCCGAAGGATTTCTCCCAGCACGCGTGCGATGGAGTGGTAGTAGGCTTCGGGGGTATTGCGCTCCAGCACGCCGTGGGCGGAACTCGTCAGCGCGGCACGCAGATCGCGATTCGAAAGAAGCCTCTTCATCGCCAGTGCCATCGGCTCGCAAGCGGACTTCTCCACCAGCAACGCATCCCTTCCATCGGTGGCCAGTTCCGGCACGCCGCCGACTCTTGTCGCCACGACGGGAACATTGGCGGCCATGGCCTCCAGAAGCACGTTCGGGGAGCCCTCGCTGTGAGAGGGCAGAACGAAGAGATCGGCAAGGGCATAAAAGGGCCATAGGTGATTCTGATGACCCGTCAAAGTGACCGAGCCCGTCAACTGCAAGTCTCGACAGAGAGCCTCCAGGTGAGGTCTTTCCGGCCCCTCGCCCACAATGAGCAAGTGGAGCGGCTGGTCATGCATGCGGCGCAGCCGTTGAAAGGCTCGAAGCAGGTCTGCATGCCCCTTTTCCCGGGACAGCCGTCCGATGGTGAGGATGATACGGCCTGCCCCGTCCAGCTTCCAGGCAGTGCGTAGAGCCGCCGTCTCGCTCCCGGCGACTGTTCCCGCGGCACGAGCCGGCATATGTTGGACATGGATTTTTTTTGCGTCGATCCCCATTGCCTGTACCTGAGCGGCAAAAGGGCGGCAGACGGTGAGAACGCGATCGGCGGCGCGCAGGGACCAGCGGTCCAACTGGTTATACAGGAGCATTTTCGTGTCGGTGGCTGTATAGCCATGGTGAAACGCAACCCAGCCTCTGGCGCGGTTGAGTCCGGCATAGCGCACGAGAAAGTGGGATTTCACGCTGTTCGACCAAACGATGTGCGGATTCCTCTTCTGAGCCAGAAGGCGCAAGTGGGGAATTACGGAGCGGTCGAAACGGCCCTGTTCTTCGACCGCATCCCAGGCAATGCCCAATTCCTGAATGGCGTTCCGCAGAACCGGTTGCTCCGAGGTGGGAGGGCGGCGGAAGGTGATCAGCGAGATCTCCACCTTGGGCTGCGGTGCGGGGTAGCGGATGGACTCTCGGGCAAACTCAAGGACACCCTTGGCGCTGCCCGAGATCGTGTATGCCTCCAATAAGACCAGTACGCGAATGGCTTCCCCTGCGTGATCGTTCATTGGGCCACGATTTCGATGCCATTGACGAAAGCGCCGGTCCGTTTGCCGGTGAAGTCGATCCGCAGCGTTTTATGGGTCACGGGTACGTGAAACGTCATGTCGGCTGCCTGGGTTCGGCCGCCGGTGGCTTGGGCAGGGTCGAACGCTGTCAGCACGGTCTTATTGTTAATGCTCACATCGAAGTCATAGGGGCCGGCATTGCCGAATGCAGGGTCGGCGAACTTGAGGGTAACCCGGTAGTTACCGTTGGGAACCTCGAACTGATAGGAAAAGCCCTCACCGGCATGGCTCTGCCGGGCGGACTGGTAGAGCGGCAATAGATCGGGCGTTGTTCCGGCGATGGAGGAACTGCTATCGGCCGTTGTGAGCGATGGAAGGCTGTAGCCACGATCAGGCGCCCATGTATGCCCTTCGGCATCGATCAACTTCGAGGAATCGCTGGCCGCACCGCAATTGAGGCGGATGGGTGGCGCCAGCGCTAACACCGTGGAGGAGATCGATGCCGTTTGGGTGATGTCGTCCTTACTACGTGCGGAGATGGTTACCGTGGTGTCCGCGTTCAGTTGCTCCGGAGCCGTGAAGACGCCATCGGCATCGATTTCGCCGACTGGCGGAGAGACCGACCAAGTCGCATTCCGGTAGGGCATACCTTCGAGCGCAAGGCGAAACTGCCGGCTCAAGCCTGATGCGAGCGGTTCTTCTGGGGCCGAGATGGTTAGCGACCCGAAAACGAACTGGAATTGAAGGGTAGCGCTCTTGGAGGAATCCACGACACTTGTAGCGCGGATGGTCACCGTCGTATTCGATTGAGGAGGCGTGGAAGGCGCGGTGTAAAGCCCCCCGGACGATATCGTGCCTGGTCCGCCGGCAATGGACCATGAAACGCTGTTCGGCATGAACCAGCCCACAGCGTAGAACTGCCTTGTCTGCGAGGCGGCGATCGGATTGGCTGACCCATCAATGGATATTCTTGGTCCACCGGTGTCGGGGAGAATTTCCAGAGCGTTCAGGTCCGGCGGATTGGGAAGTGGCTGATCGTTGAAAGTCACCCGGCGCAGCGCCACGTAGAGAGAGCCGTCTTGGACCCATGCGGGGACCTCCAGATCCCCCGGTGTCGATCGTTTTCCTCCCACCAAGTCGTAGAGGTCCAGATTCTGGCGTACGAGTTGTCCGTTTGTCTCGATCGTCCGAAGAAAGAGTCCTTTCGGCGCGTCTCCTTTTCCGCCGATGCCGAACTTCATACGGACCCTGTAGTTTCCATCCGGAACAAAGAAGCGGTAGATCCAGTCACCCAGGCTGGAGCGCACAGTATGATGCAGGGCGATGTCCGGAACGGCCGGCCACGGATGGTCCCCGGCATATGAGTAGTTGTACAAAAACGTGAGTGAGGATTCCGACCCCTGGTCCGTGTGCCAGATATTTCCCGAGGAATCCCAGTATGGCTGGACATAATTCCCGGTATCGATACGGATTGGACCGGCGGGCAGAATGGTCATCTTAATGACGGCTTTGGCCGCCGGATCGGCCTGTGCCGTGGCGGTGATAACGATGGTCCGTGGGTTGGTGACCGCAGGGGCCGTATACCTGCCGGTCGAAGTCAGAGTTCCGGCCGGAGGAGACATACTCCATGTGACACCGGGGTTGGGCGTGCCCTTCACCCAGGCGGTGAGCTGGGTAGAAACACCGCTCTGGATCCACATGGCGCCATCCGGGGTTCCGACGGTTACGCCCTGTAGCGCCACGTAGACCTCCTCCCGGAGAGAAGGGTTCGATGCATCCGTGGCGATCGCGACGGCATAAGGGTTGGTACCGTGGGGATTGTTCCATCGCACCATTCCGGCATTGGACCGCACCATGAGACTGGAATGGTCCACCACCTCAAAGTCGCTGCGGAGTGGACCTTTCGACCGGAGTTCGTTGAGGGCGAGGACCACCGTGGGATCTTTCGTCAGGTCGGTGAAGGTAGAAATGTCGAAGTCGAGGCCTCCGTCGGATGCGATCAGGCCGTACTGTTTTAGCTGCGTCAAAAAGATCTTTGCGACGGGACTGAACCGGCTGATGTTGTAGCCGGCCTTGAGACGAAAGACGGTGCCGTAAGGAATGATGCCGAAGGGAATGAGGGCGTTTGCCGTAGCCGGCCAGACGAACGCTCGTTTGAGCCGGTTATTGGACATCGTCATTCGGATCATGTGCGGGATCGCGCCGGCGTAGATTTCGGCCAGGTGCGGGCTGAGAGGCTGGAGCGGCAGGCCTGCAGCATCGGTAGCTCCGCTTACAGGAAGGGCGTACCCCATGTTGGAGTACTTCACTCCACTCTGAGCCGTGCAGTTGGCGCAACCGGGATTCACCCCTGGTTCGTAATCGTTGTAGAGCTCACTGAGTTCGCAGTTGTCCCGATTGACCATCACCACGTGCCGGTCGACCTCGGACCGCGGGGCGGTGAGTGCTCCGTTCTGGCGCTGCAGCTCGGGCCAGGACAGCATCGGGAAGGTACCGTTGTTGGCCGGGGTGTAGAAAAACGTCATCTGCCGCTGGGGGGTTTCATTGGTGATGAGGTTGAGACCGAGGGTCGGGCTATACTGTATCCTCCCCGGGGGGAAGGAGGCGATCATGGCATTCGATTCCGGATGCAGGGGGAGTGTATCGATGCGGGTGTTAAAGATATGATTGGCGGGCAGCAACTGGCAGGGGCCGGCCTTATTGGGTGCGGGTAAACTGGACGGAGCGGTATAGAAACCAGCCGGGGTGATCGATCCGAGGCTGCCCGGCGCCAGGGACCAGATTACAGCCCGATTGGCGCTGAGCTGCAGTCCTTGCCCTTGCTGGACAACCGGAGCCGGCGGGGTAATCCGGATATCTTGTGCGCAGAGCAGCCCCACGCCCTGGAGTAGCAGAAACATCCGCATCAGACCTATTCTCGCCTAAATTTGGAGCGGGTATGGAGGCGGGTTGGTTTCCGTAAGAGCCCTAACCCAAACGGCGTTAACGTCCGATTGCCTTTTAGGAAATGAGCATGTTAGGGTTGGACGTGGCGTGATGCAGAAACCGGCAAGCACTATCTCAGCAAAGAGTGCCTTCGCCCGGCCATTTCCGGGGAAGACGGTTGCAACTGCGGCTGCCAAGCCGGCCTCGAACCCGGAATGGGATCTCATCGAGCAGCTTCCGATGCGGCGCGTCGGGATGTTTTTCCTGCTGGGCTTTCTGTTTTTGCGGGTGACGGCGCTGCATGAGTTGCTGGCCACCAAAATTGGCCTGAACACGCGCATCCTTTATCTGTTTGGTCCGCCGGCCATTCTTTTCATGTTTCTGAGCGGCGGATTTCAGCGCGCGCTGCGTTACCGGCCGCCGCGGCTTTGGCTGGGCCTTTTGATCTGCCTTTATTTGTCATCCGTATTCAGCTACTGGCGAAGCGACTCCCTCAGTCTGGCGTGGAGTTACACCCGTGCAGAAATCATGACGCTGGTGCTGATTGCCGGTCTGGCATACACGATGAAGGATTTTTGGCGCATCATGATGACTCTGGCGGCCGCCGGATTCGTCAATATCGTGCTCTCCATCATCTTTGTGGCGGAGACGGCTGGTGACCGGATGCGAAGAGATTTCGGCACGATGGGGAATGCCAACGACTTTGCGGCCCATTTGATCTACATCCTTCCATTCATAGGATTGGTGTTGTTCACGCGGAGGAGTATTGTAATCCGCCTTGCCGCGGGAGGGATGTGTCTGATCGGGCTGTACCGCATTCTTTCCACGGGGTCCCGGGGCGCGTTTGTGGCGCTACTGGTCACGTTCGCCTTCACATTCTGGAGGGCGTCCATCCGCCAGAAGGTTTTCCTGTCGATGGGCACGGCTTTGATGGGGATGCTTCTGCTGGCGTTGCTTCCCTCTACTGTGGCCACGCGGTTGAAAACGGTTTTCATGAGCGCGGAAGAAGAGATGATGGCTACGGGATCGGAGGCCTATGAGTCGCGCATGTCGCGCGCTCATTTATTGAAGCGAAGTATCTATTTGACGCTCACGCACCCACTGCTTGGAGTGGGTCCGGGACAGTTCATGTATGTCGAAAACGAGGATGCGAAAGAGCAGACCGGCAAGAAGGGCTCCTGGCATGTGACGCATAATGCGTACACCCAAATATCGAGTGAGATGGGTATTCCCGCAGCGATTCTTTACCTGGGAGCTTTGTGGACCACATTCCTGATGTTGAACCGTGTGCACCGGCTGGCGGTGCGCCAGCCCCCCTCAGTGACTTGGGACCGGATAGCTATATCGTCGTACTGCATCCTTGTTTCCATGGTTGGATTCGGCACGGCCTGTTTCTTCCTCTCTCTGGGTTACGCTTACCACTTCCCGCTGATAACGGGGCTGACAGTGGTTCTCTATCATATCGCCGAGCGCGAGTCGCAACGGGAAGAGTGGCGGAAAGCCAACGCCGCCGCGGCACAGCCGGCGTTGCCTAAGCCTCCTGTTTTGCAGCAGTTACGCCAGCCCTTCAACCGCGCTCGATAAGCTTCCGTCCTGGTATCCACCCCGTAATGCAGGCTACAACATGAGGATTCTGTACTTCGCGCCACATCCCGTTTGTCCGCTCACGACGGGAGCAAGACTGCGGGATTATCATTGCGCCCGGCAACTGGCCCGGAGGGCCGAGGTAACGTTCGTTGAGATGTGCAGTGCTGGAGAATCGGAGAGTGTTGTACCTTCCGATGCAGGCTTCGTCCGGGTCTGTACACTGACCAGGGACCGCAGTTACACGGTGGGGAAGATTCTGGGCGGGTTGTTGGGGCCGGTACCGGTTACGGTGCTCAACTACTCTTCGCGGCGCATGGAAGGGGAGTTAGGGCGCCTGATGGCAACGCATGGTCCCTTCGATAGTGTGCAGTTGGAAGGTGTCCATCTGTCTCAGTTCATTGCCGCGATGAGAGCCTGTTCGGGAGGCGCTGCGCTCGTGGCGGATTGGCACAACATCGAATCCGAACTGATGTGGCGTTACAGCAGTGCAGAGCGCAATCCGGCGAAGAGGATCGTAGCGAAGCGAACCGCGCGGCTGCTGGAAGGCTGTGAACGGGATCTGATCGCCGGTTGCGACGGGCATACGACGGCGAGCGAACGGGAACGGGATATACTGCGCCAACGATTTCCGGATGCGTCGTTGCATGTGATCCCGAACGGAGTAGAGACGGCATATTATGAGGGCGACGGTGTGGAACAACGCAGCCGTCAGCGTTCGCTGCTGTTTGTCGGCTCGATGGACTATCATGCGAATATCGATGCCGTCCGGTGGTTTGCAGCCGAGACTTGGCCGCTGATTGTGAAGGAGATTCGGGATTGCGTATTCACGGTAGTGGGGCGCAGCCCCGGACCGGCGATTCGGGCTTTGGCCAACGGCGGGATACGCGTGACCGGCACGGTGGATGATGTGCGTCCCTATTACAAGGATGCGTTTGCCGTGGTTGTCCCGCTACGAATCGGCAGCGGCACAAGGCTGAAGATTCTGGAAGCGATGGCAGCGGGGGTGCCGGTCATCGCCAGCCGGCTGGGAGCGGAGGGGATCGATGCCATACATGAGCGGCACATTCTGATCGCCGATACACCGGAGGAAACCGCGGCTGCCGTGCGCCGGCTGCGGGCGCATCCGGAGGCGGGCGCGAGGTTGGCGGAGGAAGCTCACCGGCTGGTGCGGAACAATTACGATTGGTCGGTAGTGGGAGCCCGGCTGTACGATGTTCACTGCGGCCTGATGGAGAGAATGAGAAAGGATGGTGTTTGAATGGCAGTCTCGTTGGCATTGATCGCGGGCGCGCGGCCGAACTTCATGAAAATTGCGCCATTGGTGCATGCTCTTTCCGGGGATGCGGATTTCGACCCGATTCTGGTCCATACGGGGCAGCATTACGACGACAACATGTCGGGGCAGTTTTTCCGCGACCTGGATATTCCGCCGCCGCGGTATCACCTGGAAGTGGGTTCGGGGAGCCATGCGCAGCAAACGGCAGAAATCATGAAGCGGCTGGAACCGGTTCTGCTGGAAACCCGGGCGGCAGGATTGATTGTGGTGGGCGACGTGAACTCAACGGTGGCGGGCGCCCTGGTGGCGGCCAAACTAGGCATCAAGGTGGTGCACGTGGAGGCGGGGCTGCGCAGTTTCGACCGGTCGATGCCGGAGGAGATTAACCGGATCGTGACGGATTCGATTTCCGACCTGCTGCTGATTACCGAAGAGAGCGGGAGGGCGAATCTGCTGAGGGAGGGAATCGCCGCGGAGCGCATCCATGCCGTCGGCAATCTGATGATCGACTCGCTCAAGAAGAATCTGGCGCGGGCGCTCGAATCGGATGTGGTGGAACGATTGCAGTTGCCACAGCGTTACGGGCTGGTCACGCTGCATCGCCCGGCCAATGTCGATGACAGCCGTCAGTTGGGGGAAATCCTGGGAGCTTTGGAGGCGATCGGGGGCGAAGTGCCGCTGATTTGGCCGATGCACCCGCGCACCAAAGCGCGGATAGAAAGCAACGGGGTGCGTCTTCCGAACCAACTGCGGTTTACCGACCCGCTGGGATACCTGGATTTTCTATGCTTGCAGGCCAAGAGCGCGGTGGTGCTCACCGATTCGGGCGGGATTCAGGAAGAGACCACAGTGTTGGGAGTTCCGTGCCTCACATTGCGGGATAACACCGAGCGCCCAGTGACAGTCGAACACGGCACCAACCGCTTGGCCGGGACGAAAAAGCAAACCATTCTCGCGGCTTGGGAAAATTGCAAAACGAACCCGAGAACGGGATTGCAGCCGCCCTTGTGGGATGGCCAAGCGGGACTACGGTGCCGTGCCGTACTGCGGCAGTTTTTTCTGAGCGATGCGGTGCGGACGAGCTGAGCCTACTGCATCGCAGCTCTGCCGGCAACTGATCCCGAATTGAGGGTGGCGCTGCCGGAAAGCGGTCCCAGGTCGATGATCTCGATGCCGCATAACAACGCGTCGCCGGCCGGTGTAGACCGAATGGTGATGTTCAGCGTGCCATCGAGAACGAGAGCCGTGCCGGACAGATCGACCGCCTTATTGACTCCTCCGGATGCGGCTGTCACATCCCAATTGGTACGCCAGGTAGAGTTTTCGACGATGATGTTCTCGATGTAAGGAACTGGCGCGGGAGGCATGAACTTCAGTCGCACGGAGTAGTTACCCGCCGGGACGAGGAACGCGTACGAGAAGCTGTTGTTGCCCTTATAGGCGTACCGATGGGATTGATAGACGATCGGCATTCCGGTTACTTCCGGATCGGCGCCTCCGGCATTTCCGGTAACCACAACGGTTAGAGGGACATTGCCCACCATGCCGCCAGTGGCTCCCGAATCGAGGCTCCATCTGCGATTGAGACCGTCGGTGAAGGTCTGGAAAGCGTAGACGGACCCGGCGTTGACGCGGATGGGATCGATCAGTTGTTTCAGGGACAGGGTTTTCGAGCCGGATTTTGAGGCGTCGTCCAGGGAAGTAGCCGTAATGGTGATGGTTTCATCCGGGAGGATCGAGCTAGGCGCCTGATACAAGCCGTTGGCGCTTCCGATCACTCCTTGCACAGTAGAGCGACTCCAGGTGACGTTTGTGTAGTTAACCCCGCCGATCGAGGCTGTGAAAGTAGCGGACTGTCCGCGGCTCAGAATGGTGTGCGACGAGGAGACCACGATGTTTCCGAAAACGAAATTGAAACTGAGTTCCGCCGTCTTTGAAGGGTCTTCGGTGCTTACTGCCAATATAGTGACGGTTTGCGTTCCCAACGGGGGAACGGAGGGTGCTGTATACAGTCCATTTTGGTCGATGGTTCCCGGGCCGCTGGCGATTGACCATGAACAGGTATTCGGTATGAACCACCCGACACAGCCGAGTTGGCGTGTCTTGGAGATGGTGATGTCCGTCGTGTCGCCATCGATTTCCAGGCGCGGCCCTCCGGTGTCGGGTTCGATGCGAATGGCATTCACTCCCGGAGCACAGGCAGCCGTAGTGGATCCGCCGGCCTGACACACGGCCTTGTTCGGGTCGTTGGTGTAATCCGCGATCTGGCGTATGGCGAGGAAGCACAGCCCGTTGTCGGCTTCGCGCACCCAGCAGGGAATTTCGATATCGTGCGTCTTATTGAACTGGCCCTGCCCCTTTCCTACGTCGTAACGGCGCCGAACCACGCTGCCGTTCGTATCGATTCCCATCACCCAGTTGTTATGAGGCACATTACCGCCATTGTTCACGTAGACCGCGCTACTGGTATTTCCCCAAAGGCCCCACTTCAGGGTGATCTTGTAGTTTCCGGGGCTCAGCCACCAGCGGTACTGTAAATCGTTGGCGTACACGTAGCGGTTGGTGTGGTAGAGGGTGATGTCGGGCTGGACCGGCCAGTTGGTAGCCTCGTTGGTCCTTGCGCCCTGTCCGCCATCGAAGCCGTGTTCCTTGAACCAAATGCCTTCGGATCCCACGTAATCGGTGGTGCGCCCTGTATCCACGCGAATAACCCCCTCAGGCCACACGACCACGTAAATATGGATACTGGCGTTGGGATCGGCCTCCGCGGTTCCCGTGAACATGGTAACCGTGGGCGCCGCGACGGATTCGGGCGGCGTATAGAGTCCGGCGCCGGTGAGTGTCCCAATGCTGGGGCTCATGGTCCAGTTGACGGTCTGATTGGCTGAGCCGTGGACCCAGGAATCCAATTGCACAGCTTGTGCTCCGGCCTGAAAGGTCATTGCGGTGTGGGTGGTGCCCACCGTGACACCCTGCAAGGCGATGTATTTGCAGGCTGTGTTCATGGCGGCATCGGTGACGCACGCGTAAGCGAAATCAACCGGAGTGACGTAGGGATTGTCGTGCTTGACCGCGGTGCTGGAGGGACTGACCATCAGCGAGGAGGCATCCACGAACTCGAAATCGGTTCCGATCTGGGGGCCTAATCCGCTGATTTCTCCAATGGCTGCAAACACGTCTTTGTCCTGGGAAACGTCCGTGTCGGTGGAAACTTCGAGCGTTAGGCCGCCATCGGCCAGATACAGGCCGTAATCTTTCCACGCCTGCAAGACAATCTGAGCCTTGGGACTGAAGCCGCTGATGTTGAAGGAGGACTTTAGCCGCAGCCATGCTCCATAAGGGATCGCTCCGCCGCCGGCGAGAGCGTTCGCCGTTGCAGGCCAGATATAGCTCGGTTTGATGATATTGTTGGGCAGGGTGAATCGCATGGGGTGTTTGATGACCCCGGCGTTAAAGTCGGCCAGCTTCGTCGTAACCGGCTGAAGCGGCAAACCCGCGGCGTCCACGCCCGCCCCCGCTTGATACTTGAAGTTGGTGCCGACGTAACGGGCGGCACTCTGGGACGAATACGAGGCGTTGCAACTGGGACATTCCGGAAAAAGCCCAGCCGGATAGGTGTTGTACATCTCCGTAAACTCGCACGATTCCTTGTTGACGTTGGAAATGTGGCGATCCAAGCCGCTCTGGGCGTGCGAATAGTAGCCACCTTGCCGCTTGAGCCAGGGGAAACCGAGTATCGGATAGTTGCCGTTCGCAATCGGCGTGTAGAGATTGCTCAGGGTATAAGTCGGCGTCGAGCTGGTGACGAGATTAAGCCCCCAGCCAGGAGCCAACACCAGCCGTTTGGTGCTTGGGGTGATTGCGGAAATCCAGGCCGCACTACTTGCGTGAACCGGGAGATTGTCGATTTTCGTACTAAACACGCTCGCCGACGGGTAGACCTGGCAGCCGCCGGCCTGATGATTGACGGTGACGGTAGCCGGGGCGGTGTATTCGCCCGTGGAGGTGTTGATGGAGCCGGCGCTGCCGGGCGCGAGGCTCCAGGTATAAGGAGCCGTTCCGCCGCTGGCGGTCAGACTGAGCTGATTACCCGCCGCCACCGCTGG
>JAEUQG010000203.1 GCA_016789755.1 Bryobacterales bacterium
GCTTCGGGCATCGTGTTTATAAAAACTACGATCCGCGCGCGAGGATCATCAAGCAGACGGCGGAGCAGGTGTTCGAGGTGACGGGCAAGAACCCGCTCATCGACATTGCCGTGGAGTTGGAACGGATCGCGCTCGAGGACGAATACTTCATCAAGCGGCGTCTGTACCCGAACGTCGATTTCTATTCGGGGATCATTTACGAAGCGATGGGGATTCCCACGGAGATGTTCACGGTGATGTTCGCCATTCCGCGCACGGCAGGGTGGCTGACGCACTACGAAGAAATGCTGCTCGATACGGATCAAAAGATCGCCCGGCCGAAGCAGCTCTACCTTGGCTCGCCGCGGCGCGACTTCGTGCCGATGGACAAGCGCTAAGCAAGGGACGTCCGGCACTGTCTTCTCAAGGAGCAATCGATGGCATTATCCACGGAGGCAGTGCGAAGGTCCAGGCCGGATCCGAAGATCGCCAAAGCAGTGACGGAAATCGCTTCGCAAACAGCGGTGAAGCGGGCGGCGAAGTTTCTCATCTCACAGCGGAATTGGATCACCGAACAGCATTTGGCACTGTGCCGCATCGCCGCGCCGACGTTCTTCGAGGAGAAACGCGCCGAGTGGATGGCTGCGCAATTCCGGTCTTTGGGTTGGGATTCGAAGTTGGATCGCGCGGGCAACGTGGTGGCATTCCCGGACTCACGGCGTGAAGGGCCGTTTGTGGCTTTGACGGCGCATTTGGATACTGTGCTCGCGCCCAAGCGTCCGGAAGATGTGTTTCTCGCTCCGGACGGCCGCTTCCGCGGGCCGGGTGTGTCGGACAACGGTGCTGGACTGGCGGCATTGCTTGCCTTCGCGGCGTTGTGGAAGACAGAGGCGCCCTGCCCGGTCTCGCCGATCCTCATCGCCAACGTGGGCGAAGAAGGCGAAGGCAATCTGAGCGGCATGCGCTTCCTGTGCCGCCAATCGCCGCTGGCGGGGAAGATCCGCACCTACCTGGTGCTGGACGGGCCGGGCACCGATCACATCACATGCCGCGCCTTAGCCAGCCGCCGCTTTGAAGTTACGGTCAGCGGTCCCGGCGGCCACAGTTGGAGCGACCACGGCACGGTGAACCCGGTGCACGCGCTGTCCCGGGGGATTCACTTTTTTACGGAAGGGCAGTTCGACGACGGCTTCCAGGTATCGCCCCGCGTGTCCTTTAATTTCGGCATGATCGAAGGCGGCATCAGCGTGAACTCGATTCCCACTTCGGCCCGGGCGAAGCTGGACGTGCGGTCCGAAGAGCAAGATCGCATCGAAGACCTGTCGCAGTATTTGAGCTTCGCCATGGAGCGAGCGGTGAACCTGGAGAACGAACGGGCATCGGCGGGGCGCGTGCAGGCGAAGATTCGCGAGATCGGCGCGCGGCCGGGCGGTGCACTGGCCGAGGAGTCGATGCTGCTGCCCTATCTGCGGGCGGTGGATGCGCATTTGCAGATTCGCGCCCATCTCGATTGCGCCTCGACCGACGCCAACATTCCGCTTTCGATGGGTCTGGAGGCTGTGTCGATCGGGGCAGGCGGTCAAGGCGGAGGAGCTCACACGCCGGAGGAGTGGTTCGACGCCGCGGGGCGGGAACTGGGCCTGCACCGTGTCCTGCTGACGCTGTGCCTGCTGTTGCAGCCGTGAGCGCAAGAACGCGCGGCGAACTGGCTCTCATTGCAGTGACTCTGGTCTGGGGCGCAAGCTTTGTGCTGGTGAAGAACACCCTGGAACATATTTCCACGTGGTTGTTTTTGGCTTTGCGCTTCACGGTGGCGGCGGTGTGCCTGGGGCTGTTCTTCGGAAAACGCGCGGCGGCGGGAGAGGGGGCGCGGGGCGTGGCGCTGACGGGAGGGCTGTGGGCGGGCCTCTGCCTGGCCGCCGGATTCTGCTTCCAGACGTTCGGCCTGCGCTACACCACGCCTTCGAAGTCGGCTTTCATCACCGGTTTGACCAGTGCGCTGGTACCTTTTCTCGCCTTTCTCGTCTACAGAAAAGCGCCGCATCCGTCGGAAGCGATGGGAGTGGCGGCAGCAACCGTTGGCCTGGGGCTGCTGACCATGCCCGCAGGGGCTCTGGGCATCGGATATGGGGATGCGATTTCGTTGTGCTGCACCGTAGCGTATGCTGGACACATTTTGTTGATCGGCAGGTACTCGCCCAAAGCTCCGTTCGAATTGCTGAGCCTGACACAGCTTGCAGTGACGGCGGCGGTCTGCTGGGCGATGGCCGGCTTCGCCGAGGCGCCCTATGGCGGGATGCAACCGCGCGTGGTGGGAGCTGTTCTATTCACCGGAATCCTCTGCACGGCGATCCCGTTCACGGTTCAAACGTGGGCGCAGCAGCACACCACAGCAACGCGGACGGCGCTGATCTTCGCCTTCGAGCCGGTATCGGCGGTCATCACTTCCTATGCCGTATTGGGGGAGACGCTGAGCGGCCGGGGAGCGTTAGGGGCGCTGTTGATTCTGGCCGGTGTGCTGACGGTGGAATTGAAACCCGGCAGCACTGTGAAGCATCCATCCTAATGTACGACGGCGCGGCTTCCGTTCCCCGGCAGCGGCGCAAAGCGGTTCCTGCGGCTATAATGAAATTCAAGCATACCCTTGGGGAGGTATCCACACAAAGTTATGTCTTTCCTGGATAAAGCACGCCAGCAGAAGTTTCTCTCGACAAGCCTGCTGCTGTTCACACTGTCGATTGGGATCTTGATCGGGACTCTCATCAATACGGGGGTCCGGGCGGAGAAGGGCCAGACGGCCGCGCCTGACGCGACTCCGCTGGTCATTCCCAGCGCCAAACAGATGGCCAATGAATTCACCAAACTGGCGAAGTCGCTGGAGCCGTCGGTGGTGCACATCACGACGGACTACGCGCCGAAGCCGCAGGAATCGGCACGGCGGCGGCGGCCGAGCGAAGAAGAAGAGGATGAAGAAGGCGATCTGTTGCGGCGCTTTTTCGGCGCTCCACGGCAGGGCGGCCCCACGCCGCGCTTCCGGCGCGAAGCCTCGGGATCGGGCGTCGTGGTGGATAAGAACGGCTACATCATCACCAACCATCACGTGATTGAGAACGCCGATCACATCCGCGTGAAGCTGCACGGCGACACGAAGGAATACAAGGCGAAGCTGATCGGGTCGGATTTCGAAACCGACATCGCGGTCATCAAGATCGATGCCGGCAAGCCGCTGCCCGCGGCGAGGGTCGGCAATTCGGATGGTGTGCAGGTGGGGGATTGGGCCGTCGCCATCGGCTCGCCGTTCGGCTTTGAAGCGACGGTCACCGCGGGTATCGTCAGCGCGCTGGCTCGCGATGTAAGCGGCGCCCAGCAATTCCAGCGCTTCATCCAGACCGATGCCGCCATCAACCCCGGCAATTCCGGCGGTCCGCTGTTGAACATCAGCGGCGAAATCATCGGCATCAACACGGCCATCGCGACGCAGAACGGCGGCTACCAGGGCATCGGCTTTGCGCTGCCCGTGAACCAGGCCGCGCGCGTTTACAACCAGATCATCAAGAGCGGCAAGGTAACTCGCGGTTCGATCGGCGTGGGCTGGCAGAAGTATGAAAAGCAGTCGGAAGTGCTGAAGGCGATGGGCGCTACCAGCGGCGTTCTGGTCGATTCGGTGGCCAAGGGCGGTCCGGCGGAGAAAGCCGGCATCAAGCCGGAAGACATCATCGTGGCCCTCAACGGCAAGCCCATCAAGGACGGCGACGATCTGGTGGCCCGCGTGTCGGAAATGCCAGTCGGCACCGATGCCGCGGTGACGGTGGACCGTCAGGGCAAGAAGATGGACTTCAGCCTGAAGATCATGGATCGCGAAGAGGTGTTCGCCGACGATCCGCGGTTCTCGCGCAACCGCCGGCCGGACGCTCCGGAGCGCATGTCGCCGGAAGGCACGCAGCAGGCCAAGTTCGGCATTTCCATCCGCACGCTGACGGAAGCCGAGCGCGAAGGGTTGCCGACGGAAAGCAAGACCGGTCTTCTGGTAACGCGCGTCGAGGAGGAATCGTTCGCCGATGAGATCGGGCTGATGGAGCGGGACGTCATCGTCTCCGTCAACCGCCAGCCGGTGAACACACTCGACGACGTGAAGAAGATTCAGGGCACGCTGAAGCCCGGCGATCCGGTGGCCTTCCGAATCCTGCGCCCGTTGGGTGTGGGAGCGCGCGGCGCTCGGGCGCAGTATCAGAGCCAGATTCTGGCGGGTACGCTTCCGAACGAGTAATCGAAGAACCGAACACGAAATCGCGCGGCGGGGGTAAGCACCTCCGCCGCGTTTTGTTTGCGGGTTGTTTCCTGTGCAGGAGCGGGGCAGGTCCAAGCGGTTGCACTGATCGCCTTCACCTGCGGCTCGATTGCCTTGAGGAGAAGATGGCGGTCGTGGCAGGGTAGGATGCGCATGGACGGACAATGAATCTCGTCAGAATTGGTATTTCAAGGCAAGCTGGATCACGCGCGGAGGTCCGGCGGATGTGATGCGTCCAAACGCCGCCGCGCTGCGGTTGGCGTTGGGATTGCCGAGATTCACGCGATTGAACAGGTTGAAGGCCTCGGCGCGGAATTGCAGCCGGTGCGTTTCGGTGATGGCGATGCCCTTGAACAGGCCCGTATCGACATTGGCGTTGCCCGGCCCGCGCAGGATGTTGCGCCCCGAGTTGCCGAACGTACCGACGGCGTTGAAGGCGAAGGCATCGATATTGAAGTAGCGGTTGACCAGGTCCCCCCGCGGGCGGTCCGTCGACAGGAACGGATTGCCGACGAGATCGGCGCGGTCGCCGTTCACGCCGGAGAACGAATTGTCGCGCCCCGACACCACGGTAAAGACCTGACCGCTTTCGAAGGTGAGGATCCCGTTCATGTCCCATCCGCCGAGGAAATGCCGGGCCAGCGAGTTCGATCCCTTGAGCCGCGGCAATTCATAGAGGAACGAACCCACGAAGCGGTGCGCGACATCCAGGTTGGAAATGCCGCGCTGGTTGCGGAAGTTGAACGGATCGGCCGGCGTGCCGCCATCGCCCGAGGAATCGTCGATCATCTTCGACCAGGTGTGCGAAGCGAGCAGCGAGAATCCCTTCGTGAAGCGCTTGTTGAGGCTCAATTGCATCGAATGATAGATGGAATTTCCCGTACTTTGCTGGCTGTTGATGTTGGCAAATGCGGGCGTGAACAGGCGCCGCGCGTTGGTGTTGGCTGCCGTCGCCCCGGGAGCGAAGATCGCCGGATTGCGCTCATTCTGGTTGAACAGATGATTGCCCTTGCTGCCCACGTAGGCGGCCGTGCCCAGCCACGATCCGAGAAACTCGCGCTGGATATTGAAGTTCCACTGTTGCATGTAGCCGTTGCGAAAATCGGGATCGTAGGGCTGAATGGTCATCGCCGTGGGATAGCGGAACACGCGGCGTTCTTCCGGTGTTTGCGGCGCTTTGAACGGCCAAGGATTTCCCGAAACGGCGTAGGGATTTTCCAGGCTGGGAGGCACGTTGATGGTCTGGCGCAGCGAGAACGGCGGAGCGTTCGAGGGCTGATTATTGGCCTGCTGGCGGATCTGCGAGTAGAAGATCCCGTAACCTCCGCGGAGGCTGATTTTGCCCTTGCCGGTTGGGTCGAAGGCGAAGCCGAAGCGCGGCGAGAAGCGGTTATAGGCTGAATCGAAGGCCGCCTCCGGCACCCCGGCATCGCCGGGAAACACCAGGCCCACCGGCGCGGTGGGATTGATGGTGCTCTGCTGCCCGGCGCGAAACTGCGCAAAGCGATTGCCAACGTCGGTAAAGGCGAGGAACGGATCGTAGCGCAAGCCCAGATTCAAGGTCAGCTTCGAGGTGGCTTTCCAATCGTCCTGCAGGAACAGGCCCCATTCCCTCTGGCGCGGTTCGTTCACCAGCAGCGCGATTTGCGTCGATGTGAACGGGCGGCCCAGCACCAGATCGGCGCCCGCGTCGCCGGTGATCTGGCCGTTGAAGACCAGCGCCGGATCGCCCTGGAAGAACTCCTGCAAATCGAGTTGGGCGATGCGCACGCTGCCGCCGAACTTCAGGAAAT
>JAEUQG010000224.1 GCA_016789755.1 Bryobacterales bacterium
GACGGGATTCGCCGCCGAAACCGACATGGTCACGACGCTCGACGGCGCGTTGACTCCCAACGATACCTTGTCCAATCCGTTCCCGCGCGGGCTGACGCCGCCCACCGGATCCAGCCAGGGCTTGCGCACACTGCTGGGCAATACGCTGTCTTTGTATGACTACAACCGCAAGAACATCCGCAACACGCGATATAGTTTCGGATTCCAACATGAGTTGGGGAATCAGTTTCAGATTGAGGTGAACTACGTCGGGCAGCGCGCGGCGAATCTTCTCACCAGCACAAACTCCGGAGACTCCGGACGCGTCATCAATGCCGGATGGAACGGCACCGGCGGCACGTTCGACCAACAGTATTATGGCCTCGGTGCGCGGCTCAATACTCGCGTACGCAACCCCTTCCTGGGCCTCATTCCGCAACCGAGCGCACTGGCGGGGGAAACAATCACCGTCTCGCAAATGCTCATGCCCTACCCCCATTTCGGAAGCATCACGCACGTGCGCACGATGGGCGGAACCAGCTACTACAACTCCCTGCAGGTCGGGGCCAACAAGCGCTTCGGCGGTGGCCTGACGGCGCAGTTCGCCTACACGCTGTCGAAACTGCTGGAAAGCTTGCGATACATCGAAACTAGCGATGCGAAGCCCTCGCAAATGATCGGGCAATTCGACAACCCGCATCGCTTCTCCACCGGCATCATCTATGAACTCCCATTTGGAACAGGCAAGAAGCTCAAGGCCAATCACGGCGTGGTGGACGGGATCATTGGAGGATGGCAGTGGAGCGCGATGTACATCTATCAGACCGGCGCGGCAGTCGCATTGCCGGCGGCGCTGGCCACCGGCGCCGCACCCACGATCGACAATCCCACCATTGACCGCTGGTTCAACGGGGGCTCCATGGTAGTGCTGCCTCCATTCACGGCGCGACGCCTTCCGTTCTATTGGAACGATCTCCGCGTCCCGGCGACGAACAACTGGGACATGTCGTTCCAAAAGAACACCACGGTCTACAAGGAGCGAATCAAGCTGCAGTTCCGGCTGGAGATGATCAACGCCTTCAACCGCGTTTGGTTCGGAGCGCCGAATACCGGCATTACCGCGCCCACCTACACGCAAATCACAAGCCAGGCCAACCAGCCCCGCAACATTCAATTCGGCTTGAAACTGACCTATTGACGCAACGCGCGCCACTCGATCTTGCGCACCCGGCCTTCCGTATTGTAAGAGGCAAAACCGAAAGGCGCGGAGAGTCCAATCTCCCCCCGGCGCAGCGACAGTTCACGACCCGCGATGGCCACGTTGACCACCTGCTCATCGTTGATCCAGGCGCGAATGCGCGCCGGAGTGACTTGCAGCCGGAACGAATACCAGCGGCCTAACTCGAAGTTGTAGTAGCTGCGGGTTTCGTTATCCGAAGCGTCCCAACCGTCGATGCTGGAGATGCCGACGATGTCTCCGCCCCAGCCGCCGGTGACCCAGGTAAGATGCGCCGTGCCTACCGGAAACGTCAGCGAGGCGAAGAAATCGCCACCTAACTTGCGCTGCGCCTCGAACCGCACTTCGTACTGCGATGGGAACTCGGATTTCGCCAGCGTCACGCCCGTCATCGGCCCACCGGCGCCCAGAATCAGTTGCCCCTCTTCCACACGCACCTTGCCTCGGCCTGTGAAGGCGGTCTCACGCCAACCTGTTAGCGAACTGCCGTCGAACAGCGGCTTCCAATCCTGTGCCGTGGCGGCGGAACCCAAGGCCACGAAAGCGATGATGAGGGGCGTCACGTTCCGGAGAATAGCACGCTATCCGAACAGTTCACCTAACGGAAGTTGGAAGCCCTCCAGCAGCGGATCCCGCAAAGTGTCCGGGTGGCGAAACCGCAGTACGCTCCAATCCGGTTTCAGCACATCCACACTGCGCCCTTCCGGGTCGACAATCCACACGCTCCGCGCTCCGTTGCGGAGATAGAAATGCACACGGTCAAGTAGATCGTTGAAGCGCATCTCGGGGTACAGGATTTCAATCACCACAGGAGGCGCGCAGTCGGAGCATGCGCCGATTTCCTCCCGCGTGGCGACGAACACCATATCCGGCAGGTAGACGCGAACATCGTCTGGCGGCCCCAAACGATGATGCCATTCCGAATGAGGACGGCCGCTGTTGTGAGTGCGCCCGTAGGCAAGCAGGGCAGCGCCAAGAATCACCAGGCAATCGGCGTGCAGATCGTTTGGGACGGGTTTCTCCCAAACTTCCCCACCGGCATATTCCGCACGTTTGCCGCAATCCCGAATCAGTTCCGCCACAGGCGGGCAATTGGTAGCGGTCATGCCTTCATCGTAGCTATTTCTCCGCGCGCAGGTCGTAGCACAGCAGTCTGGGTCCTGTTCCGTTCACGATATCGCGGGAATGCTGGCTGACATACAACAACCCGCGGCTGAGAACGGGAAGCGACCATGTCTCCCGCGCGGCGAAGAGCCACGCCCGCGCGAGTTCTTTGTATCCCTTCGGCGACAGCTCCAGCCACAGCAGGTGCCCCAGTTCTCCCAGCGCCAGAAAATGCCCATCCACATGCAGCAGTGTCCCCCGGAAGGTGCCCAATCGCTGTTTGCGAGGCTCTCCCTGAATCAGGAACGACTCGTCCCATTCCGGAGTGACACGCCACATCACCTTGCCGGTCTTGCGCTCCACCGAAACCAGCGATGCATCGGGTTCGTTGCGGCCATCGAAGGCATAGAGGTACCCATCCTTTTCGATGGCAGTGTTGAAGTGGGTGCCGATCTCGGCAGACGTCCAAGCCACGGCATGTTTCATCGCGGGCGAAATATCCAGCAACGCTCCACCCGCTTTGTAGGAAGCAGAGACGAAAACCTGATTGCCGGCAACCACCGGAGATGCGGCATTGACCGACTCGTAGCTCTTGCTGCGCCAGGGGAACTGGAAGTCGACCGCGCCGTTGGCAGGGTCGATTGCATACAGGCCACCCGTGGGCGGATTACTCTCGCCCCCCGCAAAAACAAACATTCTCCGCTTGCCATGCACGGTGGCGGGAACCGGAGAGGCATAGCTGGGCCCCCACTCTTTGCCCGCGCCCCATGCCATCTTGCCGCTGGCCTTGTGGAACGCCGCAACACTGGGGCCTCCCGGCGCGCCGATGTTCACGATCAGCAGATCGCCCTCGATCAGAGGAGTGGTGGCAGTTCCGAAGAAATCCTGCGGAACCTTGAACTCGGCGGCGATGTTGCGCGACCAGTACAGTTGCCCCGTCTTCAGCCGCAAGCAATGGAGCTTGCCTTCGGCCCCGTACGTGTACACCAGTTCGCCGTCGATGACCGGGCTGGAACGAGGGCCGTTGTTGTAACCGTAACGGTCCTCGAACTGCGTGGGATAGCTGAACTCCCAGTACTTCGCCCCCGTTTCCGGATGCAGGCATTCCACCTTTTCCTGGCTGCCTTCGCGGTGCATGTAGACAAGGTAGTCGCCGGCGATGGCCGGGGAACTGTACCCGGTGCCCTTCTTCATTTCCCAAATCAGCTTGGGACCGTTCTTCGGCCAGTTCCTGAGCAATTTCGTTTCGCTCGAATGCCCGTTGTGCGAAGGCCCCAGAAAGCTTCTCCAATCGTGCGTCACGGCGCCCGCCGCAAGGGCTTTGGGCTTGCCGTGCACCTTTACGGCGGGGTTCGGCCGCGCAATCGCAGGCGCCGCCGCGGCGGCCTCTTTGATTACCGGAGGCGCCGGATCCTTGAATGCCTCAGCGGCCGCCAGCGCCATGGCAAAAACAATACCCGTCACTTCTGTTTCTCCAACGTATTCAGGTAATGCCGCTCGCGGTCGGCGATGTAGGCGGCATACCCCTTGGGGTCGACGAACGGATTCGGACCGTCGGCGCTGATGCGTTTCACCTTCGCCTCCATGCCGTAATAGTTTCCGTGAGCGCCGAGAAAAATATCGCAAGGGAGTTTCTTCCAGACCTCGAAGCTGTGGGCGAAGTCTGTGGCGATCTCGGGATACACACCGTTCCCAACCAGCCGGTAACCGGGGTTCACGTTCGGTGAGCACACGATCACCACGTCGTAGGTCTTGCCGCGGTCCTTCGCTTTCATCGTCCATGTCGTGCACCCTCTCGTGTGCCCTGGAGTGCGCACCGCGGTGAGGCTCATCCCCCCCAACGTAACCTTCTCCCCGTCACGGAGCACTTTATCGACAGCCGCAGGCTTCCAGCCGCCCTTGTAAAGGTACTGCCCTTCTCCACCCTTACGAACAACCTCTTCATCGCCCTGCATGACGTAGATCTTCGCCCCGGTCAATTCCTTGATCAGCGCATGACCTTCGACATGATCGCCATGGGCGTGGCTGGTGAGCAGGATTTTCACATCCTTAAACTGGAATCCCA
>JAEUQG010000242.1 GCA_016789755.1 Bryobacterales bacterium
CGGTAAGCGTCGAAGAAGTAGCAGAGGCAGCAGTAAGAGGCTTGGAGACAGAGCAGTTCCTCATCCTTCCGCACTCCGCCGTAAGGACATACTTCGAGCGCAAAGCCGGCGACTACGACCGCTGGCTCCGCGGCATGCGGAGACTGCGGCAAACAGCGGGCTAACCCGCACGCAGAGCCGTCTTCTGTCTTCAGACTCCCGTCTCCCATATCCCGAGGGAAATCAAGAGCGAAGCTCTTGCCGAAGCTTTTGCCTAGCTGATCGACTTCAAATCCGCTTCGATCTTCTTCTTCAATTCCTTCGATTCCTTGCTTTCGGCCGCCCCTTTCAAAGCTTCCGAAGTCATGTTGAGAAAGTGCTTCTGGTGGTCCGGACGGCCCAGCTTCTGCTTGCCGAACAGACCCGCCTGCTCATACAACGTCTCGGCCATCGCTTTGAGAAACACCTCCCGCGAAACGGCGGCGGTGCCCGGTTTCAGCATCTCGGTGACTTTGGCGGCATCGTTCTCCACGCCCGCGGCCAGGCAGGTGGCCAGCAGCACCGACCGGCGGATGGCGTCGCGGCGCGTGATATCCATCTCCCCGATTGAGGGCTGCAAGCCCGTCGCAGCCTTGTCCAGCGACGGCAGCTTGGCGGCGCTTCCGGGAGGAGCGGGAAAAGCGAGAGGAATCTGCGGCTCGACGGGTGCTTTGGCGAACTTGGCGAAATCAGCCACGAACTGCGTGGCGTAATTCGACGCACTGGAACGGTTGTCCATCGTCTCTTTGCGAAATGGAGTAGGGTTCGTCTTGTTCTGCCTTGCGCCCATTTCGTAGCTGTTGGCCACTTCCATGTGACCTTGCGCCAGACCCGCTAGCAGGATCAGACGCCAGGCGCGGGCGCGCGCCGAATATTCGTTGTCGGTGTTGAGAATTTTCCCCAGTTGCTCGGCTGCTTTCGGATAGTCGCCTTTGAGATAGTTCTCGGTGGCGGCGTTCCAGAAAAAGGCGGGGGTGCCGGGCTTGATCGGTTCAGGACCGCTGGAGCAGGATACGAGAAGTAAGGAAATGAGTACGACGGATGCAATGCGGGACATGGGCAGGGCCTCCGGTGCAATTGTTATCACGAGAATGCGCCGGGGTCAATGGGAAACACAACCGCTCAGGCCACCACGGAGCGCACTGACTCCTGATGCTTCGGCACAGGGATCAGTACGCGCACCACAGTGCCCATCCCTTGCTCCGTGTAGACATCGATCACGCCGCCGGCGGCCGCGGCGCGGTCGCGCATGCCGAACAATCCGATGGAATGAGCGTCGTTCAGTTTCTCCTTCGCGAATCCGACGCCGTTGTCCTGAATGGACAATACAAAAGCCCCCGCCTCCATCACGCCGCGAATGGTCACCCGAGTGGCCTGCGCGTGCCGTGCGATATTCGTCAGCGCTTCCTGGGCAATGCGGAAAACAACAATATCGCCCTTCTCTCCCAGCGCGATGCCCGGAGAGCATTGAAAGTCCACCGCCAGCGCCGTGCGCTGGCCGAACTCCTGCACAAGCCATTCGAGCGCCGGCTCCAGACCCATTTGATCCAGTATCCCCGGGCGCAGTTCTGTCGACACGCGGCGGATATCGCGCACCGCCGAATCGAGCGAATCCATCGCCCTCCGGATCTGCCGGTTCACTCCCTGCGGATCCGTTTCCGCTATCCGCAGCGCCATGGCAAGATCGATCTTCGCCGCGGTCAGCGATTGGCCCAAATCGTCGTGCACACGGCGGGCCAGACTGGCATTCTCCTCTTCCCGCTTATCCTGCACACGATTGGCCAGCAGATGGTAACGCTGCTCGGCAAGCTGCACGCCGGCGAGTAACTGCTGCGATTGGCGCAGAGCCGAGTTCAGCTCGAAGAAAGCAAGGGCAATGAGCAGCGCGCAAATCAAGGCGCCGGAAATGAGCAGCAATCCGCGGCGGTCCAGTGCGTGGACCAGCGTTGCGGAAATGTTGTGGTCGAGATCGCGCAGCGTGGCGTTGGCGCTAAGGTGGCTGAGGCGGAAACGGCTCATCGGCTGAGTCGGAGCGCTTCGCAGTACCCGATCCAAATCGGGTCCCGCCAGTCCGCGGCTCTCTTCGATCTTCCCATCGAGTTCGTCCAATCGCCTCTCCGCGGAGTGGAACAGGCTGTTGAGAACAAGATCGCCGTGCAGCACCGCACGGGCGTCGCTCCGTTGTTCCTCAAGCAGCTTCCTGGTCGCTACGGCTCTGCGGCTGTATTCGTTGAGAAATGCATCGCTGCGGGCAAGCAGGTAGCTGGCATTGAAGCGCTCGCAGGCGTTCAAGGACTGGTAGAGGTCGAAGATGCCATCGCGCAGCCGGCTGTAACTGTGCAGCTTCGCTTGCTGGGCTCGGGTTTCCTTGAAACTGAGCCATATTTCCAGGATGACAAAGATACATACAGTGAGTGCGCCCAAAAGCGGGAGCACGTAAGCCAACTTCCGTCCCAACCGGGCCATGGAGAGATCGTACCTCAATCCGCTTTCCGGAACAGGCGCGCTCACCGCGATCCGCAACCTGACAGGGTTATACTGGAGGCACTTTGCACTGCGCTTTTCTGGCATTCGCGTTCACTGGGACGGTGTTCGCCGCTGACCCGGCCTTCTACCGCGACGTGCTGCCGATATTGGCGGAAAAGTGCCAGATCTGCCACCGGCCGGGTGAGGCGGGGCCGATGCCGCTGCTCACCTACGCTCAGGTCAGGCCATGGGCGAAAGCAATTCGGGAATCCGTGGCCATGCGCCGGATGCCTCCGTGGCATGCCGACAACAGCGTCGCGCGATATTCCAACGATCTTTCGCTCACCGAAGCGCAGCGTGCTCTGCTCATCCAGTGGGCGGATGCGGGCCAAGGCTTTTACCGATGGGTGGCGCATTGCCAAGCCCGATATCGTGTTCTCGCTTCCTGAGCCGTTCGACGTGCCGTCCAAGGGAGTGGTCGACTACCAGTACTTCACCGTGCCCACCAATTTCACCGAAGACCGCTGGGTACGAATGGCGGAAGTGCGTCCCACCGCGCGCGAGGCCGTGCATCACGCCATTGTCACCGTGCGCGCACCGGATGAGCGCGGTTGGTATGGAGGGCAGTTTCTAGCCGGATATGCTCCCGGCGCCGCGCCCCAGGTCTGGAAACCGGGCGTGGCCCGCCTCATCCCGGCGGGGTCGGAGCTGATTTTCCAGATGCACTACACCGCTTCCGGCAAAGCTCTTTCCGACCGCACGCAGGTGGGTCTGGTGTTCGCCAAAGAAGCCCCCCGCGAACGAGCGCTTGCCATGCGCGCCGTAAACACATGGTTCGCCATCCCGCCGGGAGAAGCGAATCACAAGGTGGAAGCCGTCGCCTCGATTCGCGAACCGTTGAAGCTCGCCGCCATCCGCCCCCATATGCATCTTCGCGGCAGAGCGTTCGAGGTGAAGGCGGTGTTTCCCGATGGCGCCTCGCGGATGGTTCTCAAAGTGCCCCGTTACGATTTCCACTGGCAGCCCTACTACTACCTGGAGACTCCGCTGCCGCTTCCCGCCGGGTCCCGCCTGGAGTGCACCGCCTGGTTCGACAATTCCGTCAACAACCCACGCAATCCCGACCCCAAGGAAACCGTGCGCTGGGGAGAACAGAGTTGGGAAGAGATGATGATCGGATGGTTCGACGTGCTGGTGCCCGCCGCGCCGCTCGCTACGTCTGGAGTTCGGCGGTGATTTCAGCCGCCGCTTTGCGCGCCTCTTCCACCTGATTGATCTCGAAACTGATGGCCCCGACCTTGGCGTGCCCGCCGCCCCCGTAACGTTCGCAAATGGTCGCCAGGTTGTGCGTCAACGGCCGCGGCGCCCATGGATTGGAGCCCACCGATACCTTGGTGCGGAACGTGGACACGCTCACCGACACCGTGTACAGCGAATCCGGGAACAGGTGATACGGGATGAACTTGTTGTAACCATCCAGCTCTTCGCCCACCAGGTCGAAGAACACGACGCCGCCCTGGCTCACTGACTTGCGCTGAATGATGCCCACCGAGCGCAGATGGCGTTCGTGCAACGGACGGTACAGTTCCTGGATCTCGGGCTTGTCGATGATGGCCTGCAATCTTTCGTGCATCATCCAGCGGATCATCTTCTGCACGATATCGCTGCCCTTGGCGGCTTCGATGACCAGCGTGAGCTTCATCGCCGGAGCCCCCAGGGCCACGGCTTCCTCCGCGCTGGAGTATTGCGCGCCGTCGATGATCTCGGCCCATTTCACCAGTTCATCGAGGTCGGTCGGATGGTAGCCCCATTTTTCGCGCGCGACGGTGGCGATGAAGTTGGTGCACGACCGGAAATTGGGATCGTACAGCTTCTTGCCGGACCTGTCGCTGTGATAGTGGTCGGCGTCCTCCTGGCTCAGGAAGGCGCTTTGATGATGGTCGAACCACCAGGTGAGATTCGGATGCGGAGAGTATTTGAAATCGACGATGGCGTTCTCATCGCCGTCGAAGAGGCTGTCTTCGAAGAGCTGCGAGGCCTTGTGAGCCATGCCTGTGTATTCGAAGACAGCATCGGGCGCGAAGCTGTCCTTATAAAAACGGCTGAAGAACGCTGCCGAGGCGGCGCCGTCGAAACAGTGGTCGTGATAGAGGACCCTTACGCGCATAGCTCCCTGAAAACTGCGGAAAACCCATTAGATTGCCTCAAACGGGGAGTAAAAAGCAAGTAGGGGTGAAAATCAGCGCAACGGCTCGGGAATCGCGGCCCCATCCGCGCGCGAGTCCGACGCCCCCATCGTCACCTTGTTGCGGGCATCGTACAGCACGGCGTTGCCGCGTCCCATGCGTGTGGAATGCTCTCCGCGGACATCCAGCATGTGCCCTTTCGCCGACAGCCCCTGAATGGCCGCAATGCCGACGCGCGACTCGACGGTCACATTGCAGCCTTTGGCGTTGCCCTTGGTGAAGCGCGGAGCTTCCAGCGCCGCCTGAAGATTCAGCCCGTGATCGACATAGTTGGAAACGAACTGCGCGTGCGCCAGCGGCTGATTGGCCCCGCTCATGATGCCGAACCCGATGTGCGTATCGCCTTTCTCCAGCATCCCGGGAATAATGGTGTGGAACGGCCGCTTGCGCCCTGCGACGACGTTGGGATGCTTCGGGTCCATGGTGAATCCTGCGGCGCGGTTGTGCAAGTGAAAGCCCATGCCATCGACAACGATGCCTGAGCCCCATAGCGACGAGACGCTTTGAATCCAACTGGCAATGTTGCCTTCCTTGTCGACCGTGGCCAGATAGGTCGTATCGCTGGCGATGGGTTGCCCAGGCTTGGCGTCGCAATTGGCCTGATCCTTGATCTGCTTGGCGCGCTCGGCCGCGTAGGGTTTGGCCAGCAGCGGTTCGACAGGCACCGTCGCGAACTTCGGGTCGGCGACGTATGCGCCGAGATCGGAGTAGGCCAGCTTCATCGCTTCGATCTTCGTGTGCAGCCAATCGGCGTGCATCGTCGAAGGGCCAGGCTGGAAGCGCTCCATCAGGTTGAGCATGATCAGAGCGGAGATACCTTGTCCGTTGGGCGGCAGTTCCGACACGCGCCAGCCGCGGTATTCGGTGGCAATGGGGGTCACCCATTCGGAATGGAATTGCGCCAGATCCTCAGCATTCATCACGCCCCCATGCTTGCGCACCGTGTTGAGAATCGACAGCGACAGCTCACCCTGATAGAACTCACGCGGGCCGTTGGCGGCGATCAGCTTCAGCGCCTTTGCCAATCCCGGGTTGCGGAAGACCTCGCCAGGTTGCGGCGCGCGCCCGCCCGGCTGGAACACGGCTTTGCTTTCTGGCCGGCCCTTCATGCGCGGGGAATCCCAGCTTGCCGAATCCATCTCCTGGATGGGAAAGCCGTACTCAGCGTAGTGGATGGCCGCGCTGAACAGTGTCTTCCACGGCAGCTTGCCGAAGCGTTCGTGCATCTTCGCCCAACCGTCCACGCAGCCCGGAACGGATACGCTGTCAATGCCTTCCCCGGGCATGCTGCGGTAGCCCTTCTTCAACAGGTAATCGCGCGTCAGCCCCTTGGGAGCATAGCCGCTACCGTTAAGCCCGTGCAGCTTCCCTGTCTTTGCCTCCCGGTAGAGCACGAACAGATCGCCTCCGATACCGTCCATGCCCGGCTCGACGACACCCAGCACTGCGTTGGCGGCAATGGCGGCATCCACCGCCGAGCCTCCCTGCGCAAGGATCTGGGCCCCGGCCTGCGAGGCCAGCACCTGACTGGTGGCGACAATGCCGCTCTGGCTGATGACCGTGGAGCGTCCATGCGAGCGGTCGCGCTGCGCCTGGAGCATCGAAACGAATAGCAATGTGACGGCGAGAGTTCTCATGGAAGAGAACCAGTATATGCTACGTTGAAATTAGCCGCGTCCGGTACAGGAGTTGAAGAGTAGTGTATCGAATCGCAGTTTCTCTCTTGCTGATGACAGTTCCGGCGGCGGCGGCCGAAGCCGATGCTCTGGCCATTTCCGCCAACATCCAGGCTCGCCACCAACCTTTCGGGACCATCCTCGATCCCTTCCTCGATCATAACGGCAATGTCACAGGCTATACCCGTTGCGGCGATTCAGCCATCTGGACCGGGCACTATCTCGCGGCGGAGGCATTTCGCTACAGCGCGACGCGGCAACCCGAAGCGCTGGTCAACGTCATCGGCGCGATGGTGGGCATACGCACGCTGGTCGATGTGACGGGCAACAACAGCCTGGCGCGCTGCGTCGTGCTGAAGGACTCTCCGTTTGCCGCGGGCATTCTGCAGGAAGAATCGCACCACAAGATCGGCGAGGGAACGTGCCTCGGCCGCCCCTGCAACTGGGTGGGGAACACGTCCCGCGATCAGTATGTCGGGGTGTTCTTCGGACTCATGGTGACCTGGGAAGTCATCGGCGACCCCGGTTTGCGGGAATCGGCCAAGCAGTTGATGACACGGCTGCTCGACCGGTTGCTCGATGACGATTGGGCCATCAAAGACCGCGACGGCGATACCAGCACGGTGTTCTGGTTCCGCCCCGATCAGAAACTCAACCTGCTGGCCATCGGCGCGAAGGTGAACAACGGACAGTTCGGATCGAAATACGGCTGGCAGCGCTTCCTCGAAGGCGGGCTAACCGGAGCGCCGATTGCCGCCGAAGTGGCCGATCCGCACAACAGCTATTTCAAATTCAACCTGGATGCGTTGACCTTCTACCACCTCGTGCGATTGGAAGGAAACAGGACCTACAAGGGCTGGTACACCGACGCCTACCGCACTCTGCGGCGCACGCTGGACGATCATGGCAACGCCCACTTCAACATGATCGACCGCGCCATTCAGGGCGCCGATGCCCGGCGCGACGCGGAAACGCGGCGGCTGCTGGAGGAATGGCTCCAGCGCCCGCGTAGAGACGAGGCCGTCGATCTGCGCGGCGCCTACCGCTCCTGCTGGGAAGAGGACCGCGCCTGCGATCCCATCCCCGTGCCGCAGCGCGTGCGCACCGATTTTCTCTGGCAGCGAAGCCCGTTCCTGCTCTACGGCGGAGGCATTGGAAACATCGAGGGCGCCGGGATTGACTATATCCTTCCCTATTGGATGGCGCGCTATTATGGCGTGCTGTAGAGGATGCTGCTTCGCCTTCTGTTGGTCATCGTTTCCCTTGCGCCGGCCTTCGCACAGGTGTGCCGCCTTTCGGTAGCCGGTCTCAACCGCGAGCGCAAGGTCATGGGCCCCGTGTCGGCCGAATGCCCCGATCCGCTGCACAGCGCTCCGTTCGGAAATTGGGGCGTCACGTCCAACTTCGGGGGCAAGCTGAACGGGCGGCAGTTCGATGGCTGGTGCCACGACATCCGCATTTGCGAGAACGACGGCGCCTGCCGCAACGTTTGCCGCGACGGCTGGTATGAGTGGAATAGCTGCACCACCAACGCCCGCTTTCAACCGCCCAACTGCACCCTGTATAACGCCAAGGACTGCACCGAGCAGGCGAGCACGACAGGCATCAATGTGCTGGGCACGCAGACCGCGGATATCGCAGTAAGCTGCCCGTCGGCTTCTCCGGGCAGTGCGTCGCTCGACCGCGGCGGCTGCAACGACGTACGCAATTATTCGCGCACCAACAACTTCATGTCCCTCTATGAGCTCGATCCCGTCACCGGAGACGAGTTGATCCAGACCATGTATTTCCCGGCGCTGCTGGTGGACCTGAAGTGCAATGCCTGGGGATGCCCGCCCACCGGCAGCAATTGGCTTGCGCCGCTCGGCTACGACAGTCCCGTGTCGCCCGCCAAGGTGTTCGCCGAGATGGCGATGGTGGTGAACTCAGGCACATTCCTCGACAGCGGCAACGTGTGCCGCATTCCGCAGTTGAGTGTACAGGCGGTTTCCTCGGCGACGCTGGCAGGCCCCGTGGCCCCGGATTCGCTTGCTACCCTGTTCAGCGGCGATGTGACCGCATTGACCGAGCAGCCCACCGGATCGGCCCTGCCGGCCACGCTCGGCGGCATTCAAGTGCGAGTGACGGACGCGGGAGGAACGGCGCGTTTGGCACCGCTCCTCTACGTATCGCCGCGGCAGATCAACATGGTGGTGCCGGCCGGAACGCGCGAAGGCAACGCCGCAGTCGCCATCCTGGCAGGCAACACCACGCGTGCAGCAGGGACCATGCAGATCACGCGAGTGCAACCCGGCATCTTCACCGCCAACGGGCAAGGCACGGGAGTGGCGGCGGCGGCCGGAATCCGCGTGGCGGCCGATGGCACGCAAACCAGCCAGCTCTCCTTTACCTGCGTGGACGGCGTGTGCAATGCCGCGCCGCTGGACATGGGGAGTTCCGCCGAGCAGTTCGTGTTGTCGCTCTATGGAACCGGCATTCGCGGCATCTCCGGAACCGATGCCGTACGGGCTACAGTCAACGGCTTGCAAACGCAGGTGCTCTATGCCGGCCGGCAACCCACGTTTGCCGGACTCGATCAAGTGAATCTCTTGCTGCCGAAGACGCTGGCCGGCGCGGGGATGGCGGTTGTCCAACTGTCGGTGGATGGACAGTCCGCCAATGCCGTCCTGGTCTGGTTGCGCTAACGCTAACCCGCCACGGCCGCCGACGACGACGGGGATGACTCCATCGCCACGGCGACTCCTGCTCCCGTGCTCAGCAGCCCGTAGCCTACCGTGAGCACCTGGATGGCGACAAAGACGACGGCAGCCACCTCCGCCCCCACAATCTTTTCTTCCGACGCAGGGGCTGCAATTCCGCCGATGTCGAAAGCCAGGTTCGACGCAAACGAAATCCACTTGTCCGCCGCGCTGTGGTCGGCTACGATCGATCCGATCGCCGGCGCCAGCCAGACACCGTTGATCACGCACTCGGCCACGGGGCTGATGTACGTCCTCCACATCTGGTTCTCCGCCGCTGTGAGAGGCGTATCCTCGTTGAGGGTGTCGCTGTTGTCGGTCAGCGTTTTGACGATCGCCACAATCGTCACGATGTCGTTCATCACCGTGTACCAGGCGCCGGCGCTGCTGAATGCGCCCACCATGTCCGGGGCGACATACGGGAAGTACGAACAAGCCGCGATGTAGCGCAGCGCTTTGGAGGGAGCCGTTGCCTCCGACTCCGCCTTCTTTGCCACCGCCATCACCGCGGTCAGCATCGATCCGAACAAGGCAAACACATCGGCGATGATCGTCGTGACAAACATCAGTTGACTCGGTTGCGATGAGTCCGCCGCGCGCAGCATGGCCGTGCCGGCGGGTTGCGTCGAAGAACCGTTAAAGATGGTCTGCAGCGCCGCGAAACTGGTGGCCTGCTGCAGCGCCTGGGCATCGGCAGCCGAATATGGCGCCTGGTTCGTCACCAGCTTGTAGACGATGGTGGCGGGGATGGCGCAAACGAGGCACGTGAGATCGAGGAAACTGAGGGCATCGCCCCCGCTGATCTCCTTGTAGATGGGCGACAGGATGGGAATGTCGAGCGGCGCATCGAGAAGATCGATGATTCCTTCGACAACGGCGGCAATGATCTCCAGACTGGTGACGATGAGGTTCTCGGCGGTGGAGAGAATAAAGTCGAGCACGATCGCGACTACCTTCTCCACCACCTGCAGCGGAGTCAGCGTGGCAAGCTGGTCGATTACGTCCGACTTCAGTTGCGTGATGGCCGTCTTGATGTCGCCGATCTCGTTATCCACCATCTTTTCCAGGTCGGCAATGACCGTGGCGAACACACCGCGGTCGGCCGCCGGGTTGGAATAGGTGGTCGCCGCCTGCGAGACATTGCCCTTCGTATGGTGCAAGGCCCAGTTCGATTGCGGGCTGCCCGTGCCGGGCGCCGACGAGGAACTCGACTGATAGCCACCCATCGTGTTCGGAGCCGCCGGCAATCCGGCCCAACTGTTGAGGTTGTTCTCCAGGTTCTGGAAGGCGTTCTCGACGTCGGTTTCGAGCGTGGCAATCTGATTCACCGCGCGGATGACGCACTGCTTCAGAACGTTCTTCACCGCTTTGTGCGTGTTGACGATATCTGACCAGTTGAACAGGAAGCCGAGCCATTTGATCAGGTCCGTGAAGAAGACCTTGATCTTGTTGAATACGTATTCGACGGCGTGCACCACTGAGCCGATGCAATCGAGCAGGACATCGTAGATTTCGCCGCCGATGGTGGCGAAGAAATGATAGACCCCTTCCACGGCCTTCACCGTGAAGCTCTCGATTTCGTGGACGATGTGCTTCACCCACATGAAAAAATCTTCGGCGGCGACGGCGATCGGATTGCCGCTCGCAAGCGATGCCGAGGCTTCCGGCCCTTCCACGTACTGCAGACCCGTGGGCTGGAAACGCAGCGCGAAGTGCGCCGTGGCGGCGGCGGTGGAAGAGGGTGTGACTCGCGAGCCGTTCTGCGGAAGCCCGCTGGCCACCTGCTGGAACTGCACAATGGACTGCGCCGCGGAATCGAGATCGCTCGAGGATGTGCCGGCGGGGATCAGCGGCTGCTGCGTCCCGTCGCTATTGGTAACCACCACATTGGCGAGGCTGGTTCCGTTCGTGACCGTCGCCAGCCGCGCCTGCACATTGCTCATCGGATTGATGGTCTGGGTAACCGTAGGTGTCTCCGTGAGGGTCACCTGGAAACACACCGCCGAAAGCGAATCCGTCGCCTGCACGATGGTCAGCACCCCGGTGGCATCGGCAGTGACGTTCAATGGAACCGACGGCGACAGGACATGGTACACGCCATTCAGATACACGCTCACCGCGGTGGTGGCCGTAATCGATGCGGCGGTATTGGGCGCGGCCACGCCGTTGTCGTCGGTGATCTGGATGTGCGTGGTGAAGCTGTTGTACACGGCCATGTCGTCGACGCTCGTGCCCGGCAGCAGAATGCTCCGCTGCAGCCAGTTCGCAGTGGCCGGATCCTGCGTGAGCTGCACCAGATTCTGGCCGTCGATGTTAGCGAACAGCACGTTCGTGCCAGCGTTCAGATTGAGGTAAAAGGCGAACTCCTCCGCGCCCGGCAGCAGCGGAACGGGATTCGACCAGGATGCGGGGTTGGCTTCACTCCCCTCGGGGCATTGCACGTAGAAGAGATTGCCCTGCGCGTTGATCCCCCACACCGCGGTCTGGCCTCCGCTGGTGGAAGCAGCCAGTCGCGATGCACCCGCTGTGAGTGGATTGGCGCTGGCAATCACCGGCGCCGCGTCCTCACCCTGATTGCCCGGAGCAAACACGTACAGCCCGCCCGTCGCCGAAAGGAACAGGTTGGTAACGCCCGCGCCGTTGAGTGCCGAAGCGGCTGCCGATGCTCCGGCCGGCAGCGTCAGTTTGGTGGGGCTGGGCGGGTTGGCGCCGAAGTAGTTGTACTGCGGTGTGAAGATCAGTTGCTCATCGCCGCCGATGGAGCCCATGGTGTAGATGCCGGGCACGGGGTCGCCAGGCCGGTTGCCAAGACAACTGGTGACGCTGCCCGCCGACATCTCCGCCGGCAGATAGTGCGCATTCCATTGCGGCGAGGCGCCGGGACTGATGTAGTACCGCGCGATGGGCTCCAGCGTGTTGCCGGGAGAGCTGAGGATGTCAACGAAGATATTTTCCACCTGCGCGCCCTGCGACAGGACGTTCATCAGATACACGTTCGAGATGGTCAGCGGAGTGGGCGCTGTGCCGGCATCGAACGGAATGGCGGTCCAGGCTGCGCCGTTCGCCCAGGAATCCGTTGTGTTGGCATTGCCCAGCGAAAGAAAAAGATAGTCGGCGCCGGAAACCGTAATCACCAGACCGATATCGATACCCTGCGTTTGCGGATTCTGCGCCACGCTGAACGATTTCGCGGCAATCGCAGCCCCGTTGAACTTCTGCGCAAGAACGCTGCTCAAATCGAGCTTCGTCCATCCGGTGGCGGTGGCCGGCGCCTCCCGCGTCAGGTAGAAAACGTGGTCCGTGCCGAGCGAAAAAAACAGCGAACCCCCGTCTTGCGATTGCAGCGCCTCGAAGGCGGCATCCGGAGCCATCACGACGGCATGGCTCTGATTGGCCATCAATTCGGAATCGAAGTTGATCTTCATCGTTACACCCCCACTGCTTTCGATGCGCCGCTCTGCTCGGTGGCTGCGGTGCTCACGTAGACGATATGCGAGACCAGATCCTGCCCGCCGGAAAACGAGACATCGGCGAAGGAGAACGGCGCGCCTCCCGGGAAAACGAAACTGCGGGCGATGTCCACAGGCGCGTCCTGCAGGTTGGTGGTGACAAGGCTCTGCGCCCACGTGGCGACATCTTTCGTGATCTTGTCCACGCCCGCCCAGAAATTCAGAAACCCGTTTCCCTTGGGAACTTTCGAGTTATCGACGGTGCTCGACGAGGGCGCCGAAACAGTGAGCTGGCCGTTGTCGTTGACGCCGAAAGAATAGACATCGGTAATCTGTTTATCGACGACGTTGCCGCTGGCGGAAGTGGCAAGATGGCGCACGTAGCAGTAGATAACCAGATGTTGCACGATGGTCATCTGCGTGCCACTGGCGGAAACCGTGAGCGTGTAGCTGGAAGACAGCTCCATCCTGCCCAGATCGCCATCGGCGCCAGCCTGATCCTTCGCTTGCGCGGACGTATAGGTGAGGTTCAGCAGGGTAGATCCCGAAGTGGGAATCGAAACCGCGGGCGACTGCCCGTCTGTCATGCTCCAGTCGTATTTCGGAATCGCCCCGCTCAAATAAACATGCACGTACGGCGAATAGCAATTGGTGGCCGCGTATTGCGCCAGCGCGCCGCTAAGGTAAGCGGCAAAGGCCGTACGGTTTAGCGCCGCCACCCCATCGTATTGCGCAACCTCGCCCGGCTCAATCCAATTCCACCCGAAGTTGGCTTGCGTCGTCGGAGGAAGACTCGCCCCGCCCGTCGCGCAGAGATAGTTGAGCGTGAGCGGAGCGCCCTCATTGCCGCTCGCATTGGGCGTGAAGAAATTCAGATTCGTCACCGCCAGAGAGCCTGTGGCCACTCCCGATGTCTGCGTGGCGCCGTAGCCCAGAACTTCCGAACCGCCCAGCGCCTTCCAATACGTGTTGACAAAATCGGAGGTCATGAATGCATTGAGCTGGCTGTTCGAGGGCAGATTGTTGAACTGGAAACCCTGCTCCAGATTGGAGCTGTTCAGGTAGTAGTAGAGTTGCTGCACGCTGAACATCTCCGCGCTTCCAATCTGCATGATCTGCTGTTGAATGGCCGCGGGAAGGTTCGTGAAGCTGGTGCTTTGCAGGTTCAGATTGACGGCGCCGCTGAAAGACCAGCTTGTGCCGGAGGGCTGCGCCTGATTGAACCACGTAACGGATCCGCGCGGCCCGAAAATCAGCTCAGTGGCGATAAACTCGGCAAACAGCAGCGTGTAAATAACGTTCGATTGCCCGGGCTGCAATTGCACAATCGGCGGCAGCTTGCTGGGAGGGATACCGGGAGGCAACCCCAACTTCGCCTTGATCGCGAAGGCGAACGCGGCGTTGTTCAGATTCTGGATGCGCGGATCGGTGGAAGGCGTTCCGTCGGGCACAGAGAACGGATCGGTATTGTTCGCGCTGGCGACAAACTGCGTGTAGCCGGTGGGAGTGGGATTGTTGTTGCTGTCGTAGATGTAGCAGAGCACCACTTCGGGAAGGCCCCCGTAGAGGTACTCCATCAAGCTGCTGTTGATGCTGTCTTGTGTAACGGCGACGACATAGTCGAAGCCGGAAGAGGCGAGGTTCGATTGACTGATGCCCACGTACGGATCTCCCAGAACGGAATTCTATAAAACGACTGGGAAAATTCCACCACACAGGCAGGACAAAGTCAAGGAATTAGAGCAATATTCGGATGTTTCACTACGGTGAATCACCGCCCGCGGCGATATGTATATGTGCTCTTACCGCGCAGCATCGGCGACGTCTTGACGATCGTCAGCGTCTTGCCATCCGCGGACAGCGTCCAACGATCTTCCATCTTCGCTGCCCCTGCGGCGGCGGACATGGCCGTGCGGATCACCAGTTCGGCGCCCGCCCACGTGGCCTCCGATTGCAGCTTCACATCGTGCGGCGAAAGGTTCTCCGTCTTCTCGCCGTTCGTTTTGTACTGATAATCGCGAGGCAGGCCGCCATCCGTGCGTTGGGAAACGCTCAGTTCCGGGTCGCGGTGCACAACCGTCAGCGTCAGGGTAGATGTCTTGGGCAGCGGAAACGGCTCCGTCTTGGTCGCACTCACGTCAATCTTCCACACGCCGGAAAAATCCGGCTTTTCGGCCGCCACTAGCACTGAGGCGGCAATTCCCAACATTAGAAATAGCCTCATAATGTAAGCTATCGGACCCTCGGCCGCGTTCGATGAGAGCGCCGCCCCAGAAGTTACACTCTTGCAAGATGTAACGCCACAATGCCGAAGGTCATGCGCTCGAACTCGACGTGCGTGAAGCCGCATTCCCTCAGAATGGCGGCAAGCTGCGGTGCATCGGGAAACTTGCGCACGGAGTCGGGCAGGTACTCATAGGCTTTGGCCGATCCGGAAATCGCCGCGCCGATTCGGGGAAGCACCTTCATCGAATAGAAGTTGTAGAGGGCGGCGAACAATGGACTCGGCGGCTGTGAGAATTCCAGAATCGCCGCCATGCCTCCGGGCCGCAGCACCCGGCGCATCTCCTCGAAGCCTTTCCGGTAATTGGCGAAGTTGCGCACACCGAAGGCAACGGTGATCAGATCGAGCGACGAGTCCTTCACCGGCAGCCGCAGCGCATCGGATTCAAACAGACTCGACGCAAACCCGCCCTTGCCGATCTTGCCCCCCGCCTCGCGCAGCATCGGATGACAAAAATCGCTGCCCAGCAGCCGCCGTCCAGCCGCCTTCTCCAGTTCGATCAGCAGATCGCCAGTACCGCAGCAGATATCCAGCACGCGCGCATCGGCGCGTTGCAACACCGGCAATACCCGCTTCACCGTTCTGGCCCGCCAGCGTTTGTCGATATTGAACGAGAGCACATGGTTCAGCAGGTCGTAGCGCCCAGCCACCCCGCCGAACATCTCCCTCACCCATCGCGAAGTCTGTTCCTCGCCATGCACTCCCGCCGGTGTCGTCCCGGCCTGCTTCATGCCAGCGCCGCCTCAGTGGCGGCGAGAATCTGGTCGGAAGGCAACCCGGAGAGAATCCGGACCACGCCGATCCTTTCCGGCAATACGAAATGCACCTTGCCTTGGATCGTCTTCTTATCGGCGCCCAGGCGCGCCACCAGACTCGCCGCGGTTATCCCCTCCAGCGAGGGAATGGGTCCGTAAAGACGCACGCAATCGTGGATACGGGCCGCTTCCGCGGATGGCAGCACACCGGCGAGCACGGCGAGATGCGTCGCGGCATTCATCCCGAACGCCACCGCCTCCCCATGCAGGAAGCGCTTGTACTCCGTCTCCGCTTCCAGGGCGTGGCCGATCGTGTGGCCGAAGTTGAGAATGCGCCGCAGGTCGCCCTCCTTCTCGTCCGCCGTCACCACCTCCGCTTTGATGCGCACGCTCTCCGCAATCAACTCATCGACGGCACCGGGAACCTGCGCCAGCACCTCCGCCCGCCGGTCGTGGAGCAACGCAAACAAACCCGGACTGCGGATGACGCCGCACTTGATCACTTCGTATAACCCGGCCCGGTATTCACGCTCCGGCAGCGTAGCCAGCACATCGGGATCGATGAGCACGGCCAACGGCTGGTGAAACGCGCCGAACAGATTCTTCCCCGCAACAAGATTCACCCCCGTCTTGCCGCCCATGGCGGCGTCCACCTGCGCCACCAGCGTCGTGGGCACTTGCAGCACCTGGATGCCCCGCATGAACGCCGCCGCCAGGAATCCGCCGATATCCGTCACAATGCCGCCGCCGAACGCGACCACCACGCTCGATCGGTCCGCGCCTGCTTCCACCATCTGTGCGGCCAGCGCTTCCACTTCTGACAGGCGTTTATGATCTTCGCCGCCAGGGAAGAACAGTACTTTCCGAAGCCGGCCGCCCAGCGCCGTTTCCAGACACCCGCCATGCAACTGCCAGACATCCGCCGTCGTCACAACGAACACGGCGCCGCTCTTCGGCGGCAGGTATTCGGCGGCGCGAGACAGAATTCCCCGTTCGACCACCGCATCGTAACACCGCTGCGGTGTGTCTACTCGAAATGAGGCCATATTTCCCCTTGTACCACGGCGCCCCGCGGCTACTTGCGCGCGTGCACCATCGCCCCAAGCATCGCACCCAGTGCGCCGGCAACGAAGGCCAGTCCCCAATAGAAATCCGATTCGCCGTCGAAGCGATGCCGCGAGAGGAACACGGCATACACGGCTAGCACGAACGCCAGCACCGCGTAGATGGCGTACAGCACACGGGCCTTCTTGAGCAGCGCCAGCACCATGGACAGCAGCCCGAAGCCGCCAGTCAATACCAGCCACATGCGCACGTCGGCTTCCGCCCACGGCAACATGTCGATGCTTAGCTCCTTTCTCCCTTCCAGATAGGCAAACGAGCCCATGGCAAACAAGAGAAGCGTCGGGGGCAGAAGGAAGACGAAGCTATATGCACGTAGAATGAAATTCACCTGAAATCTCCGGATGCACGAAAACCTTACATTCTACCAGGGTTAGGGGAAAGCTGGTATCCTTGCGCCATGACGCGGTTTCTGCTTGCGGTTTTTGCCGGCTTGGCGGCGCCCTTATGCGCCCAGATGAGCACCGACCAGAAGGTGCTGGAATTCCAGCAATTGGCCGCACTCTACGCCAAGCAGTACGCGCCCTATGAGTGGAAACGGGATGCCATCGGCTTCGATCTGCTCCAATTGGCCCCCTGGCTTGAGCGTGTGCGCCGCACCGGCGACGACTTCGAGTATCTCGATTTGTGCGCCGAATACGTGTCGCGTCTCCGCGACGGCCATACACGCTTCCTGATCCCGTCGAATTTCTCCGCCGACAGCGGACTATTCCTCGATCTGTACGACGGCAAAGTTCTGGTCGATCTCGTCGACCGCCAATTGCTCCCCGCCCGCTCCTTCCCCGTGCAGGCCGGCGACGAACTGCTCAGCGTCGATGGCAAACCGGTCGCGGACCTGATCGCCGAGTTCAGGAAATTTTCCCCCTCCGGCAACGATCGCGCAGCCGTGCGCGATGCTCTCGATCTCATCGTATTCCGCGCCCAGAGCGCCTATCCGCGGGCTCACCAGACGCCCGATGTATCCAAATTCCAGTTCCGCCGCCAATCGAGCGGCGGCGTCGAAACCTACGACATCTTCTGGATCAAGGACGGCATTCCGTTGACCGCCATCGGTCCGGTGCCCTCGCCCATCCTGCAGAACACCGCGCAAGAGAGTCCCCGAACCGCGGTGGAAAGCCCGCTTGCGCCGAAGCCCTTCCGCGGGCTGCGCGAATTACGGCTGGCGAAGATCACCCCTCTCCGCGCGGTGCGAGGCATCGGCGCCGTGCAGCCCGTGTTCGGCATGCCCACCGGCTTCCAACAGCGGCTTGGACGTGGACGCGACTTGCTCTTTTCCGGCACTTTCCAGAGCGGCGGGTTACGCCTCGGCTTCCTTCGCATCAGCTACATGCACGACAACCCCTTCCTCGCCGGCCAGGCGCTTTCGCAGATCGCCACGGAGGTAGCCTTCATGGAGCGCAACACCGACGGCTTGATTGTCGATCTGATGCGCAATCCCGGCGGCGATCCGTGCTTTGCCCAGGACGCTGCCTCCTTGATGACGCGCAAGCCTTTTCAAATTGCCGGCGCCGAGATCCGCGCCACGCGCGATTGGATCAACAAGTACGAGAGCCTGATCTTCGACCTCGAATCGTCCGGCGTCGACGAGTGGATCACCCGACTGCTGCGCGCCATGCTCGGCGACATTCGCGGAGCGTACAGCGAGAACCGCGGACGCACGGGGCCGCTGCCGCTCTGCGACCTCGGGCTCGAAATCGAACCGGCCCGCGACCGCGCCGGCAACCTGCTGGGATACAGCAAGCCCGTGATGATGCTCGTCGACGATTACACGGCTTCGGCAGCCGAGTTGTTCGCAGCCTCGATTCAGGATAACGGCATCGGCATCGCCTTCGGCATGCCCAGCCAAGGCGCCGGCGGCACGGTCAGCGTGTTTCCCATCGCCACCGGTATGTATTCGGAAACCTACGCCACTGTGACGCAGAGCCTCATGGTGCGGCCGGCAAACATCCGCAGCGCCGAGTATCCCGCCGCCCCCTATCTCGAAAACATCGGCATCCAGCCCGAAGTCAGAGGGGACATCATGACCATTGAGAATCTGCGCAACAACGGAGCGCCGTTTGTTTCCGAATTCACCGCCGCCATGGTGCGGTTCCTCAAAGGCGAGTGATCACTTGATGACGCTCAGCAGACTCGAATAATCGTCGGTCCAAACACGCAGCGCTGGTTTCGGGGTAACGGGTTTGCCCGCCGACACCAGCATCGGCTGCGAGAAAACCTGCTTGTTCTTAGCCACCAGAATCCAGGTGGATGAAAAGCAGCTCTCCCCTTCGTCCTCTTCGGTTTCCACTTGCAGCGTAGCCATGCCGAGCGATGTGGCAATGCGCTCGACCACAGGCTCCAGGTCCAGGTAGCGGTTGGAGACGTGCACGGCAAGAATACCGGCCGGCTTCAGATGCCTGAAGTACAGTTGCACCGCCTCCTTGGTCAGCAGGTGCACCGGAATGGAGTCGCCGGAAAAGCAATCCACCGCCAGCACGTCGAAGTTCTGCGGCTCTTCGCGCTCCAGCGACAGCCGCGCATCGCCCAGCACAACATCCACTTTGGCCTTCGATTCCGTGATGTAGTAAAACTGCCGCCGGCTAATGTCCAGCACCAGCGGATTGATCTCGTAAAACTTGTAATGGTCGCCCGGACGTCCGTAGCCTGCGACAGTGCCCGCCCCTAATCCGAACACAGCCACCTTCTGCGGCACACCAAGCTGGCGCGTTCCGATGGCGACGCCCACTCCGGTGGCGGGGCAGTAATACGTCAGCGGTTCCAGCCGCCGCTCCGGATGAATCCATTCTTCGCCGTGATTGATGGCGCCGTGCAACAGCGTGCGGTAGGCATCGCGCTCCTCCCCGCCTTCGCGCACCCGCAGCGTTCCGTAGAAATTGCGTTGCACCAGGAAATAGTCTCCCAGCGCGTTCCGCACAGTCTGGCCGCAGAAGACGCACAGAGCCAGCACTCCCGCCACCATCAGAATGACGGACCACTGCGACCAACCTTCATAAAAGCGCGAGCGCGGATCGCTCACCAGAACCACCACGGCCATGAACCCGCAGAACACCAGCAGAATGGGGAATTCAAAGTAAGCCGTGAAGAGATAAGGAGCCACCAGTCCGACGAAAAGCCCACCCAGCGCGCCACCGATCGAAAGCATCAGGTAGAACGACGTCAGGTACCGTGGATGAGGCTTAAGCCGCACCATCTCCCCGTGACACACCATGCAGCACACGAAAAAGGCGGCGGAAAAGGCGCTCAGCAGGATCTTCATGTTGAAATCCTCTGTGCCTTTGTAAAGAAAGTACGACATGCCCGCCAGCGACGGGATGAGCAATCCCATCCACAGCGGCCGTATGTACCAACCGTCGGCATCGAAGCAGAGAATGAACGACAGCAGATAGAGCACCAGCGGCACAATCCACAGAAACGGAATCGACGCCACGTCCTGCGTCAGATGATTGGTGACCGCCAGCAGCAGCGCTGACGGGCACGCCGCAAGCGCCACCCACATGGCCAGCGCCGCCGCTTCCGGTTTGGCGGGAATCTCCTCCGAAACCTCTTCCGGCGATTCGATCACGGCGGTCACGCGGCGCGTCGTAATGATGGCCGCGGCAATGCAGAGGATGGCGAACGCAACGTATGCCACCGACCATGTCACGCCTTGCAGGCGCGACGGCAGATAGGGCTCCACCGCAACAGGGTAGCTGATCAAAGCGAGCATCGAACCCAGGTTGGAGAGCGCAAACAGGCGGTATGGCAGCACGCCTTTTCCCGTCTTCGAATACCAGGATTGCAGCAGCGGGCTGGTAGTAGACAGCAAAAAATAAGGCGCCCCGACGCATGCCGCCAGCAACAGCAGAATCTCGATCGAAGGATTGCCTCCCCCTTGCGGCTTCCAATGCACCCCAGGCGTGATCGGCAGCAGCAGAACACTCAGCCCCAGCAATACCGCGTGCACCTTGCCATGCGTTTTCGGATGCAAGTGGCGCACCGTCCAATAAACGTACAGATAGCCCAACAGCAGAATGGTCTGGAAAAAGAGCATGCACGTCGTCCACACCGCGGCCGAACCTCCAAACCACGGGAGAATCATTCGGGCGATGACCGGCTGTACCTGGAACAACAGGAACGCACTGAGAAAGATGGTGCAGGCGTAAATCAACATGAACTCCCTAGCTTACAATGGAAGGCTTGGCTGCACCCGATTCCCATCGCTCGCACCGCAGTCTGGGCCGGCTCTTCGGCGACCTGAAGGTCCGGCTGAAGCTGATCGTGCTGCACAACGCGTTCTTCCTCATCCTCGCGGGTGTGGCCTACTTCTCCCTCATCCCGCTGTTCGAGGATGGCGTCCTCACCGCGCAACTGCGCGAGAACAGCCTCCTGGTGCAGCTCTTTTCCGACGAGCGCCCGCTGCCCAAAATGCCCGGTACCGAGATCTACGATTTTCAGGAAGGCACCGCCGAGGCCTTGCGCATCCCCCCCGCCGTACTCAATTGGTTGAACGAAAATCCAGGACTCATCTGGAGCGATCCCCCGCGCTCGCAGTATCTCTACCGCAAAGCGCCCGCCTCGGGACTCTTCCGCAGCATGCGCATGCCGGCCGAGTTCTACACGAATATCGTGAACCGCGCGCAACGCACCCTCTTCACCGTCCTGGGCACCATCTATCTGCTCGCCGTGTTCGTGCTCGAACTCGTCATCATGCCCCTCTACGTGTACCGTCCTCTGCGGCGCATGCTCAACGCCGATGCCGCAACGCAGGTGGATGACCGTACCAACGAAATGATCCCTGAAGAAGAGATCCTCGAAGACGAAATCGGCCAGATCATGCGCTCCCGCAACGCCACCGTGTCCGAACTGCGCCGCCATGAAGACGAACTGGCAAAAGTGGCAGAGGATCTGCGCCGCAACAACCTCATGCTGGAGGCAGCCAAGAAGAGCCTCGAAGATCAGGACCGTCTGGCCAGTATCGGCCTGCTCAGCGCCAGCGTGGCGCACGAGGTCAACACTCCGCTGACCGTGCTCCATGGGTCGATCGAGAAACTGATGGAGACGGCCCCCGACGCGCACACCAAAGAGCGGCTGGCACGCATGCTGCGCGTCACCCAACGTATGCGGCGCATCTCCGAATCGCTGGTCGACTTCGCCCGTGCCCGCAAACAGGAAGTCGAGCCCGTAGCGGCGCGCCCCATCGTCGAGGAGGCTTGGAGCCTTCTCGCCATCGACGACAAAGCAAGCCGCGTGCACTTCCGCAACACCGTGCCCGAAGAACATTGGGTGATCGGAAACACCGATCGCCTGATTCAGGTGTTCGTCAACCTGCTGCGCAATGCCCTCAACGCCGTCAACGTCGGCGGCAACATCGAGGCCAGTTCAGAGGCGGTCGAGGAAGGCGGGCGCGCCTATATCGTCATCCGCGTCCAGGACGACGGGCCAGGGATTCCACCTCACGTCTTGCCCGATATCTTCGACGCCTTTGTCACTACCCGCCTCGATGCGAAAGGCACCGGCCTCGGCCTCACCGTCTCCGACGGCATCGTGCGCCAACACGGCGGCGCCATCGGCGCATCGAATTCGCCGGGCGGCGGAGCGCGCTTGGAAGTGAAGTTGCCGGCTGCGCCGGCCGCGAGGAATGCTAATGCCTAATGAATCGTGGATCGACGTGGCCTTGCTCGACGACGATCCGGACTTCCGCACCTATATCGAAGATCTGCTCGCCGATGAAGGCGCCTATACCGTGCGCACCTTCGCTCAGCCCGAGGAGTTGTTTGCCGGCTGTGAGGATCGCCTTCCCGACATCGTGCTGCTCGACATGAAAATGGGCGAGGCGCGCGGCGACCAGGTGCTGGAACAACTGCAAGCGCGCTGGCCCGGCCTGTGCGTGGTGATCGTCACCGGCTATCCCTCGCTCGAGGACATGCGCAATACCTTCCGCATGAAAGTGTTCGACTATCTGCCGAAGCCGTTCACCCTCGCCCAATTGCGCCAGACCCTAAAAAGCGCTGCCGACACCTTCCACTTCGGCAAGTCGCCGCAGGAACTTCTCCGCGCGCGGCTAGGCGCTCGCATCAAGGTTCTGCGCGCCGAGCGCAACTGGTCATTGAAGGACCTGGCCCAATCGACCGGACTCAGCGTGTCGCAAATCAGCTCCATCGAACGCGGCGCCCACATGCCCAGCATCGAGAGCTTTCTCGCCATCGCCCGCGCCTTCGAGAAAAGGCCAAGCGAGGTGTTGGCCTCCATCGATTTCTAGCTGCCCGGCGCTCCCGCGAAGCCCGTCCGATTTCCATACTTCTGTTATTGTAGAAATATAGGAA